>JAWVFN010000062.1:0-2715 GCA_033855935.1 Solirubrobacterales bacterium | reverse complement strand
GGACGGTGCGGTCATAGCGGCTGCGCGCCCGGTAGCGAATCGCGTTGGTCTGCGAGACGGCCGCGATCAGCGCCGGGTCGAGCTCCTCGACGACGACCGATCGCTGGAAGCCGACGGTCAGCGCGGTGGGATAGCTCCACACCTTCCAGGTCATCGATCCAGGCCCGAAGAACCCGTAGTCCTCGTTGGGCTCGACCGGCTCGCGTTTGCGGATCCTGAACGCCACGGCGGTGAATATACACCACCGTAGTAATTGGCGCAGGACTACTTCGGGTCGATCAAGACGCCGGGGTTGAGGAGCCCGCGCGGATCCACCTCGGCCTTTGCCGCGCGCAACGCATCGGCGAAGGGCTCGGGGCGCTGGCGGTCGTACCAGGGGCGGTGGTCGCGGCCGACGGCGTGGTGGTGGGTGATCGTGCCGCCGCAGTCGATGATCGCCTCCGACGCCGCGGCCTTGATCTCATCCCACTGCTCGACCTCGCCGCCGCGCTTGGCCGGGGCCAGGACCGTGAAGTAGGGGGCCGGGCCGTCGGGGTAGACGTGGGTGAAGCGGCAGCTGACCCGGGCCTGGCCCGAGACCTCCTCGACCTTCTTCGTCGCCTCGTCCATAACGGTCTCGTGGAAGCTCTCGAACTTGTCCCAGGTGATCGCGGTTTCGAAGGTGTCGCTGAGGACGCCACAGGCGACGAAGCCGTCACGGAGATAGGGGGCGGCGAGGAAGGCGCCGCGCCACCTGTCAACTGCTGACTCCTCGGCTTCGGAGTCGGCGGGCCCTTTCCCTCGGATCTCGCCGGGGACGCCCCCGTGTGAGCGCGCGATCTCGATCGCCTCGTCCATCGGCGCGCCGACGGGCACCGCCGGCGACTCAAAGCCGAGCACGAGCAGTGCCTTGCCGGGCGGGCCGGCGCCGGTCGTCTCCGACTCCAGCGCGTCGAGCAGGCGGCAGTTGGCCGGGTTGAGCCCCGACTGGGAAAGCGCCCGCACCGCCGCCGCCCCTTCGAGGAAGGCGTCGAAGGCGACGCCGCAGGAAAGCTTGAACTCGGGCCGCGGCTGGACTCGGACCCAGGCCTCCGTGATCACGCCGAGGATGCCCTCGGAGCCGAGCAGCATCCGGTCGGGGCTCGGCCCGGCGCCCGAGCCCGGCAGCCGGCGACTCTCCCACTGGTCCCCGGTGCCGGTGATCGCGCTGACCGACTCGACCAGGTCGTCGATGTGGGTGTAGAGCGTCGCGAAGTGGCCGCCGGCCCGGGTTGCGATCCAGCCGCCGAGGGTCGAGTACTCGAACGACTGCGGGAAGTGGCGCAGGGTGAAGCCGTCGCCGCGCAGCTGATCCTCGAGCACCGGGCCGGTGGCGCCGGCCTGGATCCGCGCCGCGCGCGAGACCGCGTCGATCTCGAGCACCTTGTCCATGCGCTTGAGGTCGATCGAGACGACGCCCGGGTACTCCTCGCGCATCCGCGGCTCGACCCCGCCGACGACGCTGGTGCCGCCGCCGAAGGGAATCGCCGCCACTCTCTCGTCGGCGCAGAAGGAGAGGATCGCGTCGACGTCCTCGGGCGACTCGGGGTAGGCGACGAGGTCGGGCGGATTTGAGAACTCGCCGCGGAAGCCGCGGACGACGTCGCGGTAGGCCTTGCCGAGCGAGTGCGAGACGCGGTCGTAGTGGTCATCCGAGAGCAGCTTCTGCAGCGGCTTGGGGATCTTCTTCAGCCGCGGCTCGGGCAGCTCGACCGCGTCGAGCGGCACCGGCTCTTTGATCTCATCGCCACCGAATCCGAGCCGCTCGCGCGCGGCGGCGGCGATTCCTTCGAGCCCGGCGCGGTCGGGCTGCTGCTCCTCATACCCCCAGCCCCAGTGTTTGAGCCGGCCGGCTATTACCAGTGAACGCCGCGCATCAAGTACGCGAAGGCGACGCCCTCACTCGAGAGCTCCTCGTCCTTGCCCTTGTCCTTGCCGTCCTTGTCCTTGCCCTTGGCGGCGCTGGAGTCGGGGAACAGCTTGAAGGCGGTGTTGAGGATCGCGTCTGAGGCCTTGGGCGCGACGTTGTAGAGCAGCTCGCCGAAGTTACCGAGCCGCGTCGCGACCTTCTTCGGCTTGCGGATCATCGCGTCGGTGATCATGTCCGCGGCTTCCTCGGGCGTGATCGTCGGGAAGGCGTCGTACATCTTCGTCGGCGCGATCATCGGCGTCCGCACCAGCGGCATGTGGATCGTCGTTATGTGGACACCGCTGTCGATGACCTCGGAGGCAATGCAGCGCGAGAAGGCGTCGAGCGCCGCCTTCGAGGCGACGTAGGCCGAGAACCGCGGCGTGTTCGTCTGCACGCCGATCGAGCTGACATTGATGATGTGCCCCCCGCGCTTACCCTTGCTGCCCTTTTGCATCTCCGGCATCAGCGCGAGGATCAGCCTCACGGCGCCGAAGTAGTTGAGCTGCATCGTCCGCTCGTAGTCGTGGAAGCGGTCGTAGGCGAGGTTGATCGAGCGCCGGATCGAGCGGCCGGCGTTGTTGACGAGGATGTCGACCTTGCCGTGCTGGTCGAGGACCTCGGCAGCCATCCGCTCGATCTCGCCGATGTCGGAGAGGTCGCATTGGTGGATGTGGGCCTCGCCGCCGGCCTCCTCGATCTCGGCCTTGGTTTCCTCGAGCTTCTCCGGAGTCCGCGCGACGAGCAGGACCTTGGCGCCGGCGTCGGCGGCCTTGATCGCAGCCGCC
>JAWVFN010000061.1:0-11897 GCA_033855935.1 Solirubrobacterales bacterium | reverse complement strand
TCGCCATCGCGACCATCATCTTGCGGTAGTTCTCGGCCTGGTGCTCGTCGCGGCTCTTGAAGGTGATCTCGGTCAGCTTGGTCACACCGTCTACTAATTGGGCGATCTCCTCGCCGAACTCCTTGCCGACCTGGTCGAGGCTGGCGCTCGTGTCCTCGACTGTGTCGTGGAGGAGCGCCGCGCACAGGGTCTCGGTGTCGAGCCGCATCCCCGCGCAGATCTGGGCGACCCCGAGCGGGTGGGTGATGAAGTCCTCGCCGGACTTGCGCTCCTGGCCCTCGTGGCTCTCGCAGGCGAAGGCGAAGGCGCGCTCGAGCGCCTTGCGGTCGATCGGCTCGCTGGCGTCGGCGTAGTGCTCTTCGACCACCGCGAAGAGGTTGCCGAGCAGCGCCCGCTGCTCGTCGCTGAGCTGCTGGGTGATCTGGTCGGGGCGGGGCTTGGGCGCCTTGGCCGGCGGCTCGCCGACCTTCGTGTGCCCGTTGCTCGCGACCTTTATGCCGCTTCCGGAACCCTCTCCGGCTGTTTTTGCCTTCTCAGGAATTGCTTGCCTTCCTCGTGCCTTGCCCCGTAGGCGCGGTACGCCTGGGAACGGAGCAGATCGGTTTCCTCCGAGGATACGACCCGCAGCACGCCGCCGGTGTCGTTCTGCGTGTAGGCACAGAGCCCCGCCTCCACCAATACCCGCACCGCGCGGGCGGCGATCTCTGGGGTCCGGGGATAGCGGCCCTCGCCGCCGAGAGCCGCCGCGAGCTCGGCCGCCGCCAACTCCTTGGAGGGACCGAGTGCCGTGTAGATCGCACCCGCCTGGGCGCGGGTCTCCCACTCCCAGGCGAGGCAGCGGCCGGCGAGCTCGAGCTCGGCCTCGCCCCAGGCGACGTGCAGGTAGCCGGGCGTCAATGGCGCGACCTCGGCCCCGTGGTCGCCGGCCGAAGCGCCGCTGGCGACGAGCCGGTCGAGATGATCGAACGGCGGCGGCTCGATCAGGACGATGTGCTCGAAGCGCCGGGCGAGGCCGGGCGCCGCCGAGATGACCGCCCAGTCGGCGAGCGCCAGCCCACGGGGCGCGGTGGCCCGCTCGAGCGCGGCGCTGGCAACCTCGGCGGGGGCTCGTGCGGAGATGACCTCGGCCGGTCGCTCGGCGCCGAGACGGCGCGGGTCGGCGGCGCCGTCAACGAGCGCCCGCCGGCGGCCGGCGTCGGCGCAGGCGATCAGCACCGGCGCGCCGCTCGAGGCGAGCTCGGCAATCCCGGCGACGGTCGCCCTTCCGCGCCGGTCGACGACCTCGCGGTCCGCGGCGGCGCGGGCGATGTCGATCTCCTCGCGCAGCTCGGGGGCCGGCCAGTCCTCGAGCGGGGCGGCGAGCTCGGCGTCGAAGCGGCGCCACCACTCCTCGCCGTCGACAGGGCTCGGGACCGCGTCATCCGTCGCGGCCGGTACCTGCTCGAACTCCTCGACGATGACGCGGGGCTCGATCGCGCCGTTCCAGCGGTCGATCTCAAGCTTGACCGAGAGGTCGACCGGGCCATCGATCTTGCTGAATTTGGATCCAACGCGGAAGGCGACGCCCTGGGCGCGGCCGGCGCCGCTGCGCAACTGAAACCGGACGTGATCGCCGGAATCGCCCAGAGGACGCAGATCCTCGACTGTCGCCGACGGCACGAGCAGGCGAGGCTCTGGGTTGCCGGAGCCGAAAGGCGCGAGTTGCTCGAGCTGCTCGGCGAGCTCGAGACCGAGGCCGTCCCGCCCGACGCCGACGACGGCGTCGACGCGCTCGTGGCGGACGAGCTGCTCGGGCGTCAGCGTGCGCTCGGCCTCCGCGGCAAAGGCGCGGCGGAAGTCCTCGATCCGGTCGGCCTCGATCTCGAGGCCGGCGGCGGCGGCGTGCCCGCCAAAGCGGGTCAGATGCCCGGCGCAGGCGCCGAGCGCCTTGACCAGATCGAAGCCCGGGATCGAGCGGCCGGAGCCGCGGCCAGTCGCCCCGTCGACCGCGATCAGGATCACCGGCCGCCAGTTGCGATCGACGAGGCGCGAGGCGACGATGCCGATCACGCCGGGGTGCCAGTCGGTGCCCGCGAGGACGATCGCCGGGGCGCCCGCCTCCTGCTTGGCGAGCTGGCGCTCGGCGTCGGCGAGGGCGTCGCGCTCGGTGGCGCGGCGCTCGGAGTTGGCCGCGTCGAGCTCGGCCGCGATCTGCGACGCGCGCTCGGGGTCTTCGGTGAGCATCAGCTCGACGCCGGCGTCGGCGCGATAGAGGCGGCCTGCGGCGTTGATCCGCGGTGCAATGCGAAAGCCGAGGTCGCCAGCATTGAGCTTTGCCGGGTCGGCCCGGGCGACCTGGATCAGCGCCCGCAGCCCCGGGCGCGCGCCCTTGCGCGCCTCGGCCAGACCGGCCCGGACGAGCCGCCGGTTTTCGCCGACCAGGGGGACCATGTCGGCAACGGTGGCGAGCGCTACGAGCTCGAGCTCGGCGTCGGCGCGCCGCTCGCCCGCCCCGGCCTCTCGCCGCAGTCCGACGGCGAGCTTGTAGGCGACGGCCGTCGCGCAGAGCTCGGCAAACGGATAGCCGGAGATGACCGGGTGCAAGATCGGGCAGTCGGGCAGCACCTCGGGCGGCTGGTGATGGTCGGTGACGATCGTCTCGATCCCCGCCTCTTCGGCGGCCGCGACCTCGGCCGCCGAGGAGATCCCGCAGTCGGCCGTGAGCAGCACCTTGGTGCCGCGCTCGGTCAGGCGCTCGATCGTCGCCATCGTCAGGCCGTAGCCGTCGGCGGCGCGGTCGGGGATCAGCCAGTCGCACTCGGCACCGAGCTCGCGCAGGGTGCGCACCAGAATCGCCGTCGAGCAGACCCCATCGACGTCGTAGTCGCCGTGGACGGTGATCTTGCGGCCGGCGCGCGCCGCGGCGAGCAGCCGCGCCGTGATCCGCGGCATCGACTCGAACTCGAATGGATCGTGCTCGTCGGCGCCATCGATGAACTCGCGCGCGGCATCGGCCGTGCGGAAGCCCCGCCGGACCAGCATCACCGCGAGCGGTTCGGCCAGCCCGAGCTGCTCGGCGAGCGAGCGGGCCTCCCGGTAGGAATACCGTTCGAGAGCGAACACCTACCCAGGCTAAGAAGAGCCTGGGACGGAACTACGCTTTTGCGGTTCGCTCCTGACGCATACCGATCGCGTAGATGATCGCCATGCCGATCAGGGCCCCGGGGAGGGCTGCGATCACGGTGCCGATGTCGGTTTGGCCGATTGAGTTTCCAAGCGCAACCTGGACGATCGCGCCGGAGATCATCGCGCCGATCGTGGACCCGATGAAGGCGCCGACGATGCCGCTCCAGAAGCGGTCGGGAAGGAAGACCGTGAAGTGCCAGAGGGCGATGCCGACCGTGAACCAGACCAGGGCAGCCATCAGCGGGGCCTCCCGTGCTTGCGCTTGCGCCGGCCCTTGCGCCCGCCGCCGCGCTCCTCGCGCATCCGCTCGAGCGCAGCCGCACTCGCCTCGCTCAGCTCCGGATGCTGGCGCGCGGCTTCGCCTGCGTCGACCTCACCATCGCCGTCGCCATCGGGCTCCGCGGCCGGTGAGACAGGCGGGGTGACAGGCGACGTCGGAGCCGTCTGCTCAGGGGCCGGCGGTGCGGGCGGCGGAGGCGGCTGGGAGGCGCGGCTTGGTGCGGGCGCGACCAGCGCCGGCTCGGTCTCGCCTCCTTCGGGCTCGGGCTCGTCATCGAGTCGCGCGACCACATTCTCCTCGGGGAAGGCCGGCACTCGGCCCATCTGCTCCTCGATCCGCTCGCGCCGGCGCCGGTAGGCGGGCTCGCGCTCCTTCCACGCGGTGAGCACCGGCGAGGCGATGAAGATCGACGAGTAGGTACCGGAGAGGATTCCGATCAGCATCGCGAAGGCGAAGTCCTGGAGCGTCGTGCCACCGAAGACGAACAGCACGCTGACGAGGAAGACCGTCGACAGACCGGTGATCAGCGACCGCGTCAAAACCTCGCTCATCGAGCGGTTGACGATCTGCGAGAAAGCAGCGCGCGGCAGCCTCGGCACGTTCTCGCGCACGCGGTCGAAGACGATCACGGTGTCGTATAGCGAGTAGCCGAGAATCGTCAGGAAGGCGGCCACGGTGCCGCTCGTCACCTCCCTTCCCGTAAGGGAATAGACGCCGCCGGTGATCAGGATGTCGTGGGCCAACGCGATCAGCACCGGTACGGCGTACTTGGGCTCGAACCTGAAGGCGACGTACCCGCCGATCACGAAGAGGGAGAAGATCAGGGCGTAGACGGCGCTCTTGGCGACGGTGGCGCCGAAGGTCGGGCCGACCGACTGACTGTCGAAGCCGTTGTTGACGATGCCGAAGTCCTTTTGCAGCGTGCTCTGGACGATGGGGATCTTCTGCGGGTCGAGCTCGCTCTCGATCTGGAAGGCGTGGGTGCCGAACTGCTTGTCGGTGACCGACTGAACCTGGGCATTGCCGATGCCGGCATTCGAGAGCGCTGTGCGGACCTGGTCGACGGTCGGCTGCTGGACCAGGGCGGCCTTGATCCGGGTGCCCGACTGGAAGTCGATGCCGAGGTTGAGCTGCTTGGTCGCGAAGGCGATCGCGCCGATCGAGAGGATGATTCCCGACAGCGAGAAGAACCAGCGGCTGGCGCCCATGAAGTCGAAGTGCCAGCGCACGCGCTGCTCGGCGCTGGCGCCGAGCATCGACGGCGACCGCATCAGGCGCGATCGGCCGAACAGCCCGAGGAAAGCCTGGGTGAAGACCACCGCCGTGAACAGCGAAACGATCGTGCCGACGCCGAGGACGAAGGCGAACCCCTTGACGCCGGCTGTCGCGAGCACGAAGAGGATGAACGCCGTGATCAGCGTGATCACGTTGGCGTCGAGGATCGTCGCGATCCCCTTGCGGTAGCCGGTGGCGATCGCCGATGAGAGCGACTTGCCGCCGCGCACCTCTTCCTTGATGCGCTCGAAGATGATGATGTTGGCGTCGGCCGCCACCCCGATAGTCAGGATCAACCCGGCTATGCCCGGCAAGGTCAGGGTGATCGGGATCAACTTGATCAGGGCGAAGAAGAAGACCGCGTAGACGACCAGCCCGATTCCGGCCACGACCCCGAGGAAGCGGTAATAGAGGATCAGGAAGGCCAGGATCAGCAGCAGGCCGATAACCCCTGCCTTGAGGCCCTGGTCGAGGGCCTGCTGGCCGAGCGTCGCCGAGACGGTCGTCGTCGAGATCAGCTTCAGCTCGATCGGCAGGGCGCCGATCTTGAGGAACTCGGCGAGGTCGTTGGCCTCGGTGATGCTGTTCAGCCCGGAGATCTGGGCCCCGGTGCGACCGTCGATGCCGTCGGGGTTCTGGCCGTAGTCGATGATCGGCCGCGAGACGATCGCGTTGTCGAGGACGACGGCGAAGTGGCCGGACTGGTTGGCCGACGGGGCGCCGGGAAGGGCGTTGGCGAGACCGCGCTGGGCGATCTTGCGGGTCACGTCCTGGAACTTCTGGCGCCCGTCGCCGTTGAAGTCGAAGGTGACGATCGGCCCGCTGTTGTCGGTGTTCGACTGCGGGTTGGTGATGTCGGTTCCCGAGAGCGCCGGCCGGTCGTGGATCACGTACCAGCGGTCGGGGTCACTCGGGTTCTGCTTGTCGGCGAGCACGACGAGCGTCCCCTGCGGCACGGTGACGACGATGCTGTCGGCGGGCTGCACGTGGTTCGGCTGGTTGACGAACAGGTCCGAGCGGCTTGTCTCAGGTCCGGCGAGTAGCTGCTCGCTCTGCTTGCCGAACAAGTAGTAGCGGGGGCCCGTTGTGCATCCCTGGCACTCCGGTGGTTGCTTCGACGCGAGCTCGACCGCGTTGAAGAGGCGCGGGAAGGGCGTCTCGCTCGGGTTCTGCACGCCCGGCGCGCCGATCACGTTCGGTTCCCAGTCGTAGAAGTACATCTGCGCCGTGCTGCCGACCTGGGCGATGGCGCGATCGGCGTTCTGCACGTCGGGCAACCCGACCGAGATCTGGTTCGCCCCGACCTGGGCGATCTCGGGCTCGGCGACGCCGAGCTTGTCGGTGCGCTGGCGGATGATGTCGATCGAGCGCGTGATGTCGGCGCTGGTGACGGTTGGCTCCTGCGGCGTCGGCCGGCCTTCGTAGACGAGCTCGGTGCCGCCCTTGAGATCGAGGCCGAGTCGCGTCTTCATCGTCGCGATCACCGCGACCGACCCGGCCAGAAGGCCGAGGACGAAGAGCAGGATGAAGAGGTTGCGGCGGCGGTTGCCCATCTGGCCTTATTCCGGCGTCAAAACGAGCAGCAGCCCGCCATCGTCGTCATAGGCGGGGAAAACGTCTGCTGTCGCTTCGGCCGGCAAATCTCCCTCGGCGTTAACCGAGACCTTCTTGCCCAATGAGCGCACACCCCACTCCAGCGAGGTCTCGATCGGGTCAGTCTGTCCGTCGCCGTTGATGTCCGGCGCCTCGGCGTCGCCGGGGTCGATCCACTCGAGGCCGAGCACCTCTTGGACCGGGCGGCCGATCACGTCTTCGTCCTTGAGGCCGGTGAGCTCGAAGGCGCCCTTGCCGAGATCGAGCACGCGGGCCTGCTGGTCGAGGGTGAAGAAGGCGGCGCCGGGGGCGGGCATGTAGTCGTCGAGAAGCTCGAAGAGGAAACCGAAACCGCACTTGGAGCAGCTTCGGGGACGGGTCGAAAAGCCGGCGGTGCGTTCACCGCTCAGCTCTCTGTTCCCGCAGTTCGGGCAGATGAAGTAGGGCATCCCATCCAAGGCTAGCCAACCCGCTCAACCTGGGCTAACGCGAACCTTCAGAAAAGACTCGCGGTGCCCTCCGGGACCGGCAGGCCGAGGTGCTCGTAGCCGCCCTCGGTGAGGACGCGGCCCCGCGGAGTCCGCTTCATCAGCCCCTGCTGCAGGAGGTACGGCTCGAAGACATCCTCGATCGTGTCCTCCTCCTCCCCGACCGCGACCGCAAGGGTCGAGAGGCCGACCGGACCGCCGGCGAACTTGCGCGCGACGACGTCGAGGAGCTGGCGGTCGTGGCGGTCGAGCCCGGCGGCATCGACCTCGAGCATCTCGAGCGCCTCGGCGGCAATCGCCGCGTCGATGACCCCGGTGCCGCGGATCTCGGCGAAGTCGCGGACCCGCCGCAGCAGGCGGTTGGCGACGCGCGGCGTGCCTCGGGCGCGGGCTGCAATCGCGCTGCCGCCCTCGCTGGAGAGCTCGATGCCGAGGATTCCGGCCGAGCGCTCGACGATCAGCGCCAGATCCTCGGGCGCGTAGTGCTCGAGCCGGTGGGAGACGCCGAAGCGGTCGCGCAGCGGCGTCGTCAGTAGCCCGGTTCTGGTGGTGGCGCCGATCAGGGTGAAATCGGGCAGGTCGAGGGTCACGGTTCTGGCCCCGGCGCCCTGGCCGAGCACGACCGGCAGCCGGCGGTCCTCCATCGCCGGGTAGAGCGTCTCCTCGACGGCCCGGCCGAGGCGGTGGATCTCGTCGATGAAGAAGACCGAGCCCGGCTCGAGCGAGGTCAGGAAGGCCGCCACATCGGCCTTGCGCTCGAGCGCCGGGCCGGCGGTCTGCACCATCGGCACCCCGAGCTCGGCGGCGATGATGTGCGCGAGCGAGGTCTTGCCGAGCCCGGGCGGGCCGGCGAGCAGCACGTGGTCGAGCGGCTCGCCGCGCTTCCGCGCCGCGGCGATGAAGATCTCGAGCTGGTCGGTGATCTGGACCTGGTTGACGAAGTCCTGGAGCCGCGCCGGGCGCAGGCTGCGGTCGACATCATCTTCCGCCATCTCCTCGGCTTCGCCTGCGGGGATATCGGGGGCTTTCCGAGCATCGATCAACCTTGCGTCGAAGTCGGGCGTCTTGATGCCCTCGCCGGGCTTTACGGGCTTCATGCGGCCTCCTTCGCTCCGGCGGCGTGGCGCAGGGCCGACTGGACGAGCTCCTCGGCGCTCTCTCCCGAGGCGCTGTCGAGGAGCTTCTCGGCCTCGGCCGGGGTGTAGCCGAGGTTGAGGAGGCCGTCGCGCGCCTCCGAGCGGGCGGAGACGCCGTCGCCCTTGTGGATCTCGATGTCGGCGCCCTCGAGCTCGCCCGCGACCTTCTCGCGCAGCTCGACGATGATCCGCTCGGCGGTGCGCTTGCCGATCCCCGGAACCGCCTGGAACCGCTTCGCGTCTCCGCCGGCGATCGCCGACAGCAACTCGCGGACCGGTCCGCCCGAGAGAACCGCCATCGCGACCTTGGGCCCGACGCCGCTGATCGAGATCAGCAATAGGAAGAGCTCGCGCTCCTCCTCGGTAGCGAAGCCGTAGAGGTTGAGCGCGTCGTCGCGGGGGACGAGGTGGGCATGCAGCGTCGACTTCTTCCCGATGGCCGGAACGGCCCGCAGGGTCTCGGACGAGACGGCCAGGCGGTAGCCGACCCCCGCCGCGTCAATGACGACGTAGTCGGGCCTGCGGACGAGGACCTCGCCGCTGACGGAAGCGATCATTCCAAATGATTCTGGGGCGCTGCCCGGATGCCTTTACTTCGTGACGAAGGGGGCGTGTGTCTTGACCTGGAGGGTCCAGGACGCCAACGTATGGACGTGGGCGGCGTTGTTGTCCTCGTTTCGGATCTTCAGCGTCCAGACGCCCTTGGCGGGGCCGCCATCCATTTCGATCAGCGGGCTACTCGGCGCGGCCTTGCCTGCATACGGGGCGTTGAGCGCTTCGGGATCAGAGGACGGTGTTCCGCCACCGTTGAGAAAGACGGGCGTCTCGTCGTCGAGGGTCAGCGGTCCGAGCGTCTGCCCGAAGAGGAAATCGCTGAAGAGGAGGACGGTGTTGCCGTTCGGCGCCGTCAGCTTTGCGTTCAACACGCCGATCGAACTGCCGGCCCCGCTTGCGCTGCCGACGAGGGTCACGTTGACGTCGTCGATCTGACGGCCCTTGAACTTCTTACCGAGGACTGCGGTCGAGGTGAGGATGCCCTGCGACGTCGGCGTGGGCGCGGGGGGCACGACCTGGTTCGCGTTCACGGTGACGTTTGCCGTCGGGCTCTTCGCCTGCCTTTTCTTGGCGACAGCCGTACCGCCTCCGGCCGCGATCGCGGTCAACAGCGCAAGCGTTGCGACGAGCGAGGCAAGCTTGAGGCGACGGCGTCGTTCCACGCCCGGCACCCTATTACCTAGGCAGCGGCAGCAGTGCGCCGCGCGTCGGCTTCGATCGCGGCGCGCATGCCCGCCCCGCCGGCGTGGCAGATCGCCACGGCGAGGGCATCGGCCGCGTGATCTGACTCCGGCGGCTCCGGCAGCGAGAGCAGCCCGGCGACCATCTGCTGGACCTGGCGCTTGTCGGCCGAGCCCGAGCCGCAGACGGCCTTCTTGACGGCCTGCGGCGTGTAGTCGAAGCAGGGCACGTGGCTCTCGGCGGCGGCGAGCATCGCCACTCCCCGCGCCTGGCCCACGACGAGGGCGGAGCCGACGTTGCGGCCGAAGAAGAGATCCTCGAGCGCCATCGCCTTGGGCTCGTGCCATTCGATCAGCTCGCTCAGCGAGCGGTAGATGACCGCGAGCCGCTCCTCGACCGGCATCGTCGGCGCGGTCTCGATCACGCCGCCGTCGAGGGCGACGAGGCGGTCGTTGACGGTGCGCACGACGCCGAATCCCGTATTCGCAGCTCCAGGATCGATGCCCATGACGATCATCGAATTTGATTCTTGCTCGCCCTCCGGATGCCTTCATCAAATGGAAAAAGAAGAGGCCGCATATCGCGGCCTCTTCTCAGTTCGACGGCCGCTGGCGCGGCCATGTGATAACGGTGCTACGACTTCGCCGCGGTGATGCTCAGCTTCGCGGACGTCAACGCATCGGCGCCGTTGTTCGTATCGGTGTCGATGATGTTCAGCGTCCAGGTGCCGCGCATCGCGGTGCCGGTGAAAATCTGGAGGCTGTTGTCGCCAACCGTCCCCACGAAGCCCGGGCCGTTGACCGTGTTGAACGGATCCGGACATGGCGGCACTCCGCACGTCCCGAACGGGGAATTCGGCGTGATCGTCAGCGGGCCGATTGTCGTGCTCGTACTCAAACCGGGGCTGTCGAGCATTGCTGTACGGCCCTTCGGGTTGCTGAGCCGGAACGAGGTGTCGTCGAGGGACCCAGCAGGCCCGGACAGCGACACGGTGAGAATCACGCTGTCCGCGGCGACCGTCTTACCCTTGAACTTCTTGCTGACGTTGAAGAAGACCGGGGTGACGCCGAACCTATGTGTCGGGCCGGCACCGGTCGATTGGACGATTGACCTCGGGGCCGCGGTGATGTTGGCCACGTTGCTGCTCTTCTTCTTCTTCGCGTCGGCGACGCCACCGAAGACTGCCCCGCCGAGAAGAGCGGTGCAAGCGACGATTACGCCGACCGAGAGCTTCTTGCTTGCTTTCATTTTTTCCTCCACGTGCGACCCGACGTACCCCCTGTGAGGACGCTCGCCGCACTCTCTCATTGCCGCTTCAACCCCTACCCGGTTTGGGAGTTTCGGTCCCTCGTTCAACCCGCCGCGCGTTCAAGAACCGCTTCGGGGACGTCAAAGTTCGCGTGGACGGAGTCGACGTCGTCGTGGTCCTCGAGTGAGTCGATCAGGCGCAGCAGGCTGAGCGCCTCGCCCTCCCCCACCTCGACCGTGCTCTGGGGCTCCATCGAGAGCTCCGACGACTGGACCTCGATCCCCTCCTTCTCCAGGGCTTCGCGGACGGTGGTCAGGTCGCCGGCGGCCGTCGTCACCTTGAGCACGTCGTCGTCCTCTGAGACGTCCTCGGCGCCGGCGTCGATCGCGGCCAACTCGGCGTCCTCGCCGTAGCGCTCGCCGTCGAGCAGGATCACGCCGCGCTTGTCGAACTGCCAGGCGACCGAGTTGGGCTCTCCGAGGCTGCCGCCGAACTTCTCGAAGGCGTGGCGGACGTCGGAGCCGGTGCGGTTGCGGTTGTCGGTCAGGGCCTCGACCAGGATCGCGGCGCCGCCCGGCCCGTATCCCTCGTAGACGACGCTTTCTATCGCCGCCGCGTCGTCGCCCTCGCCGGTACCGCGGTCGATCGCACGCTGGATGTTGTCCTTTGGCATCGAGGCGTCGCGGGCTTTCTGGATCGCTGCAGCGAGCGTCGGATTGCCCTCGGGGTCGCCGCCGCCGTCACGCGCCGCGACGGTGATCGCGCGCGCGAGCTTGGTGAAGAGCTTGCCGCGCTTGGCGTCGGCGGCTCCCTTCTTGTGCTTGATCGAGGACCACTTGGAGTGCCCGGACATGGCTCGATTGTATGGCTCGCCGGCCTGCGCTCAGCGCTTGTGCTTCTTGCACTTCTTCTTGGCGGCGAGCGCCCGGTTCTTGTGCTTCTTTTTCTTGCACTTCGCCGTTGCATAGGTGATCGCAACAGAGGGGACTCCGGTTGTATCGAGGCCCGCCACAGCGTTGCGCGCCGTCGCTCCGAAGGCGCTCGAGCCTCCGCCTCCGCCGGCGCCACCAGCCATCCCATTCGAGCCGGTCGCGCCGCCGCCGCCGCCGAACAGTCCGCCTCCGCCGCCCCCTCCCCCTCCGGCCCCCGCGCCCGCGCCCGTGAGCGAGCCGCCGGCGCCACCCAGACCGAGGAGGCCGGCACCGCCGTTGGCAAAGCCGCCAACTCCTCCAACTCCCGGAGCGCTGGCCGTCGCTCCGCCGCCGCCGGTGGCGGCATCAGAGCCTGAGTTGCCCTTGCCTCCGGCCGCGCCCGCCGCGCCTCCGGTCCCACCAGTGTCGGTCGCCGAGTTGTCCGGGCCGCCGCTACCGCCCCCTCCCGCGGCGACGATCAGGCGGGAGGCGAGGGACGCTGCCCCCGCCGGAAGCGGCAGCGCACGGACGTCGGAGGCTCCCCCCCCCCCCCCCCCCCCCCCC
>JAWVFN010000060.1:0-30190 GCA_033855935.1 Solirubrobacterales bacterium | reverse complement strand
CGCGCAGCCTCGACCTTCGGGTCCTCCTCCTCGCGGTCGATCTCGACCCCGTAGCGCTCGGCGAGCGAATCGACCGCCTCGGGGAAGCTCAGCCCCTCCTTCTCCTGGACGAAGCGGAAGACGTCGCCGCCGGCCTCGCAGCCGAAGCAGTAGTAGAGCTTCTCCTGGGGATCGACCGAGAACGACGGGGTGCGCTCGTCGTGGAACGGGCAGAGCCCCGAGAACCGCGTCCCTGCGCGCCGCAGATCCGTGTAGGCCGAGACGATCTCGACCAGGTCGGCGGCGTCCTTGACGCGGTCGACGGTCTCGGGCGCGAACTTGGCCATTACAGCCGCGATTCTTCGGGCAGAGCCAGGTCCTTGAAGCGGGCGATCGCGTAGCGATCTGTCATCCCGGCGAGGTGGTCGGTGACGCGCTGCATCAGATCCGCGCCCGGCTCCGTCTCCGGAACCTCGCCGGGGGTGTCGAGGTAGTGCTCGAAGAGACCGCCCAGGGTACGCCGGACGCGCTCCTGCTCGCCGCGCGCCGCGGGGCCGAGGTAGACGCGGTCGAACATGAACTTGCGCAACCGCAGCATCGCCCCGCCGACGTCGTCCGACTGGGCGATGTCGCCGGTGGCGCGCGAAGACTCGACCATGTCGACGACGAGGCGGTCGATCCGCTCGCTGCCGGTGTCGCCGAGCAGCTCGATCTCGGCGGCGGGCAGGTCGGTGTCGGCGATCAGCCCGGCGCGCAGGGCGTCGTCGATGTCGTGGTTGATGTACGCGACGCGGTCGACAATCCGCACGACGCGGCCCTCGAGCGTCGCCGGCTTGCCCTGACCGGTGTGGTTGAGGATCCCGTCGCGGACCTGGTCGGTGAGGTTGAGCCCCTGCCCCTGGCGCTCGAGCTTCTCGACCACCCGCAGCGAGTGCTCGTTGTGGTGAAAGCTGCGGCCGTGCTCGGAGAGCGCCTCGTCGAGCACCTCCTCGCCGAGGTGGCCGAAGGGCGGATGGCCGAGGTCGTGGCCGAGCCCGATCGCCTCGGTGAGGTCCTCGTTCAGCCCCAGCGCGCGGGCGACGGTGCGGGAGATTCCCGAGGCCTCGAGCGTGTGCGTAAGCCTCGTCCTGTAGTGATCGCCCTCGGGCGCGATGAAGACCTGGGTCTTGTGCTTCAAGCGGCGGAATGCCTTCGAGTGGACGATGCGGTCGCGGTCGCGCTGGAACGGCGTCCGCACCGGGCTGTCCGGCTCGGGCTCGCGTCGCTCGGCCGGATAGGAAGGCGTCGCGAGCTCCCAGAACGCGGCCCGCTCCCAGGCGCGAATGCGCTCGGAAAGCGGAGCGTCGGGCCCTGGAATGCGGATTTCGGTGTCGGTTGCCATAAACAGTTCGGACCCGATGCTAATAGGGTGGTCGGCGTGGCAGAAACAGCGCTCGTGACGGGAGCGTCTTCGGGGCTCGGAGAGCAGTTCGCCCGCCAACTGGCGGAGCGGGGCTACGAGCTGATCCTCGTCGCGCGCCGCAAGGAGCGCCTCGACAAGCTCGCGGGCGAGCTGCCGACCACCGCGCACGTGATCGAATGCGATCTCGCCAACGAGGCCGACGAGCTCTTCGGCAAGGTCTCGAAGCTGGGCGTCGACGTCGACCTCCTCGTCAACAACGCCGGCTTTGGCAACCACGCCCGCTTCCTCGACATCGAACCGGCGTCCGACGCCGAAATGGTTCGCGTCAACTGCGAGGCGGTCGTGATCCTCACCCACGCCTTCCTGCCGGCTATGGTCGAGCGCGGCCGCGGCGGCGTGATCACCGTCGCCTCGACCGCGGGCTTCCAGCCTCTCCCCTACGAGACGACGTACAGCGCCAGCAAGGCATTCGCCGACACCTTCATGAACGCCCTCCACGTCGAGCTCAAGGGCACCGGCGTCAAGGCACTCTCGGTCAACCCCGGTCCGGTGCCGACCGAGTGGCAGGGGATCGCCAAGATCCCCGAGGCGTCGATCCCTCCGGGGTCGATCTCCGCCGAGGAGTGCGTAGCTCAGAGCCTCAAGGCCTACGACCGCGGCAAGCGATCGGTGGTGCCCGGCTTCCTGATCCGCAACATGATGCGCTTGAACGCACCGGCTCCAGCGGGAATCAAGCTCCGCGTCACCGAGCGCATGTACCGACCGCCAGAAGGGTAAGACTGCGGCCATGGCATCCCAGCGAAAGCCAAGCTCCGGCTCCAAGGCCAGAACCACCAAGAGCGGAGGCGCCAAGCGGGCGTCCTCCGCTAAGAAGCCCAAGTCCGCGCCCAAGAAGCCGGCCGCGGCCAAGAAGAAGACGGTCGCCGCGAGGAAGACAACGACCCGGGGTGCCGCCTCCGAGTGGACCGCCAGGCCGGAGGCTGCGGCCGCAAAGCCGCCCGAGCCGGAGCCAGGCGAACTGCCCGAGCGCCGGAAGCTCGGCCTGCCGATCTTCATCGCCCTGGTGTTCGCCGCGATCGCGGTGGCGGTCGTCCTGATCCTCAGCAGCGGCGGCGACAACAAGGGCTCGACGACCAACGCGTCGACGACCCCGGCGGCCACAACTCCCACGACCACGACGTTGAGCCCCACAACCGAGACGCCGACCACTCCTGCTCTGAAGCCCACCTCTCCCGCCCCCGGCGTGGCGCCGTCGAAGGCCCCGCCCACCGCGAAACCCGCCGTCACGGTGACGAAGTGCGCTCCGATCCTCGGCAACGGCAATCCTTATCCGGTCACCTCATCCGGTCCGGGAACCCCCGCGCCGTGCTCCGAAGCCCATTCGGTCCTGATCGCAGCGCTCAACGACCAGGCAACCGACGTCAACGGCTGGACTTGCGTCACCAACCCGAGCAGCACCAAGGTCGCGGTCTGCACGTCGGGTCAAAAGACCGTCGTCGCGCACGCCCCGGCCTAAGCGGCGGCGCGGAGCTTCACGTGCGCGTGGTGCTCGAGGGTCTCGCCGATCGCGCGCTCGGCGGCTCGTAGGGCCGGGGCGCCTGCGTCCGGGGCCTCGGCGAGCGGCTTGCCCAGGGCGTTGACGAGGAAGACGTGCGCCTCCTCGGAGAGAGGAAACCCCTCCCCCTCGCAGCTCGCGCAGACGACGCCGCCGGCAGCGCCCGAGAAGGCGCTCAAGTGCTCTGTCTCGCCGCAGCGCGCGCACGAGGAGAGCTCGGGGACGAAGCCCGAGGCCAGCGCCAGCTTGGCGCGGAAGGCGAGTGCCACCGCCGGGCGCGCGCCGTTCGCCCCCTGCGGCCCGTCGAGCAGGTCGAGGTAGCTGCGCAGCAGGTTGTAGGCGGCGGAGTTGGGCTCGGCCGAGTCGAGCAGCCGCAGCACCGCGTCGCAGGCGCGCGCCGCGGCGCCGATCCGGGCGCCGTCCGAGCGCAGGGCCCCGTAGCCGTCGACGGTCGACGCGCCGGTGACCGTCATCAGCTCGCTCCGGCCCTCGTAAAGGACGAGGTCGAGGCGGAAGAACGGCTCTAGCCGCCCGCCGAACCGCGACTTCGGCCGTCGCGACCCCTTGGCGATCGCGCCGAGCCGCCCGCGGGCGGCCGTGTAGAGGTGGACGATCCGATCGGCCTCGCCGTAGCGGATGCTGCGCAGGACGATCGCCTCGGTCTTGAAGTTGCCGGGCATCCAGCAAGCCTGACTCCGGCGGCGGACGCGTAGGCGTCCACGGCCTTATGCCGATACGGCGCTGCGAATCGCGGCCGCGGTGGCGGTCGCCGCGGCGACGCCGACCTGCATCGCGATGAACGGGCGCGAAGGGCCCTCGCCGGAGGACACGCAAAACGAAACGTCGCCGTCGACCGGCGTGAACACCGGGTCGATCGCGCGCGCCATGCCGGCGACTGCCATGCGGGCGACGATCGCGCACTCGCGCTTGTCGAGCGGCGCGTCGGTGCAGACGCAGACCAGGGTCGAGTTTCCGGGCGGGCCTTCCGGCTCGCCGGCGGGTCCGAACTCGCGGAGCTGGACCATCAGCTCGGCGCTTCGCGGCGCCTCACCGTCTTGCGGCTTGATCCCGGCGAGCACCGTGCCGTCCTCGGCGATCACGTCCCCCGCGGCATTGACGACCGCGATTGCGCTGACCGTCTCGCCGGCCCCCGTTGCAAGCGACCAGTACCCGATCCCGCCGGCGGAGCCACGCTCATGGCCGAGCAGCTTGCCGACCATCGCCCCCGTCCCGGCGCCGACGGCGCCGCCCACCGCCTCACCACCGCTCGCAGCGTCGGCGGCCGCGTAGCCCTCGTCGGGCCCCGGCCGCGCCTTGGGGTCGCCGCTGGCGAGGTCGTAGATCACGGCGCCGGGCACGATCGGCACCAAACCGGCCGGGGTCTCGTAGCCGCGCTCGTGCTCCTCGCACCAGCGGACGACGCCGTCGGCGGCGGCGAGCCCGTAGGCGCTGCCGCCGGTCAGCAGGACGGCGGTCACGTGCTCGGCGTTGGCGAGCGGCCCGAGCGAGTCGGTCTCCCGGGTCCCGGGCCCGCCGCCTTGGACGCAGACGCCGCCGCGACTCCCGGGCGGCGCAAGCACGACCGTGCAGCCGGTCATCCCCTCGGGATCGCTCCAGTGGCCAACCTCGAATCCGTCAGGCAGCGACTGCGTGGTCACGCTTTGACTTTCTTTCTTCGGCGCCGCGGCCGCTTCCGCAGCCGCACCTGGCACCCGGCGCAGTAGTACGTCGATCTTCCCGAGACGACGATGCGCTGGATGATCCCGTCGCAGCGCAGGCACTCTTCCCCCTCGCGCCGGTGGACGAGGAACTCGTCCTGCATCGAGCCGCGCATGCCGCGAGCGTCGAGGTAGTCGTCGATCGACGCGCCGCCGTTGTCGAGCCCGGCCTCGAGGGCGCCGACGATGCCGTCGCGCAGGGCGGCAGCGTGCTCGGGCTTGAGCGATCCCGCCGGCGAGAGCGGATGCAGCTTGGCCCGCCACAACGCCTCGTCGGCATAGATGTTGCCGATCCCCGCCACCCGGTCCTGGGCGAGCAGGAACGACTTCAGCGGTGTCGTGCGCCCGGCGGCGAGCTCGAGCAGCAGCTCCGGCGTGAACTCCTCCGAGAGCGGCTCGACCCCGAGCCGACCCGCAAACCACTCGTCGAGCTCAGCGGTCGGGACGACCTCGCCGTGTCCGAAGCGCCGGGCGTCGGTCCAGGTCAGCGTCTCGTCCCCGTCGAGCCGGATCAGCGCCCGCAGGAAGCGCGGCTCGGGGACGGCGGGCGCCAGCTGCAGGTTGCCGGTCATCCGCAGATGGAGGACGAGCGTCACGCCGCCCTCGAGGTCGAGGAGCATGTACTTGCCGCGGCGCCTGAAGGCCTCGATGCTCCGCCCCGAGACGGCCCGCTCGAGATCGGCGGGCGAATGCGGCCGGCTGAAGAGCTCGTCGAAGACCTGCATCCGCTCGATCCGGCGCCCGACCAGGACCGGCTCGAGCTGGCGGCGGATCGTCTCTACCTCGGGCAGCTCGGGCATCCCGCGCTACGGACTCGCCGGTGCCGTGGGGGACGACGACCCACCCGCGGCTTGATCGGGCGACGGCGGGTTGCCGAGGAAGTGCCAGCTGACGAGCATCGGACTGAAGACCGTGCGGTTGATCTCGTCGAACTTGTCGGGGTCCGCGAGCATGTCGAGCACATACTCCCCGACGCCGATGAAGGCGTGAACGCTGCGGGCCTCGGTCGGACGACCCTGGATCACTGTCGTCCCCTGCACCTCGAAAGCCGGTCGCTGGAAGACCGTGGTCACGGCGGTCGAAGACACCACGAAGTTCGGGTCGCGGGTCTTGAGCGAGGCGAGAAAGCGCTGCAGCGCCTGCTGGGCCGCCTTCGGGTCGGCCACGAGGGACACCGAGCGGTAGGCCCAGATCGTCGCCGAGGCGCCGCCGGTCGAGACCGTTACGACCCCCGGGGCGGCGCGCGGCTGGACCGCCCAGTTCTCCGGGTAGGAAAAGCTGACATCGCCGCTCGGCGATGTGTACGCAGCCGCCTTGGCCGGGGGCGCCGTTACGTCGAGCTTTGGCGGTTCGCCACGGCGGCTGCCGCAGGCCGCGAGGGCGAGACAGCAGCAGAGCAGCACGGTCGCGGCGGCGGTCCTGCGCATCCGGCCCAGGCTAGTCGAACCTTCAGTTTTGCCCGTACGCAGCTCAGCGCGAATGGGCGCGCGGATGAGCGTCGAAGTAGGCGCGCTTGAGGTCGTCGCTCGAGAGATGCGTGTAGAGCTGCGTCGTCGAGACGTCGGCGTGGCCGAGCATCTCCTGCACCGAGCGCAGGTCGCAGCCGCCCGCGAGGAGGTGGGTCGCAAACGAATGGCGCAGCGTGTGGGGGCTCATGCGATCGGCGAGGCCGGCCGTGCGTGCGTGGCGCTGGACGATCTTGTAGAGGCCCTGCCGGGTCAGAGGCCCGCCGCGGAAGTTGACGAACAGCCGGTTCTCGCCGGCCGAATGCACGAGCTTCGGCCGGGCGCCGCGCAGATAGGCCGACAGCGCCGTCGCCGCCTTGGCGCCGACCGGAACGATGCGCTCCTTCGAGCCCTTGCCACGCGCCCGCAGCGAGCCCTCCTTGATGTCGACGTCGCCGACGTCGAGGCCGATCGTCTCCGAGGCGCGCAGCCCGCAGGCGTACATCAGCTCGAGCAGGGCCCGGTCGCGAATCGCGGTCGGCTCGTCGCCGCGCGGCTGCGCGAGCAGGTGCTGGACCTCCTCCTGGGTGAGAACGTGGGGAAGCTTGCGGCCGCGCCGCGGCGGCGCCAGCGCCGCGGCGGGATCGTCCTCGACGATCTCCTCGCGACGGAGGTGGCGGTAGAACGAGCGCAGGCAGGCGGCCTTGCGGTTGACCGTCGACGCCGAGCACGGTGGATGGCCGTTGCCGTTGCCCCGGGCGAGGCCCGCGAGGAAGTCGGAGAGGTCGACCCCGGCGGCGTCGGTCGCCTCGATTTGGCGCCCGGCGAGGAAGACGCCGAACTGGAGCAGGTCGGTGCGGTAGGCCGTCAGCGTGTTCCGCGACAAGCCGCGCTCGAACTCGAGGTGAGAGAGGAAGTCGATGACCAGGGCTTCGAACGGCGCCGACGGCCGTGCCTGAGTCCTCTCTGCGGTGGCGGTCGGCTGCACGGCCAGAACTTCCCCGTCGCCGCCCCCGCCCCTGCCCGGCTATGCCCCCCGCAACAACTCCCGCAAGAGCAGCAGCGTCACGACCGAGGCTGCGTCCTCACACGACGAGATCGTCGAGTCGAGCTCGGCCAGCGGCACCTGGACGATTTCGAGCCTGTCTTCGTCGCCCCCTTCGGTGGGGACGTCCTTGAGATCCGTGGCGAGGAAGAGCGTCGCCCTCTCCGAGGAGTAGCCGGGGCTGAGATAGAGCGTCTTCAGCTCGCGCCAATCCTCGGCCTGCTTGCCGATCTCCTCGACCAGCTCGCGCTTGGCGCTCTCAAGCGGCGACTCCTCGTCCTCGATCTTGCCCGCGGGCAGCTCGAGCAGCCCCTCCTCTCCCACCGCCTCGCGCGGCTGGCGAACCATGAAGAAGGTCTCGCCGTCGTGCGCGGCGATCGTGACCGAATCGGGGACGAGGACGATCTGCCGCTCGGCGGTCTCGCCGTCGGCGTACTTGAACATGTCCATCCGTACCGAGGCAGCCGGGCCCCGGTAGACGAGCTGCCCACCAACCCGCTCCATCAGCTCATCGCCGCGAGCAGGGCTCCGCCGGCGAGCGCGCCGGCGAAGAAGTCGGGGTCCTCGCCGATCTCGCGACCCATCGTCTGCGTCGGCAAACCGCTGGCTGCATAGGCGTCGAGGTCCACGTCCTGGCTATCTACCTGGTGGCGGTCGCCGCAAACCTTCACGAGCTCGTCAACGGCAGCGCTTCCCCGCGGGGCCGCAACACGCACTGGCGCCAGCAACAGGCTCAGGACGGCTTCGGTGTGGTGGCTGACGCCGCGGTGGCGCGGCCGCGGATCGCCGGCCGAGAGCCGGGGCGCGATCGCCGTCGGCAGCCCGAGCGCCAGCGCCGAGTGGGCGCTGTCGAGCGCCGCCATGCCGCCGTGGCCGTATCGCGTCGCCGAGCCGAGGATGCCGGGGCCCGGCGCCGCGATCGCGGCGTCCCAGCCGAGTCCCTCGGCGGCGGCGTGCAGCGCGCCAGGGATGCTGACCGCCTCGCGCTCGCCGCCGTGGCAGGGGCCGGCGGTGACGTGGTCGCAGAGGAGCCCCCGTTTGCGTAGCTCGGCGACGTCACGCGAGAGCGCCCCGGGCAGCGCCCCGCCCGGGGTCTGGACGTAGCCGAGGCGCAGCCCGGGCTTGGCCTCGGCCGCGGCCCAGGCTGCCGGGGCTAGCTGGCCGTGGAGGAAGCAGACGAGCACCGGTGGCCGCCGCTCGGGCTGCCAGTCGCCCTCTCCCTCGGGCTCCTCGACCGGCGCGACCGGGTGCTGAAGCGAGGTGTAGTTGAGCTTGATCACGTGGTCGGCGGGCTCCTCGCCGGCGTCGAGCCCGCGCGTCAGGTTGACGTGGACGATGTCGAAGCCGCCCGATCCCAGCTCGAGATCGACGGCGATGGTGTTGACGACGACGACGTCGCCGAGCTGGACCTCGCCGACCATCGCCTCGTCGGCCCAGGCCGACCGATCTTCCTCGCGGACCCTGACGGTCAGCGGGTCGACCGAGACGACGAGGCCGCGCCGCAGGCTGAGCGTCATCCGGCGGCGGCCTCGGTGAGGATCGCCTCGCAGACCTCGACCATCGCGGTCAGGTTGGCCGCGGGCACGCTCTCGTGCGGCGTGTGGTTGTCCATCGTGCCGTTGGCGAGCAGCACCGCGTCGTAGCCGCTGGCGAGAAAGGCGTTGGCGTCGCTGCCGCCACCGGTGGCGACGCGGCTGATGTCGTGACCAGTGTTCGCCAGGGCGGCCGCTGCAATCCCGACCGGCTCGGAGTCCTTCGCCATCCGGTAGCCGCGGAACATCTCGATCACCTCGAGGTCGACGTCGCAGCCGTGCTCGCCCGCCGCCCAGGTGCAGGCGTCGACCATGGCGCCGATCCGCTCGGCCGCCTTGGCGCCATCGATGCTGCGCGCTTCGGCCGAGATCCGGCAGTGGCCGGCGACGATGTTCGACGCCGAGCCGCCCTCGATGACGCCGACGTTGGCGGTCGTCTCCTCATCGAGCCGGCCGAGCTCCATCCCGTCGATCGCGGCGGCCGCGGCGGCGATCGCGCTGTGGCCGTCCTCGGGGTTGATGCCCGAGTGGGCCTCGGTGCCGTTGAAGGTCGCCTCGAGCCGCTTGTAGGTCGGTGCCGCGACGATCACCTCCCCGATCGGGCTGGCGTGATCGAGGACGAAGCCGAACGGGGCCTCGAGCTGCGAGACATCGAAGGCGGCCGCCCCGCGCAGCCCGTCCTCCTCGGCGACGCTCAGGACCAGCTCGATCCCAAGCGGCGGTGGGCTGTCAGCGTGCCGCGCGACCAGCTCGATCAGCACAGCCACGGCGGCCTTGTTGTCAGCACCGAGGATCGTGTCGCCCTTGCTCTTGAACACGCCGCCGGCGAGCTCGACCTCGATCGGCCCCTCGTGGGGCACGGTGTCGATGTGGCCCGAGAACATCACCCATCCCTCGCCGGACCCGGGCAGCCGCGCGACGAGGTTGCCGGCGCCGGCCTTGGCCGCCTCGGCCTTGTCGTCCTCCGTCACCTCCGCGCCGAGCCCGCGGAGCTCGCCGATGACAGCATCGGCGACCTCGCGCTCAGAGCCGGTCGGGCTCGAGATCTCGCAGAGACGCTTGAACCGTTCGAAGAGGCGCTCGTCGCTCACTCAGCGAAGGCTATTCACCGGTGATAGAAGGTGGAGCCCGTGGCGCAGCGACCACCAGAGCCGGAGCATCTGATTCCCAAGCGCGGGAGGCTGGATTCCCGCCTCGAGCTCGTGATCGCGATCGCTCTCGGGCTCGCCGCGCTCGTCACCGCCGGGTCCGTGTATTTGAACGAGAAGCAGGAACACAAGGCTACGGTCGACTTCCACCAGGCGACCCATCTGCTGGTCAAAGCCGGCGCTCTCGGCCTGCGGACGCCGTATGGCCGGACCACGGCCGCGGCGGCAGACCGCGAGTTCGAACACGCCGAGTCCCAGCAGGAGAAGGCGACGCGCTACACGCTGGTCGAGGTCATTCTCGCCAGCTCACTGTTTCTCCTCGGCGTCGCCGGAGTCGCGCGGCAGGGCCGGGTGAAGGCCGGATCGCTGACTGCGGCGGCACTGATGTTCGCCAGCGCGCTGATCTTGCTGGCGACAGCCTGAGCCGGATGGCTCAGCCTTGCTGAGGATCTAGGAGCGCCGGCGTGCGGGCTCGTCGGACTCTTCGGTCCGCTCGACCGTCGGCTCGCCCTTTTCCTCGGGAGAGCTGTCGCGCTCGGCGGCGCGCTTCGCGGCGGCACCGACGAACTCGCGGAACAGCGGCTCGGGGCGGTCCGGGCGCGAGTTGAACTCGGGATGGAACTGGGAGGCGACGAAGAACGGGTGCTCGGGAAGCTCGACTACCTCGACCAGGCGCTCGTCGGGCGAGGTTCCGCCGATCACCAAGCCCTCCTCCTCGAGGCGGCGCCGGAGCTGGTTGTTGACCTCATAGCGGTGACGGTGGCGCTTGTAGATGACCTGCTCGCCAAAGATCTCGCGCGCTCGCGTGCCCTCGTGGAGCTTGACCGGGTCAGCGCCGAGGCGCATCGTGCCGCCGAGGTCTGAGACCTCCTTCTGCTCGGGCAGAAGATCGACGACCGGATAAGGAGTCTCAGGGTCGAACTCGGCCGAGTTGGCGCCGTCCATACCGCAGAGGTGTCGGGCGAACTCGACGACGGCGATCTGCATGCCGAGGCAGATGCCGAGGAACGGGATCCCCTGCTCGCGGGCGATCCGCGCCGCTTCGATCTTGCCCTCGATGCCGCGCTCGCCGAAGCCGCCCGGGATCAAGACCCCGTCGGCGTCCTCGAGCGCCTTCTCGTCGAGCTCCTCGGAGGAGACGAGCTCGACCTCGACGTCGGCGCCGTGCGCCCAGCCGCCGTGGTGGAGCGCCTCGATCACCGACTTGTAGGCATCGGCGAGATCGACGTACTTGCCGACCAGCGCGATCTTGACCTTGCGGTCGGCTTCGTCGGCGCGCTTGCAGAGCTCCTCCCACGCGGTCAGGTCCGGGGGCTCGGCCTCGATGCCGAAGTGGTCGAGGATCGCGTCGTCGAGGCCCTCGGCGCGGAAGACGAGCGGCACCTTGTAGGTGTTGTCGACGTCGCGCGCGGAGATCACCGAGTCGACGGGAAGGCTGGCGAAGAGTGCGATCTTCTCGCGGATGTCGCGGTCGAGGCCCTGCTCGGAGCGGCAGAGCAGCGCGTGGGGCTGGATCCCGATGCGGCGCAGCTCGTTCACCGAGTGCTGCGTCGGCTTGGTCTTCATCTCGCCTGCGTGGCCGACCCAGGGCACGAGCGTCTGGTGCATGAACATCGCCCGCTTGGGGCCAAGCTGGGTGTAGTGCTGGCGGATCGCCTCGAGGAAGGGCAGCGACTCGATGTCGCCGACGGTGCCGCCGATCTCGGTGATGACGAAGTCGACAGACTGCGACTCGGCGACGATCCGGATCCGGTTCTTGATCTCGTCGGTGATGTGCGGGATCACCTGCACCGTGCCGCCGAGGTAGTCGCCGCGGCGCTCGCGGCGGATCACCGAGTTGTAGACGGCGCCGGCGGTGACGTTGGAGGCGCGCGAGGTGTTCTCGTCGGTGAAGCGCTCGTAATGGCCGAGGTCGAGGTCCGTCTCGGCGCCGTCCTCGGTGACGAAGACCTCGCCGTGCTGGAAGGGGCTCATCGTTCCCGGATCGACGTTGATGTACGGGTCAAACTTCTGCAGCTGGACCCGGAAGCCGCGGCTTACGAGGAGACGACCGATGGAGGCGGAGGCGATCCCCTTGCCGAGTGCCGAAACCACTCCGCCGGTTACGAAGAGGAATCTGGTGTCGCCCGAGTTACTCAAGACCTGCCAAGCGAGTCTAGTTGCTTGAGGAGCGGAACCCGCTCGATTGCGGCCGAGATCGAGCGAAATTCTCCGTAAATCGTAAGAACAAGAAGAATGATCAGGGCGACGTAGCGGCCGGGATCGGAGAGCGTCTCGAGCATCCAGATGCCGGCCACCGCCCCGATCAGGTTCGAGCCGGTGTCGCCGAGCATCGCCTCCTCGCGCAGCGTGAACCAGGCGCCGACCAGGATCGGGCCACAGAAGAGCCCGAGGTGCTCGATCGGCGCGACGGTCCAGTAGCCGACGCAGAGGCCCGCCGCGAGCAGCAGCAGGGCCTTCTCCGCCCTACCCGGCCGCAGATCGAGCAGGTTCCACAGGTTGGTCGCCAACAAGAGGATCGCGAGGTCAACGAGGTAGCCGGGCCACTCCTCCCCCAGCCCCGAGGTCGCGTATGCCGCCAGCGACAGCGCCCCGAGCGCCTTGATCGCCCCCGTCGAGAGCTCGCCGCGCAGGACCGCGCCCGAGTGCCCGCGCCAGCCGCGCGGCGTGTCGCCGGCGGCGCCGCGCCCGATCGTGTCGTCGAAGAGGCCGAGGAAGGCGACGCCGACGATGTAGGCGAACCAGCGGCGCAGGCTCGGGTCGAGGAGGTCGAGGTCGCTGCGGTCGTTGAGGACGGCGAGCGGCGCCAGCGCCACCAACGACGCCGCGACGAGGATCGCGCCGAGCGGGAAGGCGACGCTGACTCCACGGTAGTTCTCGCGCACGGTGCCCGCGTCGCGGAGCGCGCGGATCCCGGCGGGCACGATCGCCAGCGCGACCGCAAACGAGACGCCGAGGGCAATCCAGCGCATCCGTTACTGGCCGCTGGAGCCGGCCGGGACGAGCAGCTCGGGCAGCAGGCGGTCGGCGCTGTCCTTGACGCCGAAGTCGCCGTTGGCGCCGAGCAGCGCGTAGACCATCGCGACCTGGCCGGCGACGGCGTCGATGTCGTCGACCGTAGAGACGTCGTGGCTCGAAAACCAGGGGACGCTCGACTGATCGGCGCCGGTGTCCTCGACCGCCACGGTGTTGAGGCCGGTGCTCCGCACGCCTTCGACGATGCCGGTGTCGAACGCGTCGATCTGGGCGCCTTGCTCCGGGCTCACGTCTCCCGTCGGCGTGGCACGGACGAGGACGACGCGGTCGAGGTGCTTGCCTTGACCGCTCGATCGGGAGAGCAGAACGTCGCGGGTGGCCTGGAGCAACTGGCCATGACCGCGAGCGAGCTGTTGGCCGAGGCGGCGCCCGAGGGCCTCGAGCCTCGCCGGGTCCTTGGCGATCGGCCCGAAGCCCGAGCCCTTGAGCTGCCGCGCGAGCTCCTCGGCATTCGGAGGCGAGCGGACGACCGAGACCTGGGCGAGGTTCGCTCCGGTCGGAGCGAGCCCCGCCTGGATGTCGTCGGAGAGACCACCGGACAGGTCGCCGAGTGCGATCACGCCGACGTTCGAGCCGGCGAGCTTGTCGCCGACGAGGATCGGATAGATCTGGTCTTCGAAGTCGTGCGCGCGGGCGATCTGAGCGCGGAGGTCGTCGCTCTGCGAGCGCGCGTTCTCGAGGTCTGAGCGGAGACTGTTCTGGAGGCTCTTCTCGGTGTCGTTGAGGAGGTTGCCGCCGAGGCCGGCGCCGATCAGGATGCCCACGGCCAGCGCGATGAATACCGCGGCGAGCGATGCAGCGTGGTACCTGGCGCTATATCCCAAGGAGGATCTTGATCTTGAGCCAGAGCAGGTCGAAGAAATCGCCCAGCGCCGGAGTGGTCACGACGACGATCACCAGCAGCACGGCGAAGGCCCCGGCGAACAGCGCCATGCTCGAGATGCTGAGGCCGGGGTTGTAGAGCCGGCTGACGCCCTTGGCATCGACGAGGATCTCGCCGATCCGCAGCCGGGTCAGGAAGGTCGATGACATCCCGCTGCGCTGCTTGTCGAGGAACTCGACCAGGTTGAAGTGTGCGCCGACCGAGACGATCAGCGTCGCGCCCTTCTCGAAGGCGAGCAGCATCGCGACGTCCTCGCTGGTTCCCGGTGCCGGGATCACGGTGTGCTCGAGGCCGAGCTCGTCGAGGCGGGCTGACCCGGGCGCGGTGCCGTCGGGGTAGCCGTGGACGATCAGCTCGGCGCCGCAGCGCAACGCCTCGGCGCTGGCCGAGTCCATGTCGCCGAGCACGACGTCGGGCTTCAGCCCCTCCTTGAGAACCGCGTGGACGCCGCCGTCGACGGCGACGATCAGCGGCCTGACGTCGCCGATGTAGGCGCGCAGCGCGCGCAGGTCGTGGACATGGTCGGGGCCGCGGACGACGATCAACACGTGGCGGTCGCGGAAGCTGGTCGCGGTGTCGGGGAAGTCGACCGTTCCCGAGAGCAGCTCGCCCTCCTCGCGGATGTGGGCCATCGTGTTCTCGGTGAAGTCGTGGAGGGCATGGTCGATCCGCCGTCGCTGCGCGTCGAGCTCGCGCGCGAGCTCGTCGACCTCGAGCAGCCGGCCTTCGCCGATGCTCGATCCGTTGGCGCTCACCTCGCCGCCGACGATCGCCACGGCGTCGCCATCGGAGAGCCGCTCGAACAACTCGATCCCCGGCAGGTCAATGAGGGCGACACCCGCGCGAGTCAGGGTCAGCGGGCCCGCGTTCGGATAGGTGCCGTCGGAGGATGGCGACGCGTTGAGCACGGCGCGCACGCCGCTGCCGACCAGCTCCTCGGCGGCGATGCGGTCGAGATTGAGGTGGTCAATGACGGCGATGTCGCCGGGCCCGAGCTGCTTGACGAGGTCCTTGGTCTTGCGGCCTAGCCGAGCAGTGCCCTCGATCGCCCCGGCGCCGTTACCGCGCCCGTTGCGGACGGGCCTCAGCGCGCGCGTCAGCCTGCCCCGGGTCGTGGTTGCCATGCGGGCATTATCACCCGCTCGGAGCAGATGACGCCTACGCGGCTTCGAGGAGATCGCGTGCGTGGCGGGTCGCTGCGTCGTCGGAGCGGTCGGCGCCGAGCATGCGGGTGATCTCGGCGACCTTCTCCTCGCCCTCGACGCAATCGACGCTCGCGAGCGACTCGCCCTTGCGCACGGTCTTGGTGATGCGGAAGTGGGTCGAGGCCAGCGACGCGACCTGGGGAAGGTGGGTGATGCAGAGAACCTGGCCCTCGGCGCCGAGCGCACGCAGGCGCTCGCCCACCGCGCGCGCCGCCTTGCCGCCGATTCCGGCGTCGATCTCGTCGAAGACGAAGCTCGCCTCGGCGCGCCCGGCCTGGCCCGCCAGCGCCAGCATCACCCGCGAGAGCTCGCCTCCCGACGCGGCGTCGCGCAACGGCGAGACGGGCATGCCGGGGTTGGTCGCCAGGCGCAGCTCGACGGTCTCGGCGCCGGCGGTGGAGAAGCCGTCGGGGTGCGGCGCGAGCACGACCTCGAGCTGGGCGCCGCTCATCGCCAGCGCTTCGAGCTCGGCGGCGACCCGCCCGGAGAGCTCGTCGGCGGCCTCGCGGCGGGCGGCGGTCAGCTCGGCGGCGAGCCCGGCGCGCTTCGCCGTCGCCGCAGCGAGCTCGGCCTCGAGCTCGCTGCTGCGCTCGTCGGCCCCCTCGAGCTTTTCGATCTCGGTCCGGCAGTGCTCGGCGTGCGCGAGCACGCTCTGCACCGAGCCGCCGTGCTTGCGCTTCAAGCGGTCGATCGCGTCGAGGCGCTCCTCGACCTGTTCGAGGCGGCCCGGCTCGGCGTCGACGGATTCGGCGTACGAGCGGAGCTCGGCGGCGAGATCGGTGAGCTCGACCGCGGCAGCGCGTGTGCGCTCGGCCAGCGCGTCGAGTCGAGGGTCGACGCCGTCGACGGCGGCAAGCGCCGCCTCGGCGACGCCGATCGCGCCAACCGCGCCGCTGCCGTCGCCGTCCGCTCCCGAGGCTGCGTTCATCGCCTCGGTCGCGGCGCCGCGCAGGCCCTCGGCGTGGCGCAGCCTCTCGCGCTCGGCGGCGAGATCCTCCTCCTCGGCGGCGTCGGGGTTTGCGGCCTCGATCTCGGAGAGCTCGAAGCGCAGCAGATCGAGGTCTCGTTCCCGCGCGCCCTCGCGCTCGCGCAGCTCGGCGAACTCACGGCCGAGGGCGAGCACCTCCGCGTGGGCCGAGCGATAGCTGCGCCGGCGCGCGAGGTGCTCGACCCCGGCGAAGCCGTCGAGCGTCTGCAGCTGGGCCGAGGCCAGCGTCAGCCGGCGGTGCTCGTGCTGGCCGTAGAAGGCGAGCAGCCTGCCGCCGAGCTCCTTCAGCTCCGGCGCCGTGGCCATCCTCCCCTGGACGAAGGCGCTCGTGCGTCCCTGCGCCGAAACACGGCGGGCGAGCATGATCTCGGTGGCGCCTTCGGGCAGGCGGGCGGCGATCTCGGCCAGGTCGGGGTCCTCGAGAAAGCCCTCGGGAATGTCGAAGACGCCCTCGACGTAGGCCTCGCCGGCGCCGGGACGGACGATCTGGGCGCGGGCGCGCCCGCCCATCAGCAGGTCGAGCGAATGGGCGAGGATCGTCTTGCCGGCGCCGGTCTCGCCGGTGATCACGTTCAACCCCTCGCCGAGCCGCAGCTCGGCACGCTCGATCAGGAGCAGGTTCTCGATGCGAAGCTCGCGCAACACCGCCCCATATATAGGGCGGCGTGGGGACGGACTATCCCCCTGGGGGCGGGAGGAAGTCGCTCTGCTTGACGAGGGTGAGAACGGCGAGGGCGCCCGCGAACAAGATCACGGCGCCGATCAAGAGAATCTCGTTGAAGGCGGTCGTGAATGCCTGGCCGGCGGCTTGTGCGGCCTGGGCGTGGAGGGCGGGCGGCGCGGAGTTGGCGGCCTGCGTTCCACTCGCGGCGACACCATCGGCGAAGCCCGACGGTGCGTCCGGCAGGAGCGTCGCCAGCTCGGATGTGATCTTGCTCTGGAAGACCGCGCCGAGCGCGGCGATCCCCGTTGCAACGCCGGCGATCCGCATCGTGTTGTTGATCCCCGATGCCATGCCGCTGCGCGCGGGCGGCACGACCCCGAGCGCGGTCGAGGCGATCGACGGGTTCGAGAGACCGATCCCGAAGCCCGAGACCATGAATCCGGCGAGGAGCGTCGTCCAGCTCGAGTCCGGATGCGCCCCGCGCATCAGCAGCAGCCCGATCCCGACCATCGTCAGTCCGATCGTCAGCGGCACCCGGGCGGGAATCCGGGAGACGATGTTGCGCGTCGCCAGCGGCACCAGGAACGCGAAGATCGTCAGCGGCAGGAAGCGGACGCCGGTCTGCAACGGGGTGTAGCCGAGGACGCTCTGCAGAAAGATCGTGATGTAGAGGAACATCGCGAACATTCCGGCGCCGATCGCGAAGGTGCCCACCGAGACCCCGGTGAAGGTGCTCTTGCGAAACAGCCCGAGGTCGAACATCGCGTGCGGCTGTCGCATCTCGACGACGACGAATGCGATCAGCAACACGACCGCCGCCGCGAGCGATCCAACGATCACGCCACTTCCCCACCCTTCGGCGTTGCCGCGAAGCAACCCGAAGATGAGCGCGAAGAGCCCACCGGAGAAGGTCACCAACCCAGCCCAGTCGAGCTTCTTAGCGTCCGGATCGCGGGACTCGCCGGCCTGCGTCTCGGCGAGGAGCACGGTCGCGACCCCGATCGGGATGTTGACGAAGAAGATCCACTGCCAGCCGAACGCGTCGACGAGCGCGCCGCCGACGAGGGGCCCAACCGCGACGGCCGCGCCGATCGTCGCTCCCCAGGCCGCGATCGCGGTGCCGCGCTCGGGGCCCTGGAACTCCTGGGCGATCAGGGCGAGCGAGGTCGCGAACATCGCGGCACCGCCGATGCCCTGGAGCCCACGCGCGAGGTGCAAGAACGTGTCGCTCGTCGCCAAGCCGCAGAGCAACGAGGCCAGAGTGAAGAGCGCGACGCCGATCACGAACAACCGTCGCCGGCCGAACTTGTCGGCCAGAGTCCCCATCGTCAGCGTGAAGGCGGAGAGCAGCAGCGTGTAGGCGTCGACGACCCACTGCAGCCCGGTCAGATCGGTGTTGAGGTCCTTCTGGATGTCGGGCAGCGCGACGTTGACGACCGTGATGTCGAGCAGCAGCATGAACGTCGCCATACAGACCGCCAATAGGCTCCACCACTTCCGTTCCATGCTCAGCTCCTTACGCGGGAGGCGGAGACACTAGCGAGCGAGCATCCCGAACTTCTCGCGGACCCGGCGGTAGAAGCTCGAGCCGGGCAGCTGCGCGAGGTGACCGATGTTGTGGCGGAAATGAATTTCGACGCTCTCGCCGGGCGCCAGCGTCGCCGCGAGCTCGCCGTCCAGCATGAGCTCGACCGGGTCGCGACTTGCCTCATTGCCGACCTCGATCACATCGCTCGGCGCGACCACCAGCGCCCGCGCGGTGAGCGTGTGCGGGGCGATGAAGCTGACGACGTAGCCCTCGACACCCCAGGCCAGGATCGGCCCCTGGTTCGCGAGGTTGTAGCCGGTCGAGCCGGCCGGGGTGGCGACGACTAGGCCGTCGCAGCGGACGTGGCCGACCTCCTCGCCGGCGATCCGGCACGAGAGCTCGGCGACGCTGTCCTGCGGACGGCGCAGGAAGCCGACGTCATTGAGCCCGATCTTGCCGCCGACCCGCTCGAGCGAAGGCACCTCGAGACCCGGCAGCGTCAGGACCTCGAACTCTTCCCCGAAGGCTCGCCCCAATCCGGCCTCGAGCTCTTCGCGCTCGGCGGCGGCGAGGAAGCCGACTGTGCCGTAGTTGATCCCGAATACCGGCACCTCGGTCCCGGCGTAGGTGCGCAGCGCAAACAAAATCGAGCCGTCGCCGCCGAGGACCAAGCAGAGGTCGGGCGAGTCGGGGAGCTTCTCGACGACTTCGATCCCCTCCGCCGCCTCGCCGTGCTTGGACAGCTCCTCGGGGGTTGTGACGATCCTCCAGCCGGCGGCCCGCCCGACCTTGGCGGTCGCGGCCACTCCTTCGGAGGCTGTCTCGGGGCGGCCGTGCGTGATCAGCGCCGCGGTCTTCACCGTTTAACCGCCCAGACGAATGTCTCGAGATTTCCCTTCGGCCCGGCGAGCCCGGACTCGGCGGCGCCGCGCAGCTCGAATCCCGCCGCCTCGATCGCTGCGGAGACCGTGGCGACGGCTTCGCGCCGCAGCTCGGGGTCGCGGACGACGCCGCCCTTGACCTTGGCGCGGCCGAGCTCGAACTGCGGCTTGACCATCGCCAGCAGGTCGGCCCCGGGCGCCATCACGGCGGCGATCGGCTCGAGCAGCTTCGTCAATGAGATGAAGGAAACGTCGACGGTGACGACATCGGGCGCGTAGGGCAGGCTGCCGGGCCCGATCTCGCGGGCGTTGACGCGCTCGATCACGTCGACCCGCTCGTCTTGGCGCAGGCCCCAGTCGAGCTGGCCGTGACCGACGTCGAGGGCGATCACCCGCGTCGCGCCTCGCTGCAACAGGCAATCGGTGAAGCCGCCGGTTGAGGCGCCGACGTCGAGGCAACGGCGGCCAGAGACGTCGAGGCCGAGCTCCTCGAGCGCGTTGTCGAGCTTGACGCCGGCGCGCGAGACGAAGCGCCGCCCCTCGGCGACGAGCAGATCGGCGTCACGAGGCACCATCTGGCTGGGCTTGAGCAGAACCGGGCCGTCCCGGCCGAGGCGCACGTCGCCGGCGCGGATGGTCTCCGCGGCAGCGGTGCGCGACCCGGCGAGGCCGCGCTCGGCGAGCAGGCTGTCGGCGCGGACGCGCGTCGTCATGGAGCAACGGTAACCGCTCACGCAGGACTAATACGCACGCGGGACCCCAGGCAGAAAACTGTGATCTGTGTGACCCCCGTCACACACAGAGCGCACATACGTTCGTACGCTTTGAAAACGATGAATCGAGCAATTCCACTCTACGTACACGGTGCAATCGAGGTTCTGGCGGCCCCGCTTCTCGTCGTCGCCCCGTTCGTGCTGGGCTTCACCCCCGCAGCCGCTGCGGTCAGTATCGCGCTCGGCGCGGTTCTGCTCGGCCTCGCGGTCTCGATCCACGACGATCGCGGCGCGATCCCGCTCAGCGCCCACGCTGAGCTCGACTACACGATCGCCTTGACCACGATGGTCGCCGGCATCGTCCTCGGGATCGCCACCGGCAACCCCGTGATCACGATCTTTATGGTCGGCTTCGGCTCCCTGCATTTGGCTCTGACTGCTTCAACGCGGTTCAGCCGCCCGCTTGGCGCCTAGTTCCGACCACCTCCCACAGAACACACAACACATAAGTATCTCTCCTCCCTGTAGTACCCCCAGACAGCGCCCCAATAGGGGCGCTGTCTATTTGTGCTCCCACCCCTCCTGACCGCGATACTGCGCGTGCGATGTCGGAGGAGAACATGGAGATCGCTCGGGCAGGCGTGGCCGCCTACAACCGTGGAGACCTCGATGCTCTGCTGGCGCGCTACGACCCGGAGGTGGAGTTCGTGACGCTCCTTTTGGGCAATTACCGGGGCAAGGAAGCCATTGGGAGGCTGATGGCCGAGAACCAGGACAACCTGTCCGGCTACCGCTACGAGATCGAAGAGCTGATCGACGCAGGGGATACGGTGATCGGCGTGGTCCATCTGCGTGGAGCCGGGCGCGTGAGCCAGATCGAGCTCGGTGACCTCATCGCGATCTCTCTCACCTTCCGCAACGGGCTGGTTATTCGGCAGCAGACCTTCCGCAACAAGGCCGAGGCCCTCGAAGCCGCCGGGCTGCCGGAGTAGGGGATGAGCGCACTCGCCGCCGCGGGCCTCTCCGAGCAGTAAGCGGTGCTCTCTCTTTTGTAGGCTCGGTGTATGAGCGAGGGGTCAACGCTCCCACTTCGCACCGCAATCGAGGGCGCGCTGCCCGACCGTCCCTTCACGCTCGAGTTCTGGGACGGCGGCCGGGTCGAGGCGACGCGCGACGGCGGGCCGGTCGTCAGCTTCCGCTCGCCGGCCGCGATCAGCCACGTGCTGCGGGCCCCAGGCGAGCTCGGGCTCGGCCGCGCATATGTCACCGGCGAGATCGAGATCGACGACATCGACAAGGTCATGGACCTGCTCGGCCGCTTCCAGGCACCGCCGATGGGCCCGATCCAGAAGGCGAGGTTCGGCCTCGCCGCGGCCCGCGCCGCCGGCTTCAAGCGCCCTCCGCCTCCGCCCGCCGCCGAGCTGCAGCCGCCGGGCAAGCGTCACACCAAGCGCTTCGACTCCGAGACGGTTCGCCATCACTACGACGTCTCCAATGAGTTCTTCGCCCTCTTCCTCGACGAATCGATGACGTACTCCTGCGCGCTGTTCGCCGACGGCGCCCAGACCCTCGAGGAGGCCCAGTTCGCGAAGCTCGACCTCGTCTGCCGCAAGGTCGGGCTCGAGCCCGGCACTCGCTTGCTCGACATCGGCAGCGGCTGGGGCAGCATGGGCATCCACGCGGCGCGCGAGTTCGGCGCCAAGGTCACCGGCATCACCCTCTCCCCTCCCCAGGCGGAGCTGGCGAACCAGCGCGCCCGGGAAGCCGGCGTCGGCGAGCTCTGCGAGTTTCGGGTCCAGGACTACCGCGACCTCGGCAACGAGCGCTTCGACTCGATCAGCTCGATCGGCATGATCGAGCACGTCGGCGGCGACAACATCGACGAGTACGCCGCCTGCATCGAGAAAGCACTCGACGAGGACGGCCGCGTCCTCAACCACGGCATCACCTGGACCGAGCCCGAGGTCCACCTCGGCGCCGACTTCTCCGAGCGCTACGTCTTCCCGGGCGGCGAGATCCCGCCGCTCTCGCGCGTCCTGCTCGCCTTCGAGCGCGCAGGTCTCGAGCCTCTCCACGTCGAGAACATCCATCGCGACTACATCGAGACGCTGCGCCACTGGGCCGAGCGCCTCGACCAGAACCTTGCCGAGGCCGAGCGCCTAGCCGGCGCCGAGCGCCTCCGCGTCTGGCGCCTCTATCTGCGGGCGGCGCGCAATGGCTTCGAGGTCGGGCTCACCTCCTGCTTCCAGACCATGCTCTCGCGGCCCATCGTCGAGCGCGCCGGGGCGACTCAGCAGCGCTCGGAGGCCGAGGCGCGGCGGCCGGTAGCCGGCTAACCGGGGGACGATCGGGCGTTGTGCCCGAGGAAGATCACGGCGACGAGCAGGCCGACGAATGCGATCCCGGCGTCGAGCCGGAACGCCGCCTCGAGCCCGTCGGTGAAAGTGCCGCCGCGGGCGGCCTCGGTGAGGATCGTCGTCGTCAGCCCCAGCCCGATCGCCCCGCCGGCGATCTGGAACATGTAGATGATCGCCCCGGCGAGGCTCGAGCGCGACTCGTCGAGCGAAGTGACCCCCACCGTGGTCGCCGTCGGGTAGAAGACGCCGACGCCGAGCCCGGTGATGACCATGCCCGGGACGAGCGCCGCGTACGTCTCCTCGTGGGCCAGCAGTGAGATCATCAGTGGACCGGCGGTGAGACAGAGCGCGCCAAAGCTGAGCAGCGCCTTCGGGCCCAGCTTCTCGTAGAGAGGCCCCGCGATGAATGAGACGGCGGCGAAGACGCCCATCAGCGGCAGCAGCCCGAGGCCGGCTTCGATCGGCGACATGCCGAGCACCTTCTCCATCGCCTGCGGCAGGTAGAGGAGCGAGGCGAAGAAGACCGCCGACATCAGCAGGATCACGAGACACGTGAGCGCGAACTCGCGGTTGCCGATCACATCGCGCGGGACCAGCGCCTTCCCACCCGCCCGGCGCTCGACGAAAACGAACGAGGCGAGCAGCAGCACCGAGGCGCAGATCAGCCCAACGATCCGCGGATCGCCCCAGCCCCAGTCGAGCGCCTGGTCGAAGGCGAGCAACATTGCCACGAGCCCGGTCGAGACCGTGAATACCCCGAGGTAGTCGATGCTCGTGTCGTCGACCTCGGGCCGCGGCTGGTGGACCTCGCGCCAGGTGACGAAGCAGGCGAAGGCGGTGATCGGGAGGTTGAGGAAGAAGATCCAGCGCCAGCTGAGCAGATCCGTGAGCACGCCTCCGATCAATGGCCCGGCGGCGTTGCCGACACCGGCGGCGCCGAGTATCAGGCCGCCCGCGAGGCCGGCCTTCTGGGCGGGCAGCGCTGCAAATGTCATGCCGAGGATCGCCGGCCACATAAGCGCCCCTCCGATACCCATGACAACGCGGAACAAGATCAATGCGGCCTCGGTCGGCGCCAGGCCGCCGGCCACCGAGGCCACGGCGAAGATCGCCGAGCCCGCGAAGAACGCGCGGCGGCGCCCGAAGAGGTCGGCGAGGCGGCCGCCGGTGACGATCAGGACGCCGAAGGTCAGCGCGTAGGCATTGACTACCCACTGCGCCGTGGTCACGCTCGTATCGAAGTCCTTCTCGATCTGTGGGATCGCGACGTTGATCGCCGAGAAGTCGTTGGCGATCACGAACACGGCGAGACCCATCGCCACCAGGGCGAGTGTGGTCTTACGGTCGATTGAGCCCGAAGAGCCTTCCATCCCTCACTGATCCGATCGGCGCGAAACAGGGAAACTAAAGGAGATGTCACTGGGGACAGAGAAACCGCTCGCGTTTGCGGCGATGGTTCTGGCCGTGATCGCCGGGTTCCTTGGCCTTGATCACTTCGCCGGACCCGGTGGGCAGGTGGCGATCGGGGCCGTCACCTGGCTGATCTTGATCGGCGCCTGCATGCGGCTCGAGCCCGAGGAGCGCGTGCGCGTGCTGCTTGTCGTGGTCGTCGCGACGATCGCCGAGGTCCTCGGCTCGATCGTCCTCGGCGCCTACACCTACAGGCTCGAGAACCTGCCGGCGTTCGTGCCGCCGGGCCACGGCCTCGTCTACCTCGCCGGTCTGCGGATCAGCCAATCTGCTCCGGTGCGGCGTCACCACCGCGCCTTTCTCGGCCTCACCCTCGCCTTCGCCGTGACCTGGTGCATCGCCGGCCTCGTCGCGCTGGGCCGCGTCGACGTCCTCGGCGCCCTCGCCGGCGTGCTGCTCTTCTACGCGATCGCCCGCGGCAGCCGTCCGACGCTCTACGCCGGCGTCTTCCTTGTTGTCGCCTTCCTCGAGATCTACGGGACCTCGGTCGGCGCCTGGCACTGGGCTGAAGTCGTCCCGGGCTCGCCGATCCGGGCCGGCAACCCGCCGAGCGGCATCGCCAGCGTTTACGTGCTCTTCGACATCGCCGCGATCAGGCTGGCGCCGCGGTTGGGAGCGGTGTTGGCCGGCGTGCGCCGGCTAGCCGGCGATGGTTTCGCGCGAGCCGATCGCGGCGAGGACCTTGTCGGCGACGGCCTCGCCGGTTAGGCCGACTTCCTCGCGCAGCAGCGCCGGCTTGCCATGGGTGACGTAGCGGTCGGGTAGACCGATTCGCATCACACGGGCGCGATCGGCGGGCGCCATCGCGTCCTCGAGGTGCTCGAGCACAGCAGAGCCAAAGCCGCCTTCGAGGACGTTCTCCTCGACGGTTACGACGAGGTCATGCTCGCGGGCGAGCACCTCGGCGAGCTCGCCGTCGAGCGGTTTGACGAAGCGGGCGTCGGCGACGGTCGGCTCGAGGCCACGCGCGCGCAGCAGCTCGGCGGCGCGCAGCGCGACCTGGACGCCATAGCCATAGCCGAGAAATGCCACCTTCTCACCGGGCAGGAGCAGTTCGCCCTTGCCGATCTCGATCGCCTCGGGGGCGTCGGGCATCGGCGCGCCCTCGGCGGCGCCGCGCGGATAGCGGAAGGCGATCGGGCCCTCGTGCTCGAGCGAGGTGCGCAGCATATGAACGAGCATCGCCTCGTCGCGGGGCGCCATGACGACGATGTTCGGCAGGCAGCGCAGGTAGGAGACGTCGAAGGCGCCGTGGTGGGTCGGGCCGTCGTCGCCGACGAGCCCCGCGCGGTCCATGGCGAAGACGACGTCGAGCTTCTGCAGGCAGACGTCGTGGACGATCTGGTCGAAGGCACGCTGGAGGAACGTGGAGTAGATGGCGCACACGGGCTTGGCTCCCTGGATCGCGAGCCCCGAGGCGAAGAGGACAGCGTCCTGCTCGGCGATGCCGACGTCGTAGTACTGCTCGGGGCACTCCTCGGCGAGCTTGTTGAGGCCGGTCCCCCCTGCCATCGCCGCGGTAATGCCGATCACCGTCTCGTCGCGCTTGGCCTCATCGACGAGAGCGTCGGCGAAGACCGCGGTGTACTGGGGCGGCGCCGCGGGTTTGGGCTCCTCGAGCTTCTCGATCTCCTCGGGCGAGTCGGATTCCTGGACCGGCACCGGTTTCGGGGCGGGTTTCCCGTTGACGATCGAGCCCGGCTTGGCCGCGTGCCACTTCTCCATCCCCTCGAGCCCGCCCTCCTCGGCCGGCTCGAAGCCCTTGCCCTTGACCGTGTGGATGTGGACGACAACCGGGCGCTGGGCGTCGAAGGCCTCGGAGAGCGCCTGGCGCAGGGCGCCGACGTCGTGGCCGTCGACGACGCCGACGTAGGCGAGGTCGAGCTCCTCGAAAAGCAGCCCGGGCGCCCAGTACGCCTTGATCGCGGCCTTGATCTCGGGGCCGAGGCGCTCGATCCGCCGGCCGAGGCCGAGCGGCAGCTTGGCGAGACGCGACTCGACGTCCTCACGGGCGTGGTAGAAGCGCGGGTTGAGGCGCCAGTGGTTGAAGTAGCGCGAGAGGGCGCCGACGTTGGGAGAGATCGACATCCCGTTGTCGTTCAGGACGATCACGATCGGCGTCTGCAGCCCGCCGGCGTGGTGCAGCGCCTCGTAGGCGACGCCGCCGGTCAGCGCGCCGTCGCCGATCACCGAGACGACCCTGCCGTCCTCGCCGATCCCGTGGCGCATCGCCTCCTTCAATCCGACGGCATAGCCGATCGAGGTCGAGGCGTGGCCGGCGCCCATGATGTCGTGCTCGGACTCGAACACCGAGCAGAACGGCGCCAGGCCGCCGTACTGGCGGATCGTGTCGAGGCGGTCGCCGCGGCCGGTGAGGATCTTGTGTGGGTAGGCCTGGTGGCCGACGTCCCAGAGGATCTTGTCGCGGGGAGAGTCGAGCAGGCTGTGGAGGGCGACGGTCAGCTCGCAGGTGCCGAGGTTGGCGCCGAAGTGGCCGCCGATCTCGCCGATCGTGTCGATGATCTGCTCGCGGACCTCCTGGGCGACGTGCTGGAGCTGGGCGTCGTCGAGGTCGTGGAGGTCGGCGGGCGTCATCACGCTCTTCAACAGCTGTTTGTCGGTTTCTTTTTTACTCATGCGTGTCGGGTGTAGATGAAGTCGGTGATCCGCTTCAGGTCGTCGGTCTGCGGTTTTGCCTCGGCCAGAGCGGCGAGCGCTCCCCGGTGCGACTCCTCCGCAAGCTCCCGGGCCCGGTCGAGCCCGAAGGCGCTGACGTAGGTGAGTTTTCCGTGGCGCTCATCGCTGCCGCTCGGCTTTCCCAGCTCTTCGTCGGATCCCGTCACGTCGAGGATGTCGTCGACGATCTGGAACAGGACGCCGAGCTCTTCGGCAAAACGTCGGTAGGGGATTGTCTCAGCTTTGCTTGACCCATTGAGTACGAGTGCGACGCCGACCCCGGCGGCGATCAACCGCCCGGTCTTGAGCGCGTGCATGCGCCGCAGCCCCTCGGCGTCGAGCTCCGATACCGATACGTCGACGTACTGGCCGCCGACCATGCCGTCGACCCCGGTGGCGCCGACGAGCTCGCCGAGGGCCGCCAGCACCCGGCTCGGGTCCCCTTCCTGGCCCGTGCAGAAAAGGCGCATCGCCTCGGCGAAGAGGCCGTCGCCGGCGAGGATCGCGACGTTCTCGCCGAACTTGACGTGCGAGGTCGGCATTCCGCGGCGCAGCTCGTCGTCGTCCATCGCCGGCAGGTCATCGTGGATCAGCGAATAGGTGTGGATCAGCTCGATCGCGGCGGCGGCGGGAAGCACCGACTGCGGCTCCGAGCCCAGCGCCCGCGCGGTCGCCAGCGCCAGCACCGGCCGGATCCGCTTGCCGCCGGCGAGCAGCGAGTAGCGCATCGCCTCCTCGAGCCCCTGGGTCTCGTCGCGCGCCGAGAAGCGCAGCTCACCGAGATAGTCGTCGACGAGCTGCCTCAGGTCCTCCGGATAATCGCTCAAGCCCCGGGGGCTCCGCCGCCGCCCTGGGCGTCGCGCAGTGCCCGGTCGACCTCCTCGCCGGCCTCGGCGGCGAGCTTCGACGCCTCCTGGACGAGCTCGGCGGCCCGCGCCGGGTCGTCCTCGGAGGCGAGCTCGCCGGCGAGCGCCTCGAGGCGCTCGGTGATCGCCTTCAAGGATCCTTCCTCGCTCATCGGGGCAACCTTAGTGCCGGTCAGTCCGCGGGTGCGGGGCCGGCGTCGGCTACGGCCGCACCGAGCACGCCGTTGATGAAGCCGGGGGCGTCGGCGCCGCAGTACTCCTTGGCCAGCTCGACGGCTTCGTTGAGCGCCACCTCGGTCGGCACGTCGTTGCGGTAGAGCGCCTCATAGAGGGCGACGCGGAGGATGTTGCGCTCGAGCGGCGCGATGCGGTCCAGCGTCCAGCCCTTGGCGTGGCGCGAGATCAGCTCGTCGAGCACGGGGCGCTCGGCTTCGACGCCCTCGGTCAACTCGCGGGTAAAGGGCTTGGCGTCCTCGAGCAGCTCCGCCGGCGCCCGGCCCTTGACCTCGCTCTGGTAGAGGGCGAAGACCGCGTCGCGGCGCTGGTCGCTGCGACGCATCGGGCTAGGCCCTGGAGACGTACTCGGCCGTGCGAGTGTCGACCCGGACCTTGTCGCCCTCTTCGACGAACAGCGGAACCTGGACGACGACGCCGGTTTCGAGCGTCGCCGGCTTGGTGCCGCCGCCGGAGGCGGTGTCGCCCTTGACGCCGGGGTCGGTCTGGGTCACGGCGAGCTCGACCGCGCTGTCCACCTGGACTCCAGCCGGGCTCTCGTCGACGAAGAGAACGTCCACCGAGTCATTGGGACGGACCCAGCGCATCTCCTCGCCGGCCGCATCCTTGTGGATCTCGACCTGCTCGTAGTCGTTGTTGTCCATGAACACGGCCATGTCGCCCGAGTCGTAGAGGAATTGCATCTTGCGGTTCTCGGTGCGGACCGGTCGGAACTTCTCGCCGGCGCGAAAGGTCTTGTCGACGACGTTGCCGTCGGCGACTCGCTTCAGCTTCGAGCGCACGAAGGCGCCGCCCTTGCCGGGCTTGACGTGCTGGAACTCGACGATCTTCCAGACCTGGCCGTCGATCTCGATGTGCGTTCCGTTCTTGAATTGGTTGGTGGAGATCACGACGGCTGAGGGTACCGAGATGGCGGTCCCGGTCGCCTGAGAGGATTCCCGCATGGCCACTGCCCAGCATGAGGCCGGGGAGCGCAGCCCGCGCCTCACCGCGCGGCTCCGGGACGAGGAACGGGTGACGCCGCTCGAGCTCTTCTTCGACCTCGTCTTCGTGCTGGCGATCACCCAGTGCACGGCTCTGATGTCCCATGACCCGACCTGGTCGGGCGTCGCCCAGGGCATGCTCGTGCTCGGCGTGCTGTGGTGGGCGTGGGTCGGCTACGCGTGGCTGACCAGCGTCGTCGACCCCGAGGAGGGCGCCGTGCGGCTCGTGATCTTCGCCGCGATGGCGGCGTTCCTCGTCGTCGCGCTCTGCGTTCCCGACGCTTTCGGCAGCCTCGGCCTCGAGTTCGCCGTCGCCTACGGCTTCGTGCGCTACGGGCAGATCGCGCTCTTCTTCCTCGCCAGCCGCGACGACGCCGACCTGCGTCGCTCGATCGTAGGCCTGGCCGTCAGTACGAGCGTCGGAGTCGGCCTGCTGGTCGGCGCCTCCTTCCTCAACGGCCTCGCCCAGGGCGCCGTCTGGGCCCTGGCCCTGTCTCTCGACATGGCGGGGCCGTACTTCTTCGGCTCGGCGGGCTGGAAGCTGATGCCCGAGCACTTCGCCGAGCGCCACGGGCTGATCATCATCATCGCCCTCGGCGAGTCGATCGTCGCAATCGGCGTCGGTTCGCAGGCGGGAGTGACCGCCGGCGTCGTCGCCGCCGCCGTGCTCGGGATCGCAATCGTCGCCGAGATGTGGTGGGTCTATTTCGACGTGGTCTCGATCGTCGCCGGCCGCCGCCTCGCCGCCGCGCCGGTGGGCAAAGTCCAGAACGAGATGGCGCGCGATTCGTACTCGTACCTGCATTTCCCGATGGTCGCCGGGATCATCCTCGTCGCGCTCGGCTTCAAGAAGGCCCTCGCCCACGTCGACGACCCGCTGCACGCGGTGCCCGCCTTCGCCCTTCTCGGCGGCGTCGCGATCTATCTCCTCGGCCTGGTCGCCTTCCGCTGGCGTCACGTGCACACGGTCAACTGGCAGCGCCTGATCCTCGCCGGGGTGCTGTTGGCCCTAATCCCGGTTGCCGTCGAGGTGTCGGCGATCGCGACGATGTCGATTGCGGCGGCGCTGATGGCCGCGATGATCGTCTACGAGACACGCAGCTACGGCGAGCGCCGCGAGCGGGTCCGCCACCAGGGGACCTTTACGAGGGCGCAATGAACGGTGTAGACGAAGCCTCCTTGCTGGTCATCGTCGGCGCGGCGGCGCTCGCGTCGGTGCTGGTGCTGCTGCTCGCGCCGCGGCTGGTGCTCCCGGTCGTCGTGCTCGAGCTGGTCCTCGGCATCGTCGTCGGGCCGCAGGTCCTCGACCTCGCCAAGATCGACCCGACCACCAACCTATTCGGCGACCTCGGTCTCGGCATGCTCTTTTTCTTCGCCGGCTACGAGATCGACTTCGAGCGCATCCGCGGCAAGCCGCTCGAGATCGGGGCGCTCGGCTGGTTGCTGTCGCTGGCGCTCGCCTACGGGATCGGCGGCATCCTCGCGGCGACCGGCGTCGTCGTCTCCTACCTCTACACAGGGTCGGCGATGGCGACGACGGCGATCGGGACATTGATCCCGATCCTCCGCGACGCCAAGGACCTGCACACGAAGTTCGGCACCTACCTGCTCGGCGCCGGGGCCGTGGGCGAGTTCGGGCCGATCCTGCTGGTCACCCTGATCCTCTCGACCGGGCACCCGGCGACCGAGGCGCTGGTGCTGATCCTCTTCGTCGCCCTCGCCGTGCTGACCGGGATCGTCGCCGTCCGCTTCACTGGAGTCGGCTGGCCCCTGGTCGAGCGCTCGCTCGAATCGAGCAGTCAGCTTCCGGTGCGGATCGCGGTTGTCCTCGTCTTCGGGCTCGTCGCCCTGGCGAGCACGCTGGGGCTCGACTTGCTGCTCG
>JAWVFN010000059.1:0-5123 GCA_033855935.1 Solirubrobacterales bacterium | reverse complement strand
GGTCGCGGAAGTCGACGATCTTCCCCGACATGGTCGGCCACACGATCGCCGTCCACGACGGCCGCAAGCACGTGCCCGTCTACATCTCCGAGTCGATGGTCGGCCACAAGCTCGGCGAGTTCGCGCCGACCCGCACCTTCCGCGCCCACTCCGGAACTTCGAAGTCCGAGGACTAGGCGATGGCTGACCCCAAGGACACCGAGAAGAAGGAGCCGGCGAAGAAGCCGGCATCCGAAAAGAAGCCCGCCGCAAAGAAGCCCGCGGCGAAGACCGAGGCTGCGAGGAAGCCCGCGGCCAAGACCGAGGGCGCGAAGAAGCCTGCAGCCAAGAAGCCTGCCGCTAAGAAGCCGGCCGCCAAGAAGCCGGTCGAGAAGAAGCCGGCCGCCAAGAAGCCCGCCGCCAAGCCGAAGACGGAGACCAAGGCGAAGCCGAAGGAGCCGGCCGCTCCCGTCGCCCCGCCGGTCGTTCGCGCCAGCGCCAAGTACGTCCGAATCGCGCCGCGAAAGGCTCGCCTGATCGCCGATCAGGTCCGCGGACTGCCGATCGAGGACGCGCGCTCGCTGCTGCGGTTCTCCACCCGCAGCGCCGCCCAAGACGTCGCCAAGCTGCTCGACTCCGCCGCGGCCAACGCCGAGAACAACCACGACCTCGTCGCCGACGACCTCAAGGTCTCGGAGATCACGGTCAACGAAGGCCCCACCTTGAAGCGCTACCGACCGCGAGCTCTCGGCCGTGCGACGCCCATCCACAAGCGGACCAGCCACATCGCGGTGGCCCTGGTCCCTGAGGAGGACTGACTCATGGGCCAGAAGATCCACCCGATCGGGTTCCGTGTCGGCTACATCCAGGACTGGAAATCGAACTGGTACAACGAGAAGGAGTTCTCGGACTACCTCAACGAGGACCTGGAGATCCGCCGGCACATCGAGAACAAGCTCTCGCACGCCGGTCTCTCCGACATCACGATCAAGAAGGGCCCGGGCGAGGTCGAGATCGACATCGCCACCGCGCGCCCCGGCATCGTGATCGGCAAGTCGGGTTCAGAAGTCGACGCGCTGCGCCGGGACCTTCACAAGCTGACGAACAAGGCCGTCAAGGTGAACATCAAGGAGATCAAGCGCCCGGAGCTCGACGCGAAGCTGGTCGCCCAGTCGATCGCCGAGCAGCTCCAGAACCGCGTTGCCTTCCGCCGCGCGATGAAGCGCGCCCTCACGTCGGCAATGAGGTCGGGCGCCAAGGGCGTCAAGGTCCAGGTCTCCGGGCGTCTCGGCGGCGCTGAGATGGCGCGCACCGAGGGTTACTCCGACGGCCGCGTGCCGCTGCACACACTGCGCGCCGACATCGACTACGGCTTCATCGAGGCGAAGACGACGACCGGCCGGATCGGCGTCAAGTGCTGGATCAACAAGGGCGAGGTCATGCCCGAGGGCTACCGCTCGGCGATCTCCGAGGACGACGACGGCCCGCCGCCGCAGCGCGGTGGCCGGGGAGGTCGTTCCTGATGCTGATGCCGAAGCGGGTCAAGTACCGCAAGCAGATGCGAGGCCGCCGCCGCGGCTATTCGAAGGGTGGAACCACGGTCGCCTTCGGCGAGTACGGCCTCAAGGCGCTCGACCGCGGCTGGATCACCAACCGCCAGATCGAAGCTGCCCGCGTCGCGATGACGCGCAAGATCAAGCGCGGCGGCAAGGTCTGGATCAACATCTTTCCCGACAAGCCGATCACCGCGAAGCCGGCCGAGACGCGGATGGGATCGGGCAAGGGCAACCCCGAGGGCTGGGTCGCCGTGGTCAAGCCCGGTCGCGTGATGTTCGAGATCGCCGGCGTCGAGGACGATTTGGCCCGCGACGCGATGCGGCTCGCAGGACACAAGCTTCCGATCCGGACGAAGATCGTCCGCCGCGAAGGAGCGGAGTCGTGAAGGCCGGCGAGGTCCACAACATGAAGGACGACGAGCTCGTCGACCGCCTCAAGCAGTCACGCGCGGAGCAGTTCAACCTGCGCTTCCAGCACGCCACCGGCGAGCTCGAGAACTCATCCAGGCTGCGCGAGGTCAAGCGCGACGTGGCGCGGTTGCTCACGGTCGCACGGCAGCGCAGCATCGACCTGCACAAAGAACTTCGAGACTGAGAAAGACAGAGATGGCAGACGAAGAGAACAAGAACGAAGAGACGACTGAAGAAACCCCTGGGGAGACCCCGGTGGAAGAGCCGAAGGCGGATGAGACTCCGCCCGAGGAGCCGAAGGCGGAGGAGACACCGGCCGAGGAGGCTCCTGCCGAGGAAGCTCCGGTCGAAGAGGCCCCTGCTGAGGAAGCTCCAGCTGAAGAGGCCCCCGCCGAGGACGCTCCCGCCGACGCGCCGGCTCCCGCCGCCGCGGGCTCGAGCGACGACGACGAGCTCAGCTGGAAGGCGAGGCAGCGCCTCGAGCGTTCTCGCCAGCCCTCCGAGGCAAAGCCCCCGCAGACGCCTGAGGAGCGCACCGCCGAGCGCGCCACCAGGCGCGCCGCCGCCAAGGCCGAGCGCAGCCGCTATCGCAAAAAGGCGCGCACCAAGCGCCAAAAGGGCACCCCGACTTCACCCGCCGAACACACCCCCATCGCCCGCAAGGTCCGCGAGGGCACGGTGGTCTCGAACAAGGCCGACAAGACGATCACCGTCCGCGTCGACGTGGTTCGCCGGCACCCCACCTACGAGAAGGTCGTGCGCCACTCGGGGACCCTGCATGCCCACGACGAGCGCAACGAGGCCGCCGAGGGCGACCTGGTGAAGATCGTCGAGACACGCCCGATGTCTCGTCTCAAGCGCTGGCGGCTGACCGAGATCGTCGAGAAGGCTAAGTGAGCCGGTGATCCAGCAAGAGACAAAGCTCAAGGTCGCCGACAACTCGGGCGCCCGCGAGATCCTCTGTATCCGCGTCAAGGGCGGCTCCCACCGCCGTTATGCGCGGATCGGCGACGTGATCACCGCCACGGTCAAGCACGCCAACCCGCAGGGCGGAGTCCGCAAGGGAGAGGTCGTCGAGGCCGTCGTCGTGCGCACCGTCAAGCAGCTCGGGCGCAAGGACGGCACCTACATCTCCTTCGACGAGAACGCGGCCGTGCTGATCGACGCACAGGGCGCCCCGCGCGGCACCCGCATCTTCGGGCCCGTGGCCCGCGAGCTGCGCGACAGCAACTTCATGCGCATCGTCTCGCTCGCGCCGGAGGTCCTGTAATGGCCCACAAGATGAAAGTCCGCAAGGACGACAGCGTCGTCATCACGGCCGGCAAGGACCGCGGCAAGACCGGCAAGGTGATCCGCACCGAGCCCAAGAAGCACCGCGTTTTTGTCGAAGGCCTCAACATCATCAAGCGCCACCAGCGCCCGCGCTCGGTCAAGGACGCCCAGAAGGGTGGCGAGGTCGGCGGCATCATCGAGAAGGAGGGGCCGATCGACGTCTCCAACGTGATGCTGCTCGACCCGGCGACGAACAAGCCGACCCGGATTCGCCTGCAGCGCGGCGACGACGGCAAGCGTAAGCGCATCTCCCAAAAATCCGGAAACGAGATCGACTAACACCATGGAAGCAACGGAAACTCAGGCTCAAGCCACCGAGCAGCAGAAGCAGGCGGCCCCGCCGCCGCGTCTGCGCGATCAGTACGAGCAGGAGCTGCGCGGTGCCCTGATCGAGCGTTTCGGCTATTCGACCCCGATGCGGGCGCCGACCCTGTCGAAGATCGTCCTCAACATGGGGCTCGGCGATGCCAAGCAGGACACCAAGATGCTCGAGGCAGCCACCGAGCAGCTCGCCCTGATCGCCGGCCAGCGGCCGAGCGTGCGGCGCGCCAAGAAGTCGGTCGCCAACTTCAAGGTCCGCGAGGAGATGCCGGTCGGCGCTGCCGTCACGCTGCGCCGCGCCCGCATGTGGGAGTTCCTCGATCGCCTGGTGTCGATCGCGATCCCCCGCATCCGTGACTTCCGCGGCCTCAACCCGCGCTCGTTCGACGGTCGCGGCAACTACTCGCTGGGAATCCGCGAGCAGCTCATCTTTCCCGAGATCGATTACGACTCGATCGACCAGGTCCGTGGTCTCGACGTCACGATCGCGACGACTGCGCCCAACGACATCGAGGCGTTTGCGCTTCTCGACGGGCTTGGCATGCCCTTCGCCGCCGACGGCCGTCCTGGCGAGGCCGACAAGGCCGCCGAGGAAGAGGAAGAGCGCCGTCACGAGGAGGCCCGCGAGCGCGCCGAGGCCGAGGCCGCCGCGCTCGAGCAGCTCAAGGCCGAGAACCCCGAGGCCTACGAGAAGCCTGTCCGCGAGGAAGAGGGCGAAGAGGGCGAAGAGGGCGACGGCGAACACAAGGGCGAACAGCCCGAAACAGACCGCGGCGGCAGCGCAGGCGAAGCCGAGCAGCCCCCGGGCAAGGATGGAGGCTAGATGGCAAAGACTTCACAAAAGGTCAAACAGCGACGCGAGCCGAAGTTCAAGACGCGCGGGTATCACCGATGCCGCCGTTGTGGCCGGTCGCGGGCCTACTACCGAAAGTTCGGGCTCTGCCGAATCTGTCTGCGCGATGCCGCGCACCAGGGCTGGGTACCCGGAATGACCAAGTCGAGCTGGTGAACACGATTAGCCCAACATCATGCTGAGTGACCCGATATCCGACTACCTGACCCGTTTGCGCAACGCGCTCGCCGCCGAGCACGACGAGGTCGAGATTCCCGCGTCCAAGCTGAAGCGGGAGATGTCGCGCATCCTCAAGGAGCAGGGTTACATCCGCGATTTCGCGGTCGAGCCGGGCCGGATCGGCGAAGTGATCAAGCTCCAGCTCAAGTACACCGACGACCGCGACCGCCTCCCCGTGATCAAGGGCATCAAGCGCGTCTCGCGACCGGGGCGCCGCCGCTATGTCGACCGTTCCGAGGTGCCGCGCGTCCAAGGCGGAATGGGCACCGCGATCGTCTCGACCTCTTCCGGAGTGATGACCGGCCACGACGCCAAGCGCCAGGGCGTCGGCGGCGAAGTCGTCGCCTACGTCTGGTGATCTAGATGAGCCGAATCGGAAAACAGCCAATTCCCCTGCCCGACGGCGTCAGCATCGAGATCGCGCCGGGCTCGGTCAGCGTCAAGGGCCCCAA
>JAWVFN010000058.1:0-6084 GCA_033855935.1 Solirubrobacterales bacterium | reverse complement strand
GTGACCCAGCCGCGGCCCTTTCCCTCGAGCCAGCCCGGCACCGACTCGCTGGCCGAAGCGGTGCAGATGACCCGCGTCTCGCCGACCGAGATCAGCGCCGAGCCATCGGCGGTTCGGACGAACCCGGGCTCAATCGAAATCGGGCGCAGGTCGGCGGCGGTGCGGTCATAGCTGCGGCTGGCTGGCATGGGCGCCAGTCTAGGCGCCCATGCCCGGCACAACCGGCGGCTCCTCCGCTTCGCGTCCGGGGCCGCCTGCCTACTTGAAGGTGATCTTGTTGACCGCCGCGCGGATCTTCTCGACGATCACCTGGGCCAGCTCGGAGCCCTGCTGGCCGGAGAAGCCCTTCATGCCGGCGACCATGCCGACCATCAGCAGCGAGACGAGCAGGATCAGCCCCACATACTCGACGGTGCCCTGCCCGCGATCGTCGGCGAGGGCTACGAAACGGCGGCGGGCGAGGTGCGCCCTGGCGCCGGCGTAAGCGGCTATTGCGTGCATCAGATGCCTCCTCAGGTTCGGTTCGACTCGACTCCGCGATGCTCGCCGCCGCCGCTTCGCCGATCCACACCGGCCGGTGCCGGTAAACGGTCGTCTCCGTGTCGAAATACGCTGGATCGACGATGGGTCCCATATGAAGGTCTTGACGGTCACCAACCTCTACCCGACCGCAGAGCAGCCGCGGCTTGGGCGCTTCGTCCACGACCAGGTCGAGGCGCTGCGCGGGCTCGGGGTCGACGTCGACCTCTTCACCTTCCCGCTCGGCGCCCGCAGCTACCTGCGCGCGGTCAAGCCGCTGCGCGAGGTCCTCGCCGGGCAGAGCTTCGACGTCGTCCACGCCCACTACGGGCTCTGCGGCTGGACCGCGGCCCGCGCCGGCGCCAGCCCGCTCGTCGTCACCTTCCACGGCACCGACGTCCGCCACCCCGCCAGCGGCCGCGTCTCGCGGCGTCTGCTGAAGAAGCTCGACCTCGCCGCCGGGGCCTCGCGATCGATCTTCGCCGAGGAGGGCGGGCGCCCCGGGCTCGCGCCGCCGCGCGGCCGCGCGGCCGTCCTGCCCTGCGGCGTCGACACCGGCCGCTTCGCCCCCGCCGACCGCGCCGAGGCGCGGCGCCGGCTTGGCCTCGATCCCGGCGGCCGCTACCTCTTCTTCCCAGCCGACCCCGAGCGGCCCGTCAAGCGCGGCGACCTCGCGGCCGAGGTCGCGCATCTCGCCGAGGCCGAGCTGCTCAGCGCCGGCGAGATTGCCCCCGAGCAGATGCCCGACTACGTCAACGCGTCGAGCGCCGTGCTCGTCACCTCCGAGAGCGAGGGCTTCGGCCTCGCCGTGCTCGAGGCGCTCGCCTGCCGCGTGCCGGTGCTCTCGACCCCGGTCGGGATCGCGCCCCTCGTCCTCGACGGTCTCGAGGGCTGCCTCGTCGCCGACTTCGACGCCGAGAAATGGGCCGAGCTCGCCCGCGCCCACCTCGCCTCCCCCGACCCCCGCGTCGGCGGCGATTGGGGCGCCGCGACCTTCTCCGCGAGCCGCATGGCCGCGCGCGTGCTCGCCGCTTACCGGGGCCTCGCTGCGGGTACGAACCCAGCTGCCTTGTCACCTACACTGCGCGACGATGAGCGACGGTAAGGCACGGACCGGCGCGTCCCTCGGCATGCGTCAGCGTGGAGCGATGCGCAAGCGTCTCGAGGCTCTGCGCCACGAAGGTGAGGAGCGCCTCACCGATCTCGGCGCGCTCGTCTTCGAGTTGGCCGATAACGACGAGCTCAGCGAGGCCGCCGTGCGCGGCCACGCCGCCGCGCTGGCCAAGCTCGAGACCGAGATGGAGGAGCTCGACGCGACCCTCAATGGCCGCCCCGTGCCCGAGCAGAAGCCCGCGCCGAAGCCGAAGCCTGCGCCCAAGCAAAAGCCCGCCGCCGCCCCCGCGGCCCCCGCGGCCCGGTCGGCCCAGACCGCCGGCCCCCAGAAACCGAGGCAGCAGCCCGGGCCCCGCCCCGCGCCGCGGATGCGGCCCGTCCTCGGAAGCTCCGAGCACGGCTCGGCCAGCTCCGAGCTCGAAAAGGCCGAGCGCGGCGGCGAGTCGAAGGTGAGCCGCACGCAGAAGGAGCCGTCGCGGCCGCTTCGCTCCGGGAACGGAAACGGCGACAACGACAAGGATCTTCAGGCCGCGGTAGACGCCGCCCGCCGCAAGGCCGAGGAGCGCGCCACCGCCGAGATTCTCGCCCTCGAGGAGGACCTCGAGAAGGAGCGCGAGACCGCCGCCAAGGCGCTCGAGGAGGTCCAGCGCAGGCTCGAGCAGGCCGAGTCCGGCGCCGGCATCGCCGACGCCGGCGCCGAGGGCGCCTCCCCGCCGAGGCCGGCGCCGCCGGCGGTCCGCGAGGACGCCGCGCGCTGGGTGCGCACACAGGCGGAACAACTCAAGAGCGAGGCCGAGCAGAAGGCCCGCGCCGACGTCGGCGGCCGCGAGGCCGAGCTGCTCGCCGAGCGCGACGAGGCGATCAACGCCCTGCGCGAAGCCCTGACCGAGGTCGAGCGCGCCGACGGCGCGGCCCACGAGGCCGAGCAGGCCCGGATCGACACCGAGCGCCGCGTCAATGCCGAGGCCCAGAAGCGCCTCGCCGAGCAGACCGAGCACCTGCACCAGCAGATCGCCTCGCTCGAGAGCGAGGCCTCGGCCAAGGTCCGCGACGCGGTCGACAAGGCGCGCGAGGAGAGCGAGGAGAAGCTGCGCGGCGTCGCCGGCGAGGAGGAGGTCCGCTCCGAGCTCGAGGTCGAGCGCCAGAAGCTGATCGAGCAGGCTGAGGAGAGCGCCGAGCAGGCGCGCGCCACCGCGGCCACCGAGGTCAGGGCCGAGATCGAGGCCGAGCTCTCAGAGAAGGTCATGAAGATCAAGAACGACGCCGAGCTGCGCGCCTCCGAGCAGGCCGAGGTTGCAAAGAAGGCCACCGCGGAGCGCTACACCGCCGAGCTCGCCAGCCGCGAAGAGGCGCTCAAGCGCGAGCGGGAGGCCGCCGGCAAGGCCGCGACCGAAGCCGAGCAACGCCTCGCCGAGATCGAGCGCACGCTCGACGCGGCCGGCAGCCGCGTCGAGCAGGCCGAGAGCAGCATCGCCCAACACGCCCGCGACGCCGAGGAGAAGATCGCCGCCAAGGAGGCCGAGCTCGAGGCCGAGGCCGAGGAGCGCGTGCGCGCCGCCGCCGAGAAGGCCCGCCGCGCCACCGAGCGCAAGGTCGCCGACGAGATGAAGGCGCTGCGCGAGGAGCTCGATGCCGAGAAGGCGGGCAGGCGCACCGCCATCTCGAAGGCCGAGAGCAAGGCCCAGGCCGCCGAGAAGAAGTCGGTCGAGGCCGAGAAGGCCCTCGCCGAAGCCGAGCTCGACGCCCGCAGCGTCGCGGCGTCGTGGCTGCGCTCGCAGGGCAACTCAATGAAGCGCGACGCCGAGCACCATGCGCGCGACCAGATCTCCGCCGCGCGCCGCGAGACCGCCGACAAGCTGACTGCCGAAATGGAGCGTAAGCTCGCCGAGCAGGCCGAGAAGATGAGCAAGGAAGCAGACGAGCGTGTGAAGCGGGAGGTCGCGAAGGCGACCCGTGAGGCCGAGCGCGCCGCCGCCGAGCGGATCAAGACCCGCGAAGCCGAGTTGTCGGCCGAGCTCGACGAGGCGTCATCGGCGCTGCGTGCGGCCGAGGCCCGCCTCGACGAAGCCGAGGCCCGAGCCAAAGGCGCCGAGACCCGGCTGCTCGCAACCGAGGACGGCCTGCGCGAGACCGAGAACGCCGACCGCGCGAGCCGCTTCGAGGCCGTCGAACAGAAGCTCAACGCGCTGAAGAACAAGGCCGCAGAGGTCGCCGGCCCGGCCGGCGCCAAGGTCGAGGAGGACAAGGGCAAGGTCGAGGACGAGCAGGACACCTCCGAGACCGAGGTCTTCGTCGCCCCCGAGCCCAAGCCCGAGCCGAAGCCGCCCAAGAAGGCGGCGCCGAAGAAGAAGGCTGCATCGAGTACGAAGAAAAAGACCTCGACGAGAAAGAAGGCGGCTTCGAAGCCGAAGCCGAAGACGCCGGCCAGAAAGACGAAGGCCGAGCCCAAGAAGGGCGACCTCGTCGACGTCAACGCCGCCAGCTTCGAGGAGCTGCGCAGCCTCGGCATGAGCGTCACCCAGGCCACCCGCGTCATTGCCTACCGCGACCGCGCCGGCGGCTTCGGCACGGTCGACGACATGGACGCCGTGCCCGGCTTCCCCAAGGATCTCCTCGATGAGATCAAGGAGCAGCTGACCGCGTAGGTCGCCGATGCGGGCGAAGAAGAAGCTCCGCGAGCTGGAACGGTTGCGAGAGGACGAGTTCCGCGAGCTGGGCAGCCTCGCCCTCGAGATGTACCGCCGCGGCAGCTTCGACCTCGCCCTGCTCAAGCAGCGCACCCGGGAGCTCGCCGAGATCGACTCGCAAATCCGCGAGCTCGCCAAGCATTAACCGCCCAGGGCTCTCCATGGGTGGCCCATATCGGGCAGTAGGCTGCAGCCGTGAGTAACAGGAACCTCGGGGGCAAGACGATCCTGATGTCCGGCGGCAGCCGCGGCATCGGCCTCGCGATCGCCAAGCGCGCCGCCGCCGACGGCGCCAAAGTCGCACTGCTGGCCAAGACCGACCAGCCCCACCCGAAGCTCGAGGGCACGATCCACACCGCCGCCGCCGAGATCGAAGAGGCGGGCGGCGAGGCGCTGGCGATCGTCGGGGACGTCCGCGAGGAGGACTCGGTCAGCGGTGCCGTCGCGCAGACCGTCGAGAAGTTCGGCGGCATCGACATCGTCGTCAACAACGCCAGCGCAATCGACCTGGCGCCGGCCTCGCAGCAGGGGATGAAGCGCTACGACCTGATGCAGGACATCAACTGCCGCGGCACGTTCCTTCTCTCAAAGGCGAGCTTCCCGCATCTCGAGAAGTCCGACAACGCCCACATCCTCACGCTCAGCCCGCCGATCGACATGGACCCAAAATGGTTCGGCGCCCACCTCGGCTACACCATCGCCAAATACGGGATGAGCATGTGCACCATCGGCCTCGCGGAAGAGGGTAGGGACAAGGGCATCGCCGCCAACTCGCTGTGGCCGCGGACGATCATCGCCACCGCGGCCGTCCAGAACCTCCTCGGCGGCGACGAGGCGATGTCCCGCTCGCGCGGCCCCGAGATCATGGCCGACGCCGCCCACGCGATCCTCACCCGCCCGTCCGCCAAGGCGACCGGCAACTTCTACATCGACGACGAGGTCCTCGCCGAAGAGGGCGTCGCCGACCTCTCCAAGTACGGCTTCGGCGACAAGCAGGACGAGCTCGCGCTCGACCTGTTCCTCTCCGAGTAACCGAATATCCAGCAGCACTCCCCTCGGCTAGCTCTCCTTCAGCACCGAGAGGATGTTCCCCGCCGGGTCTTTGAACCAGGCTATGTCGGGGCCGCGGCCCGCTGCGATTCCGCGCATGACGCCCTTCTCGTCCTGATCCATGCCGTCGTACTTCTCGAACTCGATCCCCTTTGCGGCGAGTCCGTCGACGGCCTCGTCGATGTCGTCGACAGGGAAGTTGAGGATCGTGCTGTTGCCCGGCTCGACGTCGGGCTTGACGTAGAAGAGCGTCGGCCGATCGCTGTTGAGGTGGAGCTCCATCAGCTCCTCCTCGTCATTGAGAGCCGTGACCTTCAGCCCCAGCTTCTCGCCGTAGAACTCCTTTGCCTTGCCGACGTCGTCGACGGCGAAGCCGTTGAATGCCTTGCTGTCCTCGAGCATCCTGCTCCTCCTTGTGGCTAGCGGCTGAGTAGACCCGACAGGGCCTCGGCGACACGAGTACCCCGGGCGGTCAGCTTGTACTCGCTGTGCGGCGGGCGCCCGGAGACGAGGCGCCGCTCGAGGATGCCGGCCTCCTCGAGGGATTCGAGGCGGTGGGAGAGGGTGGTCGGCGAGACGCCCGGGAGTGACTGGCGGAACTCGTTGAAACGCACGGCGCCGCTGGCCGAGGCGTAGATGGTCGCCATCGTCCAGCGGCGCTCGAGCAAGCCGGCGGCTTCGCGCAGCTCGCCCGGGACGGGAGAGCAGCTACGAC
>JAWVFN010000057.1:0-9933 GCA_033855935.1 Solirubrobacterales bacterium | reverse complement strand
CAGCCCGACTTCTCGCCGAAGGCGGCGTTGAGCGCGCGGTGCGCCTCGTTGGCGGGCGAGACGCGTAGCGGCCGCCCGGCCTGGCGCTCGTGGTTCGGGTAACGGATGTCGTAGTAGGTCTCGTAGGTCTCCTTGATCCGCTCGAAGGTGTAGGCGGGCGAGCGGTACTGGGCGCCGAAGCGGCGGATGTCCATGTGCCAGAGGTCGAGGCTCGGCTCGCCGTCGGCTATCCACTCGGCCATCACCTTGCCGATGCCACCGGCGCCGGCCAGCCCGTGCGCGCAGAACCCGGCGGCGACGAAGAAGCCGGCGACTTCGGTCTCGCCGAGGCAGAACTCGTTGTCTGGGGTGAACGCCTCGGGGCCGTTGATCAGCTGGGTGACGGTGATCTCGTCCATCTTCGGCACGCGTTTCTTCGAGTTCTCGGTGATCTCCTCGAAGCGGTCCCAGTCGTCCTCGAGCAGGCGGCCGTTGAAGTCGGGCGGGATCTGCTCGAGCCCGGTCGGCCCGTGGGGGAGGAAGGCGGGCTGCGAGCGGCGCTCGTAGCCGCCCATGACCATGCCGCCCCCGTCCTCGCGGAAGTAGATGAGGAGGTCCGGGTCGCGCAGGGTGGGGAGGGGTGGATCGGGCCGCTCCTGGAACGGCTGGGTGACGAGGTACTGGTGGCTCATCGGCAGCAGCGGCACGCGGACGCCGGCGAGCCGGCCGAGCTCTGCGGCGAACATACCGCCGGCGTTGACGACGACCTCGGCCTCGATCCTGCCGCGATCGGTCTGCACCGCTCGCACGCGCCCCTTGTCGACCTCGATCCCGGTGACGCGGGTGTTGGTGAAAGTGTGGGCGCCGCCGCGGCGGGCGCCGTCAGCCAACGCATACGTGAGCTGCGCTGGATCGAGATAGCCGTCGGTCGGCAGCCAGGCCGCGCCCAGCACCCCGTCGGTCGACATCAGCGGGAACAGCTCCTCCGCCTCCGCGGCGGAGATCAGCTCCATCGGCAGGCCGAAGGTCTTGGCCCAGCCTGCCTGGCGGCGCAGCTCCTCCATGCGCTCCTCGCTCGAAGCGAGCCGGATACCGCCGCACTCGGTCCATCCGGGATCGAACTCCGACTCGTCCTTCAACCGGCGGTAGAGCTCGACCGAGTGCATCATCATCTTCGTCAGCGAGACCGAGCCGCGGAGCTGGCCGACCAGGCCCGCCGAGTGGAAGGTCGAGCCCGAGGTCAGCTCGGCGCGGTCGAGGACGATGACGTCGTCCCAGCCGAGCTCGGCGAGGTGGTAGGCGATCGAGACGCCGCCGACGCCGCCGCCGATGATCACGCAGCGGGCGGAGGCGGGCGGCTCAGCCCGTGGCACTGGCCTCCTCGAGCCGGGCGGCGAAATGCGGGTTGGCGGCGGTCTCCCGCATGCGGGTGAAGTGCTTGGTCGCGTACTCGACGAAGTCGAAGTCGATGTCGGAGATCCCCTGTTGCACTACGCCCCACATCGCCTCGCGGAAGTCGGACATGAAGACCATCAGGTGCAGCGAGGCGGCCCGGCCCGGCGGCGGCCGCTCGCCGTAGTAGGCGGCGAGCAGCTCCTCGTACTGGGGCGAGCTGTACTCGTTGTTGACCGCGAAGTTGGCGAGGTCGAAGAAGCGGTCGCCCATGCCGGTGTACTCCCAGTCGACGATCCAGATTCGACCGCCGCGGAGGAAGTTGCCGGCGAGCAGGTCGTTGTGGCAGAGGACGGGCTCGTGCTCGGGCCCGCTCACCGCCTTCTCGATCGCGGCCGCGTGCTCGTGCGCCTCCTGGTAGGCGGGCGGCACCTCGACGCCGCGCTCGGCGGCGGTCGCGGCGTATTCCTCGACCAGGCGAAACGAATCGAAGCGGGTCGGTACCTCGCTGCCGGAATCGTGGACCTGGCGCAGCGCGTGAGCGACCTCGGCCATGGTCGCCGGCTCGCGCAGGTCCTCGGCGGTCATCTGCTCACCCTCGACGAAGCCGGTGACCAGCGCCGGTGGGTCAGTGAGCATCGCGGCGACCGCCGGAGCGATTCCGAGGGCGGCCGCGCACTCGTTCGCCTGCATCTCGGCGCTGCGGTCGATGCCGAGCAGCGAGGTGTCCTTGCCCGGCATTCGGATCACGTAGTCGCGGCCACCGAGGCGGGCGCGGAAGTTGCGGTTCGTGATCCCGCCCTCGAGCGGGGTGACATCACCCACGAGGTCGCCGAGGTCGGGGACGAGCTGGGCGAGGATCTTGTCGATCGCCGTGTCCATCAGCTCGCATCCAGACCTTCGGTGGCCCTGACGAACTCGCGCCAGCGCGCGTGCTCGGCGTCGCGCCAAACGTCGTCACGCTGGGGCTCGACCGCGCGGTCGGCGGGGAGCATCTCGGGGAGGTCGGCGAGCGAGGAGATCACCCCGGAGCCTACGGCCGCGAGCGCCGCCGAGCCGAGCACGGTCGCGTCGGCGCCGGCGGCCTCGACCGGCGCGCCGATCATGTCGGCCTGGAGCTGCAGCAGCAGGGGCTCGTTGGTGAGGCCGCCGTCGACGCGCAGCGTCTCCACCACGGTGGTCTCACGGATCGCCGCGACGACATCGGCGACGCGCCAGGCGATGCCCTCGAGCGCCGCCCGGGCGACGTTGGCGCGGGTCGTGCCGCCGGAGATGCCCGAGATCACCGCGCGCGCGTTGGGCCGCCACCACGGCGCGCCGATCCCCGCGAGGCCGGGGAGGACCCGGGCGCCGGCCGAGGTCTCGGCCTCGTTGGCGAGCTTGCTGATGCCCGGTGCGTCCTCGGCGATGCCGAGCTCGGTGACCATCCAATCGAGCATCGCGCCGGCGGCAAAGACGCCGCCGTCGAGCGCGTACTCGGTCTTGCCGTCGATGGTCCAGGCGACGGTGGGCAGCAGGCCGCCGGCCGGTTCCGGTACGCCCTCGCCGGTGTGGGCGAGGACGAAGACGCCGGTGCCGTAGGTCGCCTTAACCCGTCCCGGAACGACGCAGGCCGCGCCCGCGAGCGCTGCCTGCTGATCGACGGTCTGGCCGCAGAGCGCCAACTCCAGCGGCCAGCTCTCGTGGTTGAGCGTCGCCAGCTCGCCCGCGGTGTCGCGAAGCTCCGGCAGCACCTCGGCTGGAACGCCGAAGATCTCGCAGAGGCGGGGGTCGAAACTGCCCGGCGCTGCGATCGCCTGCAGCTGGGTACGCGACGCGGTCGAAGGGTCGGTCGCGAACCCGGCCCCGAGGCGGTCGCATAGGAAGGAGTCGACGGTGCCCATCCGCAGCGTTCCCCCGTCGCGCGCCGTCTGCACGGCCTCGTTGTTCTCGAGCAGCCAAGCCATCTTCGCCGCCGAGAAGTAGGGGTCGAAGGGGAGGCCGCTCAGCTTCTGCACCTCCTCCTCGCAGTCACCGAGCTTGTCGAGCACCTCCTGCGAGCGCTTGTCCTGCCAGACGACGACCGGCGAGAGCGGCTCGCCGCTCTCGGCGTCCCAGGCGAGCACCGACTCGCCCTGGTGGTCGAGCCCGCAGGCCACGATCTCGCCAGGTGGATCGGCGAGCAGCTCGCCGATCGCTCCGACGACGGCTTCGAGCACCTCGTTGCCGTCCTGCTCGACCCAGCCCTCGCGCGGGTGGCGGTTGACCTTGTCGCGACGGGCCTCGGCGACCGGCTGCAGACGCTCGTCGAAAAGCGCTGCCTTGACGCCGGTCGTGCCCTCGTCGACCCCCAGTAGATAACGCTCGCTCATCGCGGTGCTTTCTCCTCGGCGGTTCTGGTCCACCAGTGCTCTGACCCTTTCAGATCGGCGAGGGGCGCAGGCGCCAGCGGGCGGTCACCCTCGAGCGGCAGACCCTGGCCGGCGAGGAGATCGGTCACGTGCTCGGCGATTCCGAGCGACGCCGACAGCCCGGTCGAGCGGATCGCGGCGACGTTGATCAACCGAGGACAGGTTTTGGAGGGCCCGATGACGTAGTTGACGCCCCGGCCGGCCGGCCGCAGCCCGGCGTAGCTCGCGATCGGCTCTGCGCCTTCGAGCGCAGGCACGATCGTTCGCGCCTTTGGCAGCACCTCCTCCTCCGCCTCGGGCCGCACCGACCAGTCGTCCTTGTCTTCCTGGTCGTGGGCCGTCGGCCCAGCGATGACCATGCCGTCGATCGTCGGAAAGACGAGCACGCCCTTGGTCCGCTTGGTCGGCACCGGCAGGTGAATGCGCTCGAGCGGCTGGCCGCCGGGTGGTGCGAAGACGAAGAACTCGCCCTTGCGCGGGTAGATCTCGAAGCTGTCGTCGCCGGCCATCCGCGCGACTTCATCGGCTCGGAGCCCGGCGCAGTTGACGGCGATGTCCGCCTCGACCTGCTCGCCGCCGGCGAGGGTCAGGGCAAGGCCCGGCTCGCGCTCGGCTATCGATGCGACACGGGCCTCGGTTCGCAGCGACGCGCCACCGCCCACGGCGGCTCCTGCCAGCGCCAGGGTGTAGGCGACCGGGTTGGTGACCGATTCGCCGGGAACCTCGAGGGTGCCGTCGTCGCGGAGCTGGACCTCGACGCCGTTCTCGGCCGCCCCCGCGGCGAGGGCCGCAACCGTCTCGGGGTCATCGCTGCCCGCGGGGTTCAGCACCGCGCCCGGGTGCAGGACGGGGATCCCGAGCTGCTCGAGCACGTCGGGGCGGAGCTCGGCCGAGCGCAGGATCAGCTTGGTCTCGAGCTGACCTGGGGCCGAGTCGAAGCCGGTGTGGAGGATTCCCGAGTTGGTGCCACTCGCCGCCAGCGCCAGCGTCTTTTCGGCCTCGAGCAGGAGCGCGCCGACGCCGCGCCGGGCCAGCGTGTACGCGACCGCAGCGCCGACCACGCCGCCGCCGATGATCGCGACCCGAGCGTCGGCGGATGGAGGCGAGGCCATTCCCGGTTCCTACCACAGGCACCGATACCTTCCAGGGATGAGCCGGCCGATGATCGGAGTCTGCGCTGCCGTCGAGCCGGCGAGCTTCAGCGTCTGGGTCGATGAGCCGGTCGTCCTGCTGCCGCTCAGCTATGCGCGGGCGCTGCAGCGGGCGGGCGCGATCGTGGCGATGCTGCCGCCGGACAGCCTGGCGTCCGAGGCCCCGGACGAGATCCTCGAGCGGGTCGACGGACTGGTGCTCGGGGGAGGCGCAGACGTCGGGGCCAATCCCGAACGTGACGCGTTTGAGATCGCGCTCACACGGCGGGCGCTCGAGCGAGACCTACCGCTGCTCGGCGTCTGCCGCGGCATGCAGATTCTCAACGTGGCGTCCGGGGGCACGCTCGAGCAGCACCTGCCCACGCGCCTCGGCCACGAGGACCACCGGCCCGTCCCGGGCGCATGGGCCGAGCACGAGGTTCATCTCGCCGGTGGATCGCTGGCGGCGCGGGCGGCAGGGGCGGAGCTGCTGGCGGTCAAGAGCCACCACCATCAGGGAGTAGCCGATGTGGGAGAGGGCCTCCAGCCCAGCGCCTGGGCCGACGACGGCGAGACGATCGAAGCGATCGAGTCAGACGATGGGCGGAGCTTCGCGCTCGGGGTGCTCTGGCACCCGGAGGAGGGACGGGACGACCGGATCGTGCCCGCTCTGGTCGACGCCGCCGGAGCCTAACCCCGTTCGAACATGCGGCGCCGCTCGTAGTCGGTGACGACCTTGTCGAACAGCCCCTGCTCGAGTTGGCCGTAGTTGAGGTAGTGCTTGTGGACCTTGTCGCCGAACGCCTTCTTGGCGAAATCGCTCTTCTTCCAGAGGCTCACCGCTTCGCGGAGGGATGAGGGGAAAGCCTCGGCCTCGCCCGCCTCGTAGGCGTTGCCCTTCAGCTCGGGGCCGGGATCGGTCTTGTTCTCGATCCCGTCGAGGCCGGCGGCGAGCAGCGCGGCGCAGGCGAGATAGGGATTTGCGTCGGCCCCTGGGATCCGGCACTCGACCCTTCGCGACTGACCGCTGCCCACGACGCGGAAGCCGCAGGTGCGGTTGTCGCGTCCCCACGACACCGAGGTCGGCGCCCAGCTCTCGGCGGCGTAGCGTTTGTAGGAGTTGATCGACGGGGCGACGAACAGAGCCAGTTCGCGGATGTGATCGCGCATGCCGCCGATGAAGTGGTGGAAGGTGTCGGTCTCCTCGCCCTTGCCGTCGACGAAGACGCTCTTGCCGTCCTTGCCGACGAGACTCTGGTGGACGTGACAGGAGCTGCCGATGTCGTCCTCCGATGGCTTGGCCATGAAGCTGGCCGAGATCTCGTTGAGGAAGGCGATCTCCTTGACGCCGTTCTTGTAGATCGTGTGGCGGTCCGCCGTTGTCACCGCGTCCGCGTAGCGCATGTTGATCTCGTGCTGGCCGTACCAAGCCTCGCCTTTCGAGAACTCGACCGGGATCCCGGCCCCGTGCATGCCGCGGCGGATCGGGGCGATGTATTGCTCGTCCATCGTCGTGGCGAGGATGTGGTAATCGAGGATGTACGGGATCGTCGGGGTCAGGTTTTTGAAGTCCTTCTCCCAGGCCTCGGCGTAGGTCTCCTTGTAGAGGTAGAACTCCAGCTCCGAGGCCGCGTAAGGGGTAAAGCCCGCCTCCTGGGCGCGCTCGAACTGGGCGATGAGGATTTGGCGCGGCGAGGGCTCGACCGGCGAGCCATCGTGGTTGACGACGTCGCAGAGGACGAGCGCGGTACGGTCGAGCCATGGGATGCGGCGCAGGGTCGTCATGTCCGGGGAGATCCCGAAGTCGCCGTAGCCGTCCTCCCAGTTGGCCATCTCGTAGCCGGGGAGCGGCTCCATGTCCATATCGAGCGCGAGCAGGTAGTTGCAGCCCTCGACCCCGTGCCCGACGACGTCGTTGAGGAAATACTCGATCTGAATCCGCTTGCCGAACAGCCGGCCCTGCATATCGGTGAACGCGGTGACGACCGTGTCGATCGTGCCCTCGCTGGCTTCCTTCTTCAGCTGATCGAGCGTGAGCATGCCCCCATCGCCGCCAGGTCCGCCCGGAAGCTTCGGTCCATTCCCCTGCTGCTGGTCAGCAGCCATGGCAGCACCATATCCTTCTCGTAATGGTTCCGCGAACAGACCTTTGGCTGGTCGCGCCTTGATCTCCGTCGTCGAGCCCGCGACCGCGGAAGTGATGGCCGAGGTAGCGCGCGGCGGCGTGGAGGAGATCGACGCCGCCGTCGCGAGGGCCAAGGCCGCGTTCCCGGCCTGGCGTGCGATCGCTCCCGGGGAGCGGGCAAAGCTGCTCTACAGCCTCGCCGACGCGATCGAGGCCAAGTCCGGCGAGCTGGCGACGCTCGAGGCGCGCAACGCCGGCAAGCCGATCTCCAACGCCCGCGGCGAGATGGGCATGGTTGTCGAGACCTTCCGCTACTACGCCGGCGCCCCCGAGCGCATCCTCGGCGACACGATCCCGGTCGCCGGAGGCATTGACATGACCTTCCGCGAGCCGCTCGGCGTGGTCGGGCTCATCGTGCCCTGGAACTTCCCACTCGTGATCGCCTCGTGGAAAGTCGCCCCGGCCCTGGCAGCGGGCAACACGATCGTGCTCAAGCCGGCCGAGCTGACGCCGCTGACCGCTTTGGAGCTCGAGAAGATCGCCCTCGAGGCCGGGCTGCCCGAGGGCGTCCACAACGTCGTCGCCGGCCCGGGCAGCGTCTGCGGCCAGCGGATGGTCGAGCACCCCGACATCGCCAAGATCGCCTTCACCGGGTCGACCGAGGTCGGGCGCGGAATCGCCGCCGGCGCCGCGCAGCAGATCAAGCGGGTGACGCTCGAGCTCGGCGGCAAGTCCGCCAACGTGATCTACGCCGACGCTGACCTCGAGGCCGCGGCCGCCGCCGCGCCGGGCGCCGTGTTCGGCAACGCCGGCCAGGACTGCTGCGCGCGCTCGCGGATCATGGTCGAGGCCGATGCGGTTGACGAGTTCATGTCGCTGCTCGAGAAGCAGGTGGCCTCGCTGATCGTGGGCGACCCGCTCGACGAGAAGACCCAGATGGGCCCGCTGATCTCGGCTGGCCAACTCGAGGCCGTCTCCTCCTATGTCGGAAACGGCGCCCCGGTCGCGATCCGCGGGCAGGCCCCCGAAGGCCCGGGCTACTGGTTCCCGCCGACGGTGCTCGCCCCGGTCTCGAACGACGACCGCCCGGCGCGCGAGGAGATCTTCGGCCCGGTCGCCTGCGTCATCCCCTTCGACGGCGAGGACGAGGCGGTGCGAATCGCCAACGACACGATCTACGGGCTATCGGGCTCGGTCTGGAGCCGCGACGGCGCCAAGGCGCTGCGCACGGCGCGGGCGATGGAGACTGGCGTGGTCTCGATCAACTCGAACACGTCGGTCCGCGTCTCGACCCCGTTCGGCGGCTTCAAGCAATCGGGCGTCGGCCGCGAGCTCGGCCCGCACGCGCTCGAGCACTACACCGAGCTGAAGAACATCTACTACGCGACAGAGGAGAGCTGATGGGAAACCGGCTTGAGGGCAAGGTCTGTGTGATCACCGGCGCCGCCAGCGGCATCGGCGCCGAGTCGGCCACGCTGTTCTCCGAGGAAGGGGCGAAGGTGGTCGGTGTCGACCTCGTCGAAGGCGGAGTCGGCGACCTTGTCCTGCAAGCCGACGTCTCGGACGAGGTCCAGGTCGCCGAGATGTATGAGAAGGCCAAGGCCGAGTTCGGCCGCATCGACGTCCTCTTCAACAACGCCGGGATCAACCCGACCGACGACGAGTCCGTCCTCGACACGCCGCTGGAGGCCTGGCAGCGTGTTCAAGACGTCAACGTCCGCAGCGTCTTCCTCTGCTGCAAGCACGGGATCCCGCACCTGCTCGAAGCCGGCGGCGGCTCGGTGATCAACACCGCTTCGTTCGTCGCCGTCATGGGCGCGGCGGTCTCGCAGATCTCCTACACGGCCTCGAAGGGCGCCGTGCTGGCGATGTCGCGCGAGATGGGGGTCGAGTTCGCGCGCCAGGGGATCCGCGTCAACGCGCTCTGCCCGGGGCCCGTCAACACGCCGCTGCTCGAGGAGCTGTTTGCCTCCGATCCGGCGAAGGCCGCACGGCGGATGATCCACCTGCCGATGGGCCGCTTCGCCGAGGCACACGAGGTAGCCACGGCGGCGCTCTTCCTCGCCGGCGACGAGTCGACCTACGTCAACGCGTCGACCTTCCTCGTCGACGGCGGCCTCTCCGGTGCCTACGTGACGCCGGTCGCCGACGAGCCGGAGTAGCCCTAGAACAGCGAGTAGGTCGCCGGGGTCAGCTCGAAGCCGTGGCTGTTGCGGGTGTTGGTGCAGCGCATGCCGGCGGCCAGCGCCGTGCAGGTGAAGCGGCCCTGGACGATCGATGCTCCGGCGGCGAGCACCGGGTTGTTCGGGGAGAAGACGCTGTCACCGGCGCAGGTCGGATGCCCCAACCCGTTGTTGAAGACCTCCAACCCGTTGCCGTAGTCGGCGAGGCACTTCCGCGCCGGCGGCGGCACCGTCCAGCTCTTGTTGAGGATGTCGCAGCGGGCGATGCCGCTGACGCCTTTGATCTTGTGGCCGTGGCGGCGCTTCGACTTGAACCCCTTGAAGACGACGCAGGCGATGTTCTTGTCGGCTGTCTGGAAGAACTTGGTCTGCGCGGCGTGCGCCGGCACCGCCGTCAGCGCCACCGCGATCGCCCCCGCCGCAAGTGCTGTCCCCAAGCGCTTCACAACCGCAAGCCTACCCAGAAACCGCATCCAAAAAGCGACCGCAGAGGTCGCGCCCGAGCTGATTCCAGGCGGCGATCTTCTCCCGGGTCTCCTCGCGCAGCCGGTCGGGGTCGACCCCGATCTTGACCGCGTCGGAGTCGCTGCGGTAATCGTCGATCCAGTGCTCGGCGTCGGCGGCGCTGACCTCGGCGTGGAACTGGATTCCCCAGGCACGGTCGCCGATCCGGTATGCCTGCGGGCAGACCGGGCTGTGGGCGAGCGTCACCGCGTCGCGCGGCGGCGCGGCCT
>JAWVFN010000056.1:0-5366 GCA_033855935.1 Solirubrobacterales bacterium | reverse complement strand
CCGCCGGCGCTCGCCAACTCGGGCTCGTTTCGCGGCCCCGAGGGCTACACCCGCTGGCTCACGGATTGGCTCGAGGCCTGGGACGATTTCGACGTCGGCACCAAGCACGATGAGATCGAGGGCGTCGGCGATCGCCACGTGCTCATCCCGATCCACCAGACGGCGGTCGGCCGCAGCTCGGGCGTCCCGGTGGAGCTCGACCTCTGCTTCATGGCCGAGGTCGCCGGCGACCGCCTCGTCGCGCTCCACCTCTACCCGGAGGTCGATGAGGCCCGCGACGTCGCCAAGCGCCGGGAATCTGGCGCCGACTAGACTGCCGCCGCGATGCCGGTCGAAACCAAAGCAGTCGGCAAGGAGTGGGACCCCGCGACCTTCGAGGTCGAGGGCGAGCGGATCACCCAGTACGCGGATGCGATCGGCGCCGCGAAGGACGTCCACCACGACGCCGAGGCCGCCAAGGCCGCCGGCTTCCGCGACCTCGTCGCGCCGCCGATGTTCGCCGTCGTCTACAGCGGCCCGGCGATGGGGCCGGCGATCCTCGACCCCGAGGTCGGGATCAACTTTCCGGCGATGGTCCACGGCGGCCAGGAGTTCGTCTGGGGCGAGCCGGTCTGCGCCGGGGACACGATCACGACCACCGCCAAGTGCAACGAGATCTACGAGAAGGACGGCAAGGGCTTCTACGTCTTCGAGACCGTCTCCACGAACCAGGACGGCGCCGAGGTCGTGCGCGCAACCTGGACCAACATCGTCAGAGGGGTCTGAGATGGCCGATTTGCACGAAGGCGACGCGATTCCCGAGCTGCACGTCACGCCCGACGCCGGACTGACCAAGCGCTACGCCGAGGCATCCGGCGACCCGAACCCGATTCACACCGACCCCGAGTTCGCCAAGTCGGCGGGCCTGCCCGGCTGCATCCTCCACGGGCTGTGGACGATGGCCCAGGTCGCCCGCGCCAACGCCGCGCTCGCCGACGGCGATCCGCGGGCGCTGAAGCGGCTCTCGGTCCAGTTTCGCGGCATGGGCTTCCCCGAGCAGGAAGTCGTCGTCACCGGCACGGTCAAGGAGGCCGGCGACGGCAAGGTCGTCGTCGACACCGTCGCCGAGCAGAACGGCAACCAGATCATCCGCAACGCCGAAGCAGAGCTCCACATATAGCCCCGGCTCCTCCGCTTCGCGTCCGGGGGCCGGCTTTGGCCGAGGAGGGCGCAGCCTAGAATTCGTGTCGTGCTGAGCGAACGCAGACAGCAGGTCCTTGCGGCCGTGGTCGCGGCCCACCTCGAATCGGGGCGGCCGGTCGGCTCGCGGGCGATTGCCGACCACCCCCAGGTCGAGTGGAGTGCCTCGACCGTGCGCGCCGAGCTCGCGGCGCTGGAGAACGACGGCTATCTGACACACCCGCACACCTCGGCCGGCCGCCAGCCGACCGACAGCGGTTACCGCTTCTACTTCGACGCCCTACTCGCGATCGCGCCCAAGCCGCAGAGCTCGACGGGCGCCCTCGAGTTGTCGAGGATGCGCAGCGAGGTCGAAGACGCGATCCGCGAGACGACAGCCGAGCTCTCGCGGATCAACGACCTGCTTGCCGTGGTCACGGCGCCGCCGATCGATGCGGCCCGCATCCACCGCGTCGAGGTGCTGCTGCCCCAGCCGCGGGTGGTGACGGTCGTCGTCATCGCCTCCAACGGAGAGGTCTCGAAGAGGACGATGACCTACGCCAAGCCGGTCGACCCGGGACTCGCGGAGTGGGCCTCGAGCTACCTCAACGAGCGCCTCGCCGGGCTCGCCGTCGGTGGCCGGATCATCGCCAACCGCCTCGCCGATCCCCAGCTCTCGCCCGCCGAGGCGCGCTTCATCGCCGAGCTGGCCCCGGCGCTGCGCGACCCCGACGAGGCGGCCGACCACGTCCTCTATCTCGATGGCGCGGCGAGGCTGCTCTCCGAAGACCACGCCGCCGACATCCCCCGCGCCGAGCAGCTGCTCGAGGCGCTCGAGCGCCGCGTCAACCTGCTCGGCGTCCTGCGCTCGACGCTCGACTCGCAGTCGGTGTTCAGCTGGATCGGCGAGGAGAACCCGAGCCCCGAGCTGCGCGGGGTCAGCGTCGTCGGCGCCAACTACGGGCTCGCCCACCGCAACCTCGGCTCGGTTGGCGTCATGGGCCCGCTGCGGATGGACTACGCGACCGCGATCTCCTCGGTCCGCGACGCCGCCGGCGAGCTGTCGAAGTTCTTCGAAACCGTCTACGACGAGGACTGATTCGGAGATGGCTACCGCTGTGCCGCGTGACTACTACGAAGTGCTGGACGTGCAGAGGGGCGCGACCGAGGTCGAGATCAAGAAGGCCTTCCGGGTCAAGGCCCGCGAGTTGCATCCCGACGTCAACACGGAGGACCACGACGCCGAGGAGCGCTTCAAGGAATGCGCCGAGGCCTACGAGGTGCTCTCCGATCCCGAGCGGCGCCAGACCTACGACCGCTTCGGCCACGAGGGGCTGCGCTCGGGTGGCTGGGCACCGCACGCCGCGGCGGGCAACTTCCAGGACATCTTCGAGGCGTTTTTCGGCCAGGGCGGCCCGGACATCTTCGGCTTCGGCCAGCAGGGCCCGGCGAGCGGCGCCGACATCGGCACGGCGGTCGAGGTGACGCTGCAGGAGGTGCTCCACGGCACCGAGCGCGAGGTCGCCTTCGACGCGGTCAAGACCTGCGAGCACTGCAACGGCAACGGCGCCGAGCCCGGAACCCCGATCACGACATGCGACCGCTGCGGCGGCTCGGGCCAGCTGCGCCAGGTGACCCAGAGCATCCTCGGCCAGGTCGTCCGGGCCAGCGCCTGCGATGTCTGCAACGGCCAGGGCAAGTTCGCCGAGACCCCGTGCGAGGACTGCGACGGCCTCGGCCGCGTCGCCGGCAAGCGCACCTGGGAGGTCAACGTGCCACCCGGGATCGAGGACGGCCAGCGGATTCGGATCACCGGCGCCGGCCACGTCGGCGAGCCGGGCGGCCGGCCCGGCGATCTCTACGTCGAGGTACGGGTCGAGCCCGACCCGCGCTTCGAGCGCCAGGGCACCAATCTGATCACGGCGGTCGAGGTGCCGGCGACGGCGGCGATGCTCGGCGACGAGATCGAGGTGCCGACGCTCGACGGCGCCAAGACGGTCAGGGTCCCGGCCGGCACCCAGCCCGGCGATTCGGTGCGGCTCAAGGGCGAGGGGCTGCCCCAGGTCGGCGGCCGTGCCCCATTGCGGGGCACAGGCGGCCGCGGCGACCAGCACGTCGTCTTCCAGGTCGTCGTGCCGAAGAAGCTCAACCGCAAGCAGCGCGAGGCGGCCGAGCAGCTCCACGACACGCTGTGATCCGCCTCGCCGTACGCTGCCCGCCGGAGCTCGCCGAGGCGGTTCTGGCGGAGCTCCTCGTTCTCGCGCCCGGGGGCGTCGAGGAGGATGAGGGCAAGGGCTACGTCGAGTACGCGATCTACGGCGTCCCAGGCGAGGTCCCCGACCTCGGGCCGCTGAAGGCGACGGTGCTGAACAAGGCGATCGGCCGGCCCGCGGCGGGAGAGGAACAGCCGGCGCTGATCGACGTCTCGAGCACCGAGGTCCCCGACGACTGGGCCGAGCGCTGGGTCGACTTCCACAAGCCGGTGCTGGTCGGCGAGAGGGTCCGGATCCGCCCCTCGTGGGAGCCGGCGACCGACGACGAGGTCATGGACATCGTCGTTGATCCCGGCCAGGCCTTCGGCACAGGCGCCCACCCGACCACGCGTCTGGCGATCGAGCTCCTGCTCGAGCTCGCCTCCGAAGGCCGCGCCGGGGGCGCGATCGCCGACTGGGGAACCGGCTCGGGCGTCCTCGCGATCGCCGCCGCGAAGCTCGGCTGGAGCCCTGTCGCCGGCTACGACCACGAGGTGGCCGCAATCGAGGCGGCGCGCGGCAATGCCGAGGAGAACGGCGTCGAGATCGAGTTCACTCGTCTCAACCTCCGCCAGGAGACCCCGCCGCCGGCGCCGACGGTGACCGCCAACCTGACGTCGCCGATCCTGATCGAGATGGCCCCGCGGCTCGCCGCCGCAGCGAACGACGCACCCTCGACACTGGTCTGCTCGGGCATGCTCGCCGTCGAGACCGACTCGATCGCGATGGCGATGGCCGAGGCCGGGTTCAGCGAGACCAAGCGCCGCGTCGGGGGTGACTGGGGCGCGATGCTGCTCGAGCGATGACCGAAGGCGACAGCCTCCCGATCGCGATGTTCGACTCCGGCGTCGGCGGTTTGACCGTGCTCCACGAGTGCCTGGTCTCGCTGCCCGCCGAGGACTTCCTCTACCTCGGCGACGACGCCCATTTCCCCTACGGGGCCAAGACCCCCGAGGAGCTGCGCGAGTGCGTCGCCCGTGACACTCACCTGCTGCTAGAGCGCGGCGCCAAGCTGATCGTCATCGCCTGCAACTCGGCGGCGACCGCGGGCCTCGAGACGACCCGCGCGATCGCCTACGCCGCCGGCGTTCCCGTCGTCTCGGTGATCGAGCCCGAAGCCGAGATCGCCGCTGCGATCACCGGCTCGGGGCGGGTCGGCGTGCTGGCGACTCCGGCGACGGTCGAGGGCGGCGGCTACGCCCACGCGCTTGCCCGCCAGCACCGCGACCTCGAGGTGACCGAGGTCGAGGCGCCCGACCTCGCGGCGATCATCCAGCGCGGCAACCCCTTCGACGAGCGCGTCGTCGAAACCGTGCGCTCCTACTGCGAGCCGCTCAAGCGCGCAGGCATCGACACCCTGATCCTCGGCTGCACCCACTACCCGCTGGTCGCCCCGATGCTGCAGCGGATCCTCGGCCGCGACGTCAGCCTCGTCACCGCCGGTCACGCGGTCGCCGCCGCGGCCCAGCGCGAGCTCGAGTCGCGCGGCCTGCTGGCCGAGGGTCGTGAGGAGGGCCAGTACCGCTTCCTCTGCACCGGCGACGTCGAGAACTTCCGCGAGCTGGGCACCCGCTTTCTGCAGATGCCGCTGACCGAGATCGAGCACGTCGAGCTCGGCTAATACCCTTTGTGGCAATGAGCATCCTCGAAAAAGTGCAATCTGACGTCAAGGACGCGATGAAGGCCGGCGACAAGGAGAAGGTCGGGCGGCTGCGCATGGTCGCCAACGCCCTCCAGGGCGCCGCCAAGGAGGGCAAGGACGACGAGGTCGCGACCCTCCAGGGCGAGCGCAAGCGCCGCCTCGAGGCCGCCGAGGCGCTGCGCAAGGGTTCGCGCGAGGAGGGCGCCGCGTCCGAGGAAGCCGAGGCGAAGCTGATCGAGGTCTATTTGCCTGACCAGATGTCGGACGAAGAGCTCGGCGAGCTCGTCTCATCCGCGGTCGAGGAGTCGGGCGCC
>JAWVFN010000055.1:0-6415 GCA_033855935.1 Solirubrobacterales bacterium | reverse complement strand
TCGGGACCCCGACCGGGATCGAGCCGGCGCGGGTTGCGGCGCTGTTCGGTATCGAGCACCGCCCGCTGGCGAGGCTCGCCGACATCGAGGATGCTCTCGGCGCCGGCACGGGGTTGATCTCGGTCGCTGTCGACCGCGAGCGCAATGTCGCAGTCCACGAGCGCCTAAGGGCTGCTGCCGAAGCCGCGCTCCGCGCTGTCTAGGCTGAATCCGTGAAGGCTGTTCTAGCGGGGCTGGTGGGCATCGCCTTGGCGTGCGCGGGTTGCCACGCGGCCGGGCCCTCGTCTGCCCACGCGTCCCAGGCACAGCTGACGATCGTCGACGCGAGCAAGGAGGCGACCGGGCTCTACGGCGAGCGCCGCCGCGCTGCCGCCGTCCCCGAGCTCGGCTCGCTCGGCGCCGACGTGATCCGGATCGTCGTCTACTGGGTCGACGTGGCGCCGAAGCCGCACTCGATCAGGGCGCCCCGGCGCTTCCAGCCGCGGAACTCGGCGAGCTACGGAGGCGTCTGGACACCGATCGACCGCACCGTGCGCGACGCGGCCCGCCATGGGATCAAGGTGATGCTGGTGCCCACCGGGCGCTTTCCCCATGGCGTCATCCCCCACTGGGCCCGCCGCCACCCGGGCAAGGACAAGAACGTGCCCCGGCCCGGCGCCTATCGCGCCTTCGTGCAGGCGCTTGGCTCGCGCTACAGCGGCCGCTTCGACCCGGACGGCCGCGGGCCTCAGCACAAGCTGCCGGCGGCGCGCTTCATCTCGATCTGGAACGAGCCCAACAGCGCCGCCTTCCTCGAGCCGCACGACCGAGCGCCGGAGGTCTACCGCCGGCTGGTCGAGGCAGCGTCACGCGGGCTCGCCGCCGCCCACTGGCACGGGACCCTGCTCGCCGGCGAGACGAGCCAGGGCGGCACCAACCAGACCCCTCCGGTCGAGTTCATGCGCCGCACGCTCTGCCTCCCCCCGGGCTTCAACGGACCTCCGAGTTGTCCGCCGCTGCCGGTGAACGGCTGGTCGCACCACCCCTACTCGCTGGGGATGACGCCGTGGCAGGTGCCCGCCGATCCCGACTTGGTGACGAGCGGCTCGCTGTCGCGGCTGACGGGGCCGCTGGCGAAGGCCGAGGCGCTCGGAGCGCTGCCGCCGAGCGGGCTCTACATCACCGAGTACGGCTACGAGACGGTTCCCGATCCGCTCGGCATCTCGTTCGGGGAGCAGGCCGAGTTCGACTCGATCGGCGAGCGGATCGCCTACGAGAACCCGATGGTCGCCTCGTTCGCCCAGTACCTGCTCCGGGACGACCCGCCGCTGAACGGCACCTACCACGCGTTCGAGTCGGGGCTGCGCACCCACAACAGCGGCGTCCGCCCGTGCCTCGTCCACCCCGTCGGCTGCAAGCCCTCGTGGTTCGCGTTCAGGACGCCGCTCGCCGTGCGCTTGGCCGGCAACTTGGCGGAAGTCTGGGGCCGTGTGCGCCCGGCTCGCCGGCCGACGGTGGTGACGATCAACTTCACGGACAGCGACGGCAGCTCCGGCGCGCTAGCCAATGTCCACACCGACTCCGCGGGTTACTTCGCATTCGAGACAGCCAACGTCGCCGGCCGACGCTGGTCGCTGACCTGGGACGGCCGCACGGCGCCGTCGGTCAAGGGCTATGCCTACTGAGTGGTCTTGTCCTTGCCCGGGCCACCGATCAGCTTGTCGTGGCCGGGGCCGCCGCGGAGCTTGTCCTTGCCCTGCTGGCCGAAGAGCTTGTCCTTACCGGGGCCGCCTCGGAGCTTGTCGTTGCCGGGGCCGCCGCAGAGCAGATCGTTGCCGCGCAGGCCGGAGATCGTGTCCTTGCCGCCGAGCCCGAGGATGACGTCGGCGCCCCTGGTCCCGGCTATGCGGTCATCGCCCTGTGAGCCGATCGCCGTCGCCGGCCGGCCGCCGCAGATCATGTTGACCGTCAGCAGCCCGGCGCCGAAGGCGTTGTCCTTGCCCGGGGCGCCCGGGTCTACCGCGGACGCTGCGGTCTCGAGCGCCGCCCGCAGCCCTGCCGGCGGCAGCCCGAGGGCCTGCTTGTAGAGCGCCGCCGCCCCGGCGACCTGGGGCGCCGTCGCCGAGGTGCCGCTGAAGCCGGCAATGCAGCCGCCGGTCGCCGACTCGAGGCTGGTCGAAACAGGCGTCAGCGCCGAGATGTCGGGCTTGACCGCGCCGCTGATCGTCGGCCCCTGCGAGCTGTAGCCCTGGATCGCACCGGTGGCCGCGCAGGCGGCGCCGGATGAGAAGACCTGGGGTGCGCCGCCGAGGTCGTTGAGGCTGGTTGCTGCGACCTGGTGCTGGATCGCGTAGGTCTCCGGCACGAAGAGGTCAATTCTCGGAGACCCGGGCGCCGAGGTTGGAGCGCGATGGACCTCAGCCCGGACCGCCAGCGTGGTCGAACCGCTGTTGGTCGCGCAGATGCGCTCGACCGGGGGCTGGCTGCCGTTCTGGGGATTGTTCGAGACCAGGGTCGTGCCGCCCGCGACCGGGACGAGCCAGAGGTCGAAGTCGATCGCCGTCGCCGGCCAGGCGTCCCACTTGAGATAGACGCACTGCATGTCGCCGGCGGCGATCGAGAAGTCGTTGCCCTCATCGGCGCCGGACCAGTTGTGGATGCCATTGCCATCGGGATCCGAGAACGCGCCGCCCCAATGGCTACGGGCGTAGTTACCGGCCGAGTTGACCCAGAGGATCCCGTTTGCCTGAGCGTCGGCGGCGATCGCGTCGGGCGATCCGGGACCACCCGAGCCATCGCCGCGGCTCGTGTTGAACACGCCGACGGAGCGGCTGATGATGGTGATCCCGTTGTCTTTGGCGTACTGCTCGGCATTGGCGAGGTCGGTGACGCTTGCCGCGCAAGCGAGCGTCAGCTGTGCATCGGGCGCCATCTCGTGCAAGATCTCGGCGACCTGGGTGCCGTGATCTCCGCCCGACGTGAAACTCGTGCAGCGGTTGAAGGTCCCCAGCGACGCCGGCAAGTCGCCGCTTGACTGGCTCGACGTGTAGCCCGAAAAGCCGACGTCGATCACCATCGCCTTGACTCCGGCACCCCTGATACCTGCAGCCTGGGCGGTGCGCGCCTCGGTCGTGGTCAGCTCTTGGCCTGTCACCGCCTCCGGGACGCCCGGGTCGACCGCGCTGATGTAGCGGACCGAGGAATCCCGCTGGATCGCGTCCAGGTCGTCGGCAGGCACTCGCGCCTCGATCGAGGCTGGAGCCGATCCGTTGATGTGCGCGCCAAGGGCCCGCAGGCGGGCCACCGCCTCGGTGGTCTGTCCTTTCTGCGTGAACAGCTCGACGAGAACCCGGCCGTTGCGCGGCTTGGTGAACGACGGGTCGAGGCCGAGGCCGGCAGGCCCGGGCACCGCCGCCTGCGCCGAGGCAGCCGCGGCGAGCACCGCGAACGGCAATACGAGTCCCGCCAATTTGAAAGCCCAGCCCCTCACGCCCTACGACTCTACGGGGTATCGCTGGACGGCTATCCGGTTTGCGGGGTGCATGGCCGGGTATCTCACCTGCACTATGGATCTCTCACTACTGCTTATCGTGATCGGGATCATCGTCGCGATCCTCGTCAACTACGCAATCGGAATCGCCTGCATCCTGGTTGGGTTGGTGCTGCTGATCTGGCCCCGCCTCACCAGGGCCGCCTGACCTCAGGCGGTGACCAGGGGCAGCATCGCCCCTAGCTTGAGTTCGGTCTCGGCGAGCTCGGCCGCGGGGTCGGAGTCGGCGACGATGCCGGCGCCGGCGTACAGGTGCGCGGTGCGATCGCGGATCAGACCGGAGCGAAGGGCGACGCAGAACTCGCCGTCCTCGGCGCCATCGACCCAGCCGACCGGGCCGGCGTACCAGCCGCGGTCCATGCCCTCGAGCTCGCTGATCGCCTCGACGGCGGCCTCGGAGGGCTCGCCCCCGACCGCCGGGGTCGGATGCAGGAGACCGGCAAGCTCGACCGCCCCTTGGGAATCGGCAAGCTGGGCGCGGATCGGCGTCGCCAGGTGCTGGACGTTGGCGACCTTGATCAACCCCGGCTCGGGCGCGCTCTGGACCCAGACCGAGAGCCTGCCGAGGCCACGCTCGATGCGCTCGACAACGATCCGGTGCTCGGAGCGGTTCTTGTCGCTGTGCAGCAGGCGCTCGCCGAGATGATCGTCGACCGCCGGGTCGGCGCTGCGCCCGGTGGTCCCGGCGAGGGCGACGGTCGCGGCGCCGGCCCCGTTTCGGCGCACGAGCAGCTCGGGGCTGGCGCCGAGGAAGGCCGCCTCCGGTGTGCCGCAGCAGAAGCAGAAGCACGAGGGGAAGAGCTCGCGCAGGGCCGCGAACAGCGCCGCGGGATCGTGGGCGGCGTGGCTCTGCACCCGGATCTCGCGCGCGAGGACGACCTTCTCGAACTCACCGGCCGAGATCCGGCCGACGCCGTCGGCGACCAGCTCTTCGTAGTGGCCGGGTGAGTGAGGAGCATCGATCCGGACCTCACCGGTGGGGTGCGGATCGGCGGGCTCGATCTCGAGCTCAGATTCGCGCAGCGAGCCGAGCCGGGCGCCGGCGGCCGCGAGCACCGAGTCGCGCTCGACCTCCCCCGCGAACAGTGCGTTTACGGTGAGGAAGCAGCGCCCGCCGCTGCGAAAGAGCGAGACCTCCGGCAGGACGAGCAGCGCCGGCGGCAGCGAGGACCACTGGGCCTCCGCGCCGCCGTCGGGCGCGAAGGCGAAACCCCCCGTCAGCAGCGGCCCGGCGCCGGGTGGCGCCCCGTCGGGCGCCTCGATCGCGGCGCGGCCGAGCAGCCGCCGCCATCGCTCGCCGAGGTCGGCAAACCGGTCCTCGCCGCGGGAGACGAGCTCGCGGACGCTACCGAGGGCTGCGATCGCGAGGCCATCGCGGTCGGGCTGCTCCCAGCAGAACCAGCGGTCGGCCGCCCGGCGCGAGGCGAAGACCAGGGCCGCCGGATCTACCGGGTCGATTTCGACCGTTGCGCTTGCGAGGGCGAGGCCCTTCGAGGCGTTGACTCCGGCCGCGGCCCGCTCGAGCTGCGGCAGCAGCTCTTGGGTTGTGATCACGCGTCCGGCTTGGAGCGCTGAATCGCGATCTCGCCGGTGCGGACCATCTCGATCAGGCCGTGCGGGCGGATCATCTTCTCGAACGCCTCGATCTTCTCGGCCGAGCCGGTGACCTCGATCGTCAGCTGGCGGCGGGCGACGTCGACAACCTTGCCGCGGAAGATCTCAGCGAACTGCATGATCTCGGCGCGGCTCTCGACCGGCGCCTGGACCTTGAACAGCGCCATCTCGCGGGCGATCGTCTCGCCCGGCTCCATGTCGCGGATCTTGATCACGTTGATGAGCTTGTGGAGCTGCTTGGTGACCTGGTCGATCGGGTGAACGGCCCCGTCGAGGGTCAGCGTGATCCGCGAGACGTCGGGGTCGTCGGTCGGCCCCACCGCGAGGGTGTCGATGTTGAAGCCGCGGCGGCTGAACAGGCCGGCGATCCGCGCGAGGACGCCGGGCCGGTTCTCGACCATGATCGAGAGAACGTGCTTGCGCCCGCTCAGCCGGCGGGCGGATGCTTCGAGGTCCTCGAGCTTGAGCAGTTCGGGGGTGCCGGCTTCCATCAGCCCACCATGTCCCGTGCGGCCTGCATCGGAGGGATCATCGGGTAGCAGTTCTCGTCCTGGCTGACGCGGACGTCGAGCAGCACCGGGCCCTCGGTGGCGAGCGCCTCGCGCATCGCGCCCTCGACCTCGGCCTTGGCGTCGACCCGCATGCCCGTGGCGCCGAAGGCGTCCGCGAGCTTGACCCAGTCGGGGCTCGGGCCCATCTCGACCGCGGAATAGCGCTTGTCCCAGAACAGCTCCTGCCACTGGCGGACCATGCCGAAGTAGCCGTTGTTCATGAGGAAGATCTTGACCGGGATCTCGTGGCGAACTGCGGTCGCCAGCTCCTGGCAGGTCATGATCAGGCTCCCGTCGCCGGCGAGGCAGACGACTTCGCGATCGGGCACCGCGACCTTGGCGCCGATCGCCGCCGGCAGGCCGAAGCCCATCGTGCCGAGGCCGCCGGAGTTGATCCAGCGGCGCGGCTCGGGAAAGCCGTAGTACTGCGCCGCCCACATCTGGTGCTGGCCGACGTCGGAGGTGACGATCGCTTCGCCGCCGGTCGCCGCGAACATCGACTGGACCATCAGCTGGGGCTTGATCTCGGAATCGGTCGAGTCCTCGTAGGCGAGCGGGTACTCCTTCTGCCAGGCGCGGATCCGCTTCCACCAATCCTCGAGCCGGGTCGAATCGGTTTGCAGCGCGCGGTACTCCTCGGTCAGCTTCGGCAGGATCAGCTTGGCGTCGCCGACGATCGGGATGTGAGCCGGCACGTTCTTGGAGATCTCGGCCGGATCGA
>JAWVFN010000054.1:0-9034 GCA_033855935.1 Solirubrobacterales bacterium | reverse complement strand
GCCAGCGCTCGCGGCTGTGGGAGTTCGTGATCGACCTCGCCGGCGGCGGCACGACGGTGATCTACTCGACCCACCACATCTCCGAAGCCGAGCGCTACGGCGACCGGCTGCTGGTGATGGCCGACGGCGAGGCGCTGTTCAGCGGCACCTCGCGGCAGTTCCACACCGCCGTCAACCGCGAGGCCGGGCGCAAGGCGCGCGACTTCGAGGAGGCGTTCGTCTCCTTCCTGGCCGCGAGGGGTCATTGATATGGAGTCATCGATGGGGACGCGCTGATGCGCTGGCTGCTCTTAAAGGACCTGCAGATCCTCCGGCGCTCGCCGCTGATCACGGCCCTGCTCGTGATCTACCCGGTGGTGATCGCCGTGCTCGTCGGCTTTGCGCTCTCGCGCGGCCCCGACAAGCCGCGGGTCGCGTTCCTCAACGAGGTGCCCCCCGGCGAGTCGGTGGCCGTCGGCAACACGACGCTCGACGAGAGCGCGGCGAAGTCCCAGCTCTGCAGCCGCATCGAGTGCGTCGACGTCTCGAGCGAGGCGGAAGCGAGGAAGAAGGTCCAGAGCGGCGACGTGCTCGCGGCGCTGATCCTGCCGGCGGACCTCGTCGACAAGCTCCGGTCCGAGCTCTCGACCTCGGGCTTCCAGCAACCGACGGTGAAGGTGCTCGTCAACGAGGAGGACCCGGTCAAGGGGCGCCTCGTCGACGATCGCATCTCGGCCCTGATCAACGAGGCGAACCTGAGGGTCTCCGGCCAGTTCTCCGACACGCTGGTCCAGTACCTCGGCCTGCTGCTGAACGGCGGCGACTTCAGCTTCCTCGGCCAGAGCCTCAACATCCTCGGCCTCAAGGAGACCCAGCAGATCATCACCAACGTCGCCAACTCGCTGCCCAAGAGCGACCCCAACCGCGCCCAGCTCGAGCGCATCGTCCGGTTCTCGAGCCTCGCCCGCCAGAACCTCGGAGTCGCCGGCGACCTGCTGGCGTCGGTTCGCCAGCCGATCAAGGTCGACAAGCAGGTCGTCTCCGGCTCGCCCCCCTCGCTCGACAACTTCGCGGTCTCGGTGGCGGCTGCGATCACGCTGATGTTCGTCACCGTGCTGCTCGTCGCCGGCTCGCTGGCGCTCGAGCGCGAGGAGAACGTCTACCGCCGGCTGACCAGGGGACTGGTCTCGGCCACCGGGCTGCTGGGGGAGAAGATCGCGCTCGGGATGGTCAGCGCCTTGATCGTCACGCTGTTGATGCTCGGCGGCCTCCAGTTCTTCGTCTCGATCGACTGGGCCAGAGCTCCATTGATAGTGGGGGCGATCCTCGCCGGCGGCGCCGGCTTCGCGGCGATGGGCGCCGCGATCGGCAGCTCCGCTCGCGAGGTTCGCGCGAGCTCGCTGCTCGCATTCATGATCTCGCTGCCGATCGCCTTCCTCTCGCTGGTGCCGAGCGGCACCGTCGCCGCGTCGCTCTACGACGTGATCAGGGTCGTCACCGCTGCCTTCCCGTTCGCCCCTGCGCAGAAGGCGCTCTCGGGTGCGCTCGACTCGGCCGGGCCCGACGTCGGCGTCCAGGTCTTGCACCTGCTGGCGCTCACCGCCGTCTACTGGCTGCTCGCCCGGGTCGCCCTTCGCAGGTTCGCTTGAGCGACAGTCCTAAACTTGATCGCATGAGCTTCCCCGCCACCCGCCTGCGGCGGCTGCGCCGGACCGCGGCCCTGCGCGACCTCGTGCGCGAGACCGAGTTGTCGCCGCGGCATCTGGTCCAGCCTCTCTTCGTCACCGCCGGCTCCTCGGTCCGCCAGGAGATCCCCTCGATGCCCGGTGTCGAGCGGCTCTCGATCACCGAGCTCGTCGGCGAGGCCGGCGAGATCAAGGCGGCCGGAGTCGGCGCCGTGATCCTCTTCGGGATCCCGGCCGACAAGGATGAGCTCGGCACCGGCGCCTACGACGACGAGGGCGTGATCCAGATGGCGGTGCGGGCGCTGAAGGACGCCCACCCCGACTTGGTCGTGATCACCGACGTCTGCCTCTGCGAGTACACCTCGCACGGCCATTGCGGCGTGCTGCGCGATGGGGACGTGGACAACGACGCGACGATCGAGCTGCTCGCCAAGACCGCGATCTCGCACGCCGAGGCCGGCGCCGACGCCGTCGCTCCCTCGGACATGATGGACGGGCGGATCGGCGCGATCCGACGGCAGCTGGACGAGGAGGGGCACTCGGACACGGCGATGATCGCCTACAGCGCCAAGTACTCCTCTGCGCTCTACGGGCCCTTCCGCGACGCCGCCGATTCGACCCCCGAGTCAGGCGACCGCCGCGGCTACCAGATGGATCCGGCCAACGCGCTCGAAGCCGTCCGCGAGGCCCAGCTCGATCTCGAAGAGGGCGCCGACGTGCTGATGGTCAAGCCGGCGACGCCGTACCTCGACGTCGTGCGCCGGGTCAAGGACGCGACCGGTGCGCCGCTCGCCGCCTACCACGTCTCCGGCGAGTACTCGATGCTGAAGGCCGCCGCCGCCAACGGCTGGATCGACGAGCGCGCCGTCGTGCTCGAGACGCTGACCTCGATCCGCCGCGCCGGCGCCGACATCATCCTCACCTACTACGCCAAGGAAGCGGCCGGGTGGCTGGTCGAGCGCAAGGCGTGACGCCGCAGCGCGAAACAGGTGTGGCAGTAGCCAAACCGAAGCTGAGGAGCCGGAAGGGTGGCGCCGCCGTGCCGCTCGACGACACCGACCGCCGGCTGATGAACCTCCTCCAGTCGAGCTTCCCGATCGCCGAGCGGCCCTTCGACTCAGTTGCCGCCGCCGCCGAGCTGCCCGTGGCCGAGGTCATGGAGCGCGCCCAGCGCCTGCTCGACGAGCGCATCATCCGTGAGATCACGCCGATCTTCGACACCCGGGCGCTCGGCTACTCCTCGATGCTGGTCGCCGCCAAGGTCGACGCCGAGAACCCGCACCGCGCCGCCAAGATCATCAACTCGCACCCGGGCGTTTCGCACAACTACCTGCGCACCCACGAGTTCAACCTCTGGTTCACGATCGCGACACCGCCCGACTCCGAGTTGGGTCTGCAGGGGACGCTCGACGTGCTCCAGAACCTGACCGGCGCCGAGTCGATTCGCCAGCTGCCGACCCTCTGCCTGTTCAAGATCAACATGAACCTCGAGATGGAGGGCGACACCAAGGCGCTCGCCGCCGCCGCCGAAGCGGCGCCGCCGCGCGAGCTCGAGCCCCAGCCCTACGACGACCGCGACGTCGCCGTGATCCGCGCCCTCCAGGGGCCGATGTCGGTGACCGAGCGGCCCTACGAGGAGGCCGCTAAGGAAGTCGGCATCGAGCCCGGTGATTTCCTCACCCACCTCGAGCAGCTCCAGGAGCGCAAGATCCTCCGCCGCGTCGCCGCGATCCTCTACCACCGCCGCGCCGGCTTCAGCGCCAACGGCATGGGCGTCTGGAAGGTCCCTGAGGCCGAGATCATGGAAGTGGGCGCCCAGATGGCGGCGGTCCGCGGCGTCTCGCACTGCTACCAGCGGCCGACCTACGCCGACTGGCCCTACAGCGTGTTCACGATGGCCCACGGGCGATCGAAGGAGGAGTGCGACGCGATCCTCGACTCGATAGCCGACGAGCATGGCCTTCACGGAGAGGACAGGGCCGTCCTCTACTCCTCGACCGAGTTCAAGAAGATCCGGCTCCACTACTTCACCAACGATTACGCCGACTGGGAAGCCGAGAACGCGTAATCCTCAAGCGGATGACCCGGTCGTCGGACCTCTATAAGCGGGCGCTGGGGCTGATGCCGGGTGGCGTCAACTCTCCGGTTCGGGCGATGGGGTCGATCGGCCGCGACCCGATCTTCATCGAGCGCGGCGAGGGCTGCGAGTTGGTCGACGTCGACGGCAACCGCTACGTCGACTGGGTCTGCTCGTGGGGACCGCTGATTCTCGGCCACGCCGACCCCGAGGTCGTCGCCGCGGTACGCGACGCCGCGGGCCGAGGCACCAGCTTCGGCGCTCCGACCGAGGCCGAGGTCGACCTCGCCGCCGAGGTCGCGGACCGCTTCGCCTCGGTCGAGATGATGCGGATGACGAGCTCGGGCACCGAGGCTTCGATGAGCGCGATCCGCCTCGCCCGGGCGACGACCGGGCGCGAGCGCGTGATCAAGTTCGCCGGCGCCTACCACGGCCACGTCGACGGGCTGCTAGCCGAGGCGGGCTCGGGAATGGCGACCGCGGGCGTCCCGGCGAGCCCGGGCGTCCCCGAAGCGGCCGCCGCCTCCACGGTGATCGTCCCCTGGAACGATTTCGAGGCGGTCGGCGAGGCGGTCGACGCCCACGGCCCGGCCGCGATCATCGCCGAACCGGTGCCGGCCAACATGGGCGTCGTGCCGCCCGCCGAGGGATTCCTCGAGCGGCTGCGCGAGCTCGCCGACACGAGCGGCGCCCTGCTGATCCTCGACGAGGTGATCACCGGGTTTCGCGTCGCTCGCGGCGGCGCCCAGGAGCTGGCCGGCATCGAGGCCGACCTCACCATCATGGGCAAGGTCCTCGGCGGCGGCCTGCCGGCGGCGGCCTACGGTGGCCAGCTGGCGCTGATGGAGCGGATCGCGCCAGCCGGCGACGTCTACCAGGCGGGGACGCTGTCGGGCAATCCGCTGGCGACCGCGGCGGGGCTAGCGACCCTGCGGCGCCTCGACGATTCCGCCTACGTGCGGCTCGGCGAGCTCACCGAACAGCTCGCCGCGGGATTGCGCGAGGCGGCGGCTGGGGCCCCGGTCAAAGTCGTCTCGGTGCCGGGCCTGGTGACGCTGTTCTTCTCCCCAGCACCGGTCAGCGACTTCGCCGGCGCGAATAACGCAGACGTCGAGGCCTACGCCGTTTTCTGCCGCGGGATGCTCGAGCGCGGCGTCTATCCGCCCGCTTCGCAGTTCGAGGCCTGGTTTGTCTCGCTCGCCCACGACGAGGCCGCGATCGAGCGCACCGTCGAGGCGGCCGGCCTTGCGATCGCGGAGGCGCTGGGCTGATGGCCGGCCCCGAAGCGGCGCTGCACGAGCTCGTCGCCGTCGTTCGCGCCGACGGCACTTTGATCTCGGCCCACACCGGGGACTCGGAGGCGAACCCAGCCCTCGGCCGGCTCGCCGCGGCCGGGCCACGCGCCGCCGCAGCGCCCGGCGAGTATGCCCTGCTGTTCGAGGCGATCCGCGAGGGCTACCTCCTCCACTACGGCAACCCGCGGATCATCCACGGCGTCGACGCCGACCTGGCGCTGCTCGCCGGCGACTACCTCTACGCAACCGGGCTCGAGCGCCTCGCCGCACTCGGCGACCCGGAGGCGGTCAGCGAGCTCTCGGACCTGATCAGCCTCTCGGCTCAGGTCCACGCCGAGGGTGACGCGGCCGACCAGGAGCTGGTGGCGGCGCTGTGGCTGGCGAGCGCCACGGCGCTCGGCGCCGGCCGCAGCGACGAGCACGACGCGGCGAAGCGAGCCGCGCGCGAGGGCGCCGACGGCGCGGCGGCGAGCTTGTGGCAATCGGCGCAGATTGCCGCGGCGCTTCACTCGATCGAGAGCGAGTTGGAGGCCGCCCGCGAAACGATAGGCTTCGCCGCTCACGACCGTGGCTGACGAAGGCAACGACAAGCAGAGCGGGGGACTGCCCGAGGCCGCACCGCGAGCCTACTTCGAGGGTGAGTCCATGAACCGCCGCAAGGCATTCGCCGTGGCCGGCCAGGCGCTCGGCGGTGTCGCCGGTGCCGCGATCGTCCTGCCCGCCGTCGGCTTTGCGCTGGCGCCGATCTTCGACACGCCGAAGGAGACCTGGCAGGCCGTCGGCAAGACATCGGACTTCTCCCCCGAGAACTACGAGGCGGTCGTGATCACGGGCGTCGCGGGCATCGGGGAGGCCGGCAAGACGACCGCCTATGTGCGCCAGGGCATCGCCGCCGACCCGTTCAACGAGGACCCGAACTCCTACGTCGCGATCTCAACCCGCTGCGCCCACCTCGGCTGCCCGGTGCGCTTCGTCGAGGCCGCCGGCAACTTCATCTGCCCCTGCCACGGCGGCGTCTACGACTTCCAGGGCAAGGTCATCGGCGGGCCGCCGGTGCGGCCGCTCGATCGCTTCCAGACCCGCGTCGCCAACGGCCAGGTCGAGATTGGCCCCCGCTACAGCGTCACCTCGCACCTCGATCCGGTCCGCGTCCGCGACCCCGGTGAGTACACCGGCGGGATCTGGGATTACCTCTATCCGCCCCGCCCCGACACCCCGCCGGCGCCGTGAAGCTCCCGAACCTCATACCGGCGCCGCTGCGCAAACCGCCGCCGCCCGGCGAGCGCCCGGTCGGCAAGCCCGCCAAGAACGGCGACTCGCCGAAGGAAGTCGTCACCGAGGGCGCCAAGGACGCCGGTATCGGCGTCGCCGATTGGCTCGACGAGCGCACCGGCGGCTCGAGCTTCCTCACGGGGATGCTCTTCCGCAACGTCCCCAAGGGCACGAACTGGTTCTACACGCTCGGCTCGGCGACGCTGTTCGCCTTCGTCGTCCAGGCGGTGACCGGCGTCTTCCTGGCGATGTACTACACGCCGAGCGCCACCGGCGCCTATTCGAGCATCACCCACCTGACGAACGACGTCTTCCTCGGCGAGTTCGTGCGCGGCATGCACAAGTGGGGCGCCTCGGTGATGATCATCCTGATCTTCCTCCACATGGGGAGGACATTCTTCTTCGGCGCCTACAAGTACCCGCGCGAGCTCAACTGGGTGATCGGCGTGGTCCTGATCATCCTGACCATGGACATGGGGCTGACCGGCTACCAGCTGCCCTTCGACCAGCGCTCGTTCTGGGCGACGATCGTCGCCAACAACATCACGGCCAGCGGGCCGGTGGTCGGGCCCTATCTCGCTGACTTCTTACGCGCCGGCGCCGACTTCGAGCCGACGACGATCTCGCGCTTCTACGCCATACACATGCTCTTGGTGCCGGGGCTGATCATCGCCCTGATCGGCGCCCACCTCTACCTGGTGGTCAAGCTCGGGACCACGGCGCCGCCGTGGCTCAAAGCCGACCGGCCGAAGTCGGTGCGGACCTCGGAGCTGACCGCGATCGCCAACGGATCCTCTCCCAACGGGGGCGGCGACCGCGAGGGGGAGAAGACGTGAGGGCGTTCGAGAAGGAGGCCTATCTCACCCAATACGAGCTGCTGAAGAAGAAGGGCAAGCCGTTCTTCCCCTACGCGATCCTCAAGGACTCGGCGATGGCCCTGATCGTCGTCCTCGTGATCATGGCGATGTCGCTGATCCTCGGCGCCGAGCAGGGGCCGAAGGCCGACCCGACGACGACGACCTACACGCCGCGCCCCGAGTGGTATTTCTTCTTCCTCTTCGAGCTGTTGCGCGTGCTCAAGGGGCCTTACCTCGTGCTGCTGGCGACAGTCGGCATCCCGACGATCTGCATGGTGCTGCTGCTGCTGCTGCCGTTTTATGACCGCGGTCCCGAGCGGCGCCCCGAGCGCCGGCCGATCGCGACGACCGCGGGGATCATGGTGATCATCGCCATGGCCTACCTCACCTTCCTCGGCGCCTCGGCGGGCCCCCCGAGCGAAATCTCCTTGAAAGTCCCCGCCTCGTTAGAGCCGGGCAAGGAGGTGGTCGCCCAATCGGGGTGTCTTGCCTGCCACAAGGTCGGCGAGAACGGAAACGACGGGCCTGGCCCGGACTTGACGCAGATCGGGCAGAGGCTGCCCCGCGAGGCGATCATCCGCTCCCTGCAGGTGGGTCCGGGGATCATGCCCTCCTACGCAACTCTGCCGCCGCAGAAGCTCAACGATCTCGCGGATTTCCTAGCGTCACTAAATTAGTCGGGTGATATGGCCCACCCCGTTGGCGCCCTACCGCCGACGCCCCCGGACGCGAAGCGGAGGAGGCGTCGGATGATGGAGGCCGCCGCGCGCCCTGCCCGCGACTCGGAGGAGTTCGCGACCGAGGTCCGCGGCATGTTCGACCGCATCTCCGGGGTCTACGACGTGATGAACTCGGCGATGACTGCCGGGATGCACCACCAGTGGCGCGACCGGGCGGTCGACATGGCGCGGGTCGGTCCCGGCTCCGACGCCCTCGACCTCTGCTGCGGCACCGGCGACCTGGCCCTGGCGCTGCGCGAGCGGATCGGCCCCGATGGGCGCGTCGTCGGCTCGGATTTCTCCGAGCCGATGCTCGAGCTGGCACGGCAAAAGAGCGGCGAGCGCGGGGTCGCGGTCGAGTTCGGCTGGGCCGACGCGCTCGACCTTCCCTACGGCGACGCGAGCTTCGACGCGGTCACGATCGGGTTCGGAGCGCGCAACCTCGCCGACCTCGACAAGGGCCTGGCCGAGACGGCGCGAGTGCTGAAGCCCGGCGGCCGCCTGGTCATTCTCGAGATCACCCGGCCCAACCGCGAGCCGCTCGCGAGCTTCTACTCGGTCTGGTTCGACCACCTCGTGCCCTGGCTCGGCACGCTCGCCGGCGACAGCGAGGCCTACAGCTACCTTCCCGAGTCGGTGCGGACCTTCCCCGAGCCCGAGCCGCTGGCGGCCAAGATCGATGCCGCCGGTTTCGAGGAGATCCGCTGGCTGCTGCTCGCCGGCGGCATCATCGCGATCCACAGCGCCACACGCAGCAAATGACGCGCTCCTCCGCCGTCCCGCCGCCGGTCACCGCGGTAATGGACGCGGCCGGGGCCTGGCTGCCGTCGCGGATGGGCGACGTCGAGTCCCGCCTGCGCGAGCTCGCCTCCGGCCACGGCCCTACGCTCGGCGAAGACTCGACCGCGACGCTTCAGGCGGGCGGCAAGCGGATGCGGCCGCTGCTCGTCCTGCTCTGCGCAGGTGACGACCCGCCCGATGCCGCGGTCCGAGCCGCTGTCGCGGTCGAGCTCGTCCACATGGCGACCCTCGTACACGACGACGTGCTCGACGCGGCGCCCGTGCGGCGCGGGCAGCCCACAGTCTTCGCGGCCTCCGGCCGCGGTCAGGCCGTGGCCGTCGGCGACCTGCTCTTTTCTCGGGCGTTTGC
>JAWVFN010000053.1:0-2569 GCA_033855935.1 Solirubrobacterales bacterium | reverse complement strand
GGCACCGGCTCGCGCTCGCGCTCGGGTGCCGGTTCGCGCTGGGGCTTGGGGGTGGGCTCGCGCACGGGCTCGGGCTCCGGGGCGGGCGCGACGTGCGGAGTCTCGATCGGCTCGACGATGATCGTCCGCGACGGTCCCGGGTGGGTCATCGGCGGATCTCCGGTGGCGCCTGCTCGGTGAGCTCGTCGCCCGAGATCTGGCGGCGGCCGCGGCGGGCGGCGTCGGTGAACTTGTCGAGGTTCTCCTGCAAGGTCTCCATGATCGAGTCGGCGTAGTCCTCGGCCAGGAGGCGCGTGCGCCGCTCCTCGAACCTGGCCTCCTCGACGATCTCCTCGGCGTTGCGGTGCGACTCGCGGCGGATGACGTCGGGCGAGGTCAGCTCCTGCGCGCGCCGGCGCGCCTCCATCACGATCTGGTCGGCTTCCTTCTTCGCCTCGCGGAGCAGATCGGACTTCTCCTTGACCACCCAGCGCGCCTGCTTCTCCTCCTCGGGCAGCAGCGCCCGCATCCGGTCGAGGATGTCGTAGACCGACTCGCGGTCGATCCGCGCCTCGCCGACGAGGGGAACCTCGGGCGCGTCGTGGATCAGCCGATCGAGGTCACTGAGAAGTGCGTCGATATCGCTTGCGTTCATCAGCCAGGCATTGTTGCGCGCAGGGCGAGCTGGCGGTGGAGCGGCGGTTGCAATTGGCGGGAACTACCCGCGTGAAGCGCTCTGCGGGAGGCACCTCACGGGCGGCGGTACGATGGCGCACGCTATGAGGCGCTGGGGCCACTGGGTGGGAGGCATCGCAGTTCTGGCCGCGTTCGCACTTGCACCGGCCGCGGCGGGCGCCAACCCGATCACGGTCAACACGACCGCCGACCAGAACGGGACCGGCCCCGAATGCTCGCTGCGCGAGGCGATCAATGCAGCCAACACCAACGCGGCCGTCGGTGGCTGCCCGGCCGGATCTGGCGCCGATGCGATCGGCTTCAGCGTCACCGGCACGATCGATCTCGGCGTCGCCGGCGAGCTGCAGATCACCAGCGACATGCAGATCCAGGGCCCCGGGGCGGGCGCGCTGACGCTCAAGGGCAGCGGCCTCAACCGTGTCCTCGACGTGTCGGCCGGGAACGTCTCGGCCTCGGGGCTGACGGTCACGGGCGGCAACTACTCCGCCCCGCTCAGCACGCTCGACGGCGGCGGGATCCACAACGCCGGCATCCTGACGCTCGATCATGTCGTCGTCAGCGGCAACAAGGTGCTGCTGACGCTCAACGGTGGGACCACCAACAACATGATCGTCCGTGGCGGCGGGATCGGGAACTTCGGCACCCTCACCGTCCGCGACAGCACGGTCAGCGGCAACACCGTTTTTTCCGGCGCGACCGCGGGATCGACCAGCAACCACGCGTCCGCCAGCGGCGGCGGCATCTACAGCCAAGGCCCCGGCTCGCTGACGGTCGAGCGAAGCACCGTGAGCGGCAACCAGGTGACCGCGACCGCCAGCGGCGCCAACGCGGGCGGCGACTCCGAGGGCGGCGGAATCTTCAACGCGACGTTCGGCTCGTTCACCGTCAACCGCAGCACGATCACCGCCAACACGACCACGGCGACCGGCGGCACGCCGACCGCCACCGGCGGCGGCATCTTCGACGACGAGCTGAAGCTGAACGCGACGGGCGACACGATCGCGGGCAACGCCGGCGCCCCGGCCGCGAACGTGAGCGGCGCCGTGATGATCACCGCGACCGAGCACATCGCCGACTCGATCCTCGCCAACCCGCTCGGGGGTGGAACCAACTGCGACGGCGCCCTGGTCTCGGGCGGCTTCAACCTCGAGAGCGGCAACAGCTGCGCCCTCGGCGCGGCCACCGACCTCATCAACAAGGCTCCCGGCCTCGGGCCGCTGGCCTCAAACGGCGGTCCGACTGAGACGCTGGCGCTGCTGCCCGGCAGCGCTGCGATCGACAAGGGCAGCTCCCTCGGCTCGGCCGTCGACCAGCGCGGCCTCCCCCGGATCACCGACTTCACCGCGATCAAGAACGCCGCCGACGGCTCCGACATCGGCGCCTTCGAGCTCGGCGGCCCGCCCGAGACCAAGATCGACAAGGTCAAGCGCAAGAGCGCCAAGCACAAGGCGACCTTCCGCTTCTCCTCGAGCGAGGCCGGCTCGACCTTCGAGTGCAAGATCGACAAGAGGCGCTTCCGCCCCTGCACCTCGCCGCAGAGCTACAAGCTGAAGCCCGGCAAGAAGCACAAGTTCCGGGTTCGCGCGACCAACGCGGTCGGCGAGATCGACGCAACGCCCGCCAAGGCGAAGGTCAAGTTCAGCTAGGCGGCGAGCGCGAGGCGGCGCGAACCGACGTCGCGAGCCCAGCAGACGAGCGCCCAGCTCGCGAAGCAGAGGCAGGCGGCCGCGCTGGTCACGGTGATCAGGGCACCCGTGGCGGCCGCGGGTCCCATGCCGTGAGAGCCAAGAATCAGGACGGCCGCGGCGACGCCGGCGCTGGGGCCGACCGGGAAGATGCCGACGACGGCGATGCCGATCAGCAGCGCGATCGAATCGAGCACCGAGGCGTCGGC
>JAWVFN010000052.1:0-3136 GCA_033855935.1 Solirubrobacterales bacterium | reverse complement strand
GGAACTTCGAGGTCGGCGATGAACTCCTTGAGGTTGAGCGGCTCGGTCTTGGTCGAGACGTGCTCGGCCGAGATCACGGTGCCCTGGATGACCATGATGTCGAGGCCGGCCTCGAGCGCAACGCCGTGCCAGCGTGAGACCTTCTGCGGAGTCAGCGAGCCACAGGCGACGACGCCGGCGGACTTGATCTCCTCGACCCGCTGGGCGATCAGCTCCGGCTTTACAGGCTCGGCGTAGACCTCCTGCATGAGCTTGGTTGCTTTGTGCTTCGGCGCGGCGGCGATCTCCTCGAGCTTGGCGTCGGCGTCCTCATAGCGGCACCAGATCCCCTCGAGGTTGAGCACGGCGAGGCCGCCGAGCTTGCCGACCAGAGTCGCGGTCCGCGGGCTGACGACGCCGTCCATCGCTGAGGCGAGGAGCGGCAGCTCGAAGCGGTACGGCCCCAGCGTCCAGCTGATGTCGATGTCGTCGGGGTCGCGGGTCCGGCGCGAGGGGACGATCGCGATGTCGTCGAACCCGTAAGCCCGGCGCCCCTTCTTGCCTCTGCCGATCTCGATCTCCATCAGACCACCCTACGTTCGTTCGCGGACGAAAAGACCCCGGCGCGCCGGGGTCTGAGGATGAGGAAACCGCTGTTTGCGGCGTTGTTCAAGTTTCTAACCAACGCCTCACTGAGGATAACAGCGGTAAACCGCGGGGCCCCGGGGCTCGGCTCAATGTGGCGCTATGTAGCGGTGAAAGCCTTTGCAGACTTTCTTGTACTGGAGGAGCTTCTTGTTCTGCTTTTTCTTCACGCACGGCTTCGTGCCGGTCCCCGTGAACGTCGCCGTCGGTTTCACTGTAGATGGGGTATCTCCCCCTGTCGTGATCAGTGCGGTGACGGTCCCCGGCCCGTAGGGAGTGAATTGGGCCGTCACGGTGCAACTCGGGTGCGTCGCCGTGAGGTAGACGGGGCAGTTGCTGGTGACGATGTAGCTGTCGAGGAAACGGTCGAGGGTGACCCCGATCTCGACGTACTCCGCGCTGAACTGGGCTTCCTTGGTCAGGGTCAACGTCTGTGGGGGGCTGATCGTGTATCGCGGCTGGTGTCCGAAGTTGATGCTGTTCGTCGGACTGAAGGTGACAGCGCTCGCCGAACTCGCCGCGGCTCCGAGGAGCACGACCGACAGACCGGCCGTGAGCAGTGCTCGTCGCATTCGATCCTCCCTCACCCGACCAATGTAGCGCGGGGGCCCCTAGGTAGGTTGGACAGGTGACGGTGCTGCCAGACGTGCTCGAACCGCGGCTGCGGATCGTCTTCTGCGGAACCGCCGCCGGCGCCCGCTCGGCCGAGCTCGGGCAGCCCTACGCCGGTCCCGGCAACAAGTTCTGGCGGGTGCTCGAGGAGGTCGGCCTCACCCCCACCCGGCTTACGCCGGCGGAGTTCCAGGATCTGCCGCGCTACGGAATCGGGCTAACCGATCTCGCCAAGCTTGCCTCGGGCTCTGACAGCGGATTGCGCAGCGGCGACTTCGACCCGGATGCGTTCGCCGCCAAGATCGCCACGGCGAATCCGCGCGTCGTCGCCTTCAACGGCAAGCGATCGGCGAAGCAGTTCTTCGGCGGACCGGTCGCCTACGGAGAGCGGTCCGAGCGGCTCGGTGAGAGCCGGGTCTTCGTGCTCCCCTCGACCTCGGGCGCGGCCAACGGCTTCTGGGACATCGGCCCGTGGAGGGAAGTAGCGGCGGCCTGCACGACTTCGTTCCATCGCTAGCTGATCGACCGCCGTATGTGTGGGTGGCGGATCGGGCCCGAGCGTCAGCACGACGATCGGAACGCTGAGAACGGCGCCGGCACCAAATATGCGAGCGCCTATTGAGGCGAGTCGCCCTCGCTTGATTCGGCTCAGGAACACACCCAGGCCGATGAGGAGTCCGTAGAACGGGACCAAGAAGAGTTGGCCAAACGCGATCGGAGGCGGCTCGCGGTCAGGGGTGACATCGGGAAAGCCGAAGGGAAGCGCTACGAAGAAGGGGACGAGGGCGAGCGCGACGATCCAGCCGCGGGGAGCCACTGCGCCGGCGTAGATGCAGGCGAGCGCGAGCGTTGCGAACGATCCGGTATCGGCATGCCTGTCGAAGAGGAAGTTCTCGAACAGGGAGGCGACGATGACCGCCCCGGTCGCCACGACCCATCGCTCGGTGAACTCGGTGTTCGGGCCCGGGCCGGCCACGCCGCCGCGCTAGAGCTAGCTGACCGCGGCGCGGGTCTCGAGGTCGGCGATCTCGACCGACTTGACCATGTGCTCGACGTCCTCGCGGTGGATCGAGCCGGCGCCGAAATGCTGGGTCGATTCGGCGCCGCAGGCGACGCCGTAGACGAGGCAGTCGCGCGGCGCGGCGCCCTCGTAGCGGGCCGCCACGTAGCCGGCGAGGAAGGCGTCGCCCGAGCCGACGGTCGAGACGGGCTCGAGCTCGGGGGCGGTGACCTCGTAGGCGCGCCGGCCCCGGGCGTCGCCGACGATCGCGACACAGCCGCGCTCGGAGGTGATGATCGCCTCGGCGGGGCCGAGCTCGACCAGGCCGCGGACCCCGGCGAGGAGATCCTCGGAATCGTTGAACTCGTGGCCGACGGCCTCCTCGGCCTCGGCGACGTTCGGAGTGACCACCGCGGGCTCGGCCCGCAGGCTGGCGTGCAGGGGCTCGCCGTCGGTGTCGACGATCGCCTCGACGTCGATCTCCTTCAGGGCGGCGACGATCCGAGCGCAGAAGTCTGGCGGCACCGACGGTGGCTGGCTGCCGGCGATGACGCAGATCTTGGCGCCGCGGGCGAGGTAGAGCAGCTTCTCGAGAAAGCGATCGAGCTCCTCGGCCGAGAGCTCGGGACCGCGCTCGTTGATCTCGGTCTGTTCGCCGGTGGTCGGATCGACGACCGCGATATTGGTCCGCGAGTCGCCGCCGATCCAGGTGAAGTCGGTGAGGATCGATTCCTCGGCCAGCCTCTCCATCAGGCGGGCGCCGGTCGGCCCGCCGGCGAGGCCGGTCGCGATCACGGGCCGGCCGAGGAGCTTGAGGGCGCGGGCGACGTTGATACCCTTGCCGCCCGCCGCGGTCGTCGCCTCGACGGCGCGGTGGCGGCGGCCCTGGCGGAAGTTAGG
>JAWVFN010000051.1:0-27194 GCA_033855935.1 Solirubrobacterales bacterium | reverse complement strand
CGGCGAGGAACTGGCCCGTGTACGAGGCCTGAATCGCGGCGACCTGCTCGGGGGTGCCGGTCGCGACCACCTCGCCCCCCTCCTCGCCCCCCTCGGGCCCGAGGTCGATGATCCAATCCGCGGTCTTGACGACGTCGAGGTTGTGCTCGATGACGACGACGCTGTTGCCCGACTCGACCAGGCGGTCGAGGACCTCGAGCAGGCGCTGGACGTCGGCGAAGTGCAGACCGGTCGTCGGCTCGTCGAGGAAGTAGAGGGTGTCGCCCGTCGCCACCTTCGAGAGCTCTGTGGCGAGCTTGACCCGCTGCGCTTCGCCGCCCGAGAGCTCGGTCGCCGGCTGCCCGAGGCGGATGTAGTCGAGGCCGACGTCGTGCAGCGTCTGCAGCCGGCGGTGGATCTTGGGGATGTCCTTGAAGAACTCGACCGCCTCGGAGACCGGCATCTCGAGGATGTCGGAGATGTTCTTGCCCTTGAAGCGGACCTCGAGCGTCTCGCGGTTGTAGCGCCTGCCCCCGCACTGCTCGCAGGGCACGTAGACGTCGGGCAGGAAGTGCATCTCGATCTTGATCTGGCCGTCGCCCTTGCAGACCTCGCAGCGGCCGCCCTTGACGATGAAGCTGAAGCGGCCCTGCTTGTAGCCCCGCGCCCGCGCCTCCTTGGTCTGCGAGTAGAGCTGGCGGATGTGGTCGAAGATGCCGGTGTAGGTCGCCGGGTTCGAGCGCGGCGTGCGCCCGATCGGCGACTGGTCGATGTTGATGATCTTGTCGACCTGCTCGATGCCGTCGATCCGCTTGTGCTCGCCCGGACGCAGGCGCGTCTGGTGCAGGCGGTTGGCGACCGCCGGGTAGAGGATCTGGTTGACGAGGGTCGACTTGCCCGAGCCCGAGACGCCGGTGACGGCGCAGAAGACGCCGAGCGGGAAGGCGACGTCGATGTCCTTGAGGTTGTGCTGCTTGGCGCCCTTTACGACGAGCTCGCCGGCCGGCTTGCGCCGCTTCTCCGGCGTAGGAATCTCGCGGTCGCCGCTCAGGTACTGCCCGGTCAGCGACGCCGGGTCGGCCTCGATCTGCTTCGGCGTCCCCTCCGAGACGACATAGCCCCCGTGCTCGCCGGCCCCGGGTCCGAGATCGACTACGTGGTCGGCGGCGCGGATCGTGCCCTCGTCGTGCTCGACGACGATCACGGTGTTGCCGAGGTCGCGGAGGCGCTCGAGGGTTGCGATCAGCCGCTCGTTGTCACGCTGGTGCAGCCCGATCGAGGGCTCGTCGAGGATGTAGAGGACGCCGACCAGGCTCGAGCCGATCTGGGTCGCGAGCCGGATCCGCTGCGCCTCGCCGCCTGACAGCGTCCGAGCCGCGCGCGCCAGCGACAGGTAGCCGATGCCGACGTTGTTGAGGAACGAGAGCCGCTCGGAGATCTCGCGGACGATCAGACGGGCGATCGCCTCCTCGGTCTTGGTCATCTCGAGTTTGGCGATCCAGTCGAGCGCCGCCGTCGCCGACATCCGCGTGTAGGCGTCGATGTTGATTCCCCCGAGCCGGACCGCGAGACTCTCGGGTCGCAGCCTCGCCCCGTGGCACGCCGGGCACGGCTGCTCGGCCATATAGCCCTCGATCCGCTCGCGCACGGCGTCGGAGTCGGTCTCCTCGTAGCGGCGCTCGAGGTTGTTGACGATGCCCTCGAAGCGCACCGAGTAGGAGCGCTGGCGGTTGAAGCGGTTGCGGTAGCTGACCTTGTGCCGGTCCGCTCCCGTGCCGTGGAGGAAGATCTCGCGCTCGTCGTCCTCCAGCTCCTGCCACGGTGTCTCGAGATCGACGTCATAGGCGTCGGCGACCGACTCGATCAGGCGCCTCCAGTAGCGCGAGTGGCCGGTGCGCCACGGCTGCAGCGCCCCCTCGTCCAGCGACAAGGTCGGGTCGGGGACGACGAGATCGGGGTCGATGATCTTCTGGAAGCCGAGCCCGTGGCAGCGCTCGCAGGCGCCGTGCGGTGAGTTGAAGGAGAAGATCCGCGGCTCGAGCTCGGGCATCGACTGGCCACAGTTGAGGCAGGCGAACTTCTCTGAATAGGTTTGGCGGTCGGCGACATCCGGCGGAAGCTCCCCCGCCCCTGAAGCGCCCTTGACACCTTTCTTGTTTGGGTCGCGCTCCGCCGGCGTGCCCCCGTCCTTGAGCACCTCGACTTCGATGATCCCGTCGGCGAGCCCGGCGGCGGCCTCGATCGACTCGGTCAGCCGCTTGCGCAGATCCTCCTTCATCACCAAGCGGTCGACGACGATCGAGATGTCGTGCTTGAACTTCTTGTCGAGCTTGATCGCCTCCGCCTCGTCGAGGCGGCGCAGCTCGCCGTCGACCCGCGCCCGCGCGTAGCCCTCGGCGCGCATCGACTCGAGCAGCTTTCCGTACTCGCCCTTGCGCCCGCGGACGACCGGCGCCAGGACCATGAACTTGGTTCCCTGCGGCAGGGTCATCACCCGATCGGCGATCTGCTCGACCGACTGGCCCTGGATCGGCTCGCCGCAGTTCGAGCAGAACGGCTGCCCGATCCGCGACCAGAGCAGCCGCAGGTAGTCGTAGATCTCGGTCACGGTGCCGACCGTCGATCGGGGGTTGCGAGACGTCGTCTTCTGGTCGATCGAGATCGCCGGCGACAATCCTTCAATCGAATCGAGATCGGGCTTCTCCATCTGCCCGAGGAACTGCCGCGCGTACGACGACAGCGACTCGACGTAGCGGCGCTGGCCCTCGGCGTAGATCGTGTCGAAGGCGAGGCTCGACTTGCCCGAGCCCGAGAGCCCGGTAATCACGATCAGCGCGTTTCTGGGCAGCTCGAGATCGACGCCCTTGAGGTTGTGCTCGCGGGCGCCGCGGATCGATATCTGCTCTGAAACAGCCACCAACAACGAGTTTACGCAGGCGAACGGTTGTTCCCCCCCAGTTTGGGCGCGGCTCTCTTAGGAATTTCCTAGCTCCCGCATAGGGAGCGATTAGCGCGACTTGCGACGCTCGGTGCATCGACATCGAACGAAGAAAGGGCGGCTCCATGTTTTCCCACAAGCTCACCAGATTCATCGCTGCCGGCGCCGCGGTCGTCGCGGTCGGCGGCGCCACGTACGGGACCGTGAACGCAGTCTCCGGCGGCGGCTCGAGCACCGCTGGCGCGGCGACGACGGCGAAGGTCATCCCGTTCGACCGCGGCAATCCGAGCGCATCCACGGTCGTCGGCCAGGTTCCGCAGGGATGGAGTGCCGGGTCAGGCACGATCGTCACCGGGACAGCCGCGAACAAGGCCAAGGCCGCTGCGGTCGCCGCCTACCCGGGAGGCATCGTCAACCGTGTCGTGCTGTTGAGCAACGGCGATTACAACGTCCACGTGATCGGTGTCAACTGGCCACATCACGTTTTCGTCAATAAGGACTTCAAGGTCATCGGGGCCGAGTAGCGCGGGTCTGCAGCCGGTGGATGCCGACGACGTCACGGACCTGCGTCTCGACCTCCCACTCGCCGCGCGCTTGCTCGAGGAACTCGCCGGCGGCCGGCCGGCCGGGGTCGGCGAGCCAGACCTGCGGCGCAAGGCGCGGTAAGAGCGCCAGCAGCGGTGCGACGCTCGCGCGCTCGTAGAGGACGTCAGCGGCGAGGACGAGGTCGAAGGGTGCGCGGACGAGGAGGTCGCGGGGCTCGGTCCAGTCGACTACCGCCGTCTCAACCTGGACGTCGTTCTCACGGGCGTTGCGCGCGACAGCCTTAACCGCTTCCGGGCAGGCGTCGGTCGCGAGCGCGGTGGCGCCGGCGCGGGCGGCGGCGATGCTCGGGACAGCAAGCCCGCAGCCGAGCTCGACGACCTTCTTGCCGCCGAGCGCGACGCCATCGAGCTCGCGCGCCAGAGCCACACCGCTGCGCCAGAGGACAGACCAGTACGGCGCTATCGGCGCCCACTCGACGGCGCCGTCGTCGGGCAGCTCGGCGAACTCCTGCGGCTGAAGGACCCGCAGCTCACCGCTTGGCAGCGCGATCGAGTGAGTGACGAACTCTTCGGACGTTGTCACGTAGGCCAGCCTCCTCCAGCTAGTTGCTTGTCGAGTATCGCGAGCGCCCGTGGAACAATGGGACGCTATCTGTATCATGCGTTCCCAGCGTGTCCGAGCCGATCTATCCGCCGCCAGAGCAGGTCCGGGACCTCGTCCCCGGACGTGATTCGGTGACCTGGGACCGCGCCGGTGACGCCCGCGGCTTCCTCAGCGCCGGATACGCGCTGATCCTCCAGGTCTCCCACCCCACCGTCGGTGCGGGCGTCGGCGAGCACTCGGACTTCAAGAGCGATCCCTGGGGGCGCCTCTTCCGCACGCTCGACTTCGTCAACGTCACCCTCTACGGCGGGCCCGAGGCGGCGGCCGACATGTGCCGCCGGGTACGCGAGATGCACAAGCGGATCAAGGGCACGAAGCCCGACGGCAGCCGCTATCACGCGCTCGAGCCTGAGGCCTACGCCTGGGTCCACGCGACCCTCGGCGAGGCGATCGTCAGCGGCCACAACCACTTCGGCCGGCCCTTCTCCGACGAGGACATGCGCCAGTTCTGGCCTGAGTGGCGCGGGATCGGCCGCCTGCTCGGCGTCCGCGAGCGCGACCTGCCCGAAGACTGGGACGGCTTCCGCGGCTACTTCGATCGGATGGTCGAGGAGCGGCTCGAGGACACGCAGACGACCCGCGACGTGCTCGAGAGCCTCGCCAAGCCCACGCCGCCGCCGCTCTCGGGCATCGCCGGCCGCGCCGCGCGGATCGCCGGCATCCCGGCGGCCCGCTACTCGTCGCTGGCGACGATCGGCCAGCTGCCGCCGGTCCTGCGCGAGCGGCTCGGGATCCGCTGGACCAAGCCGAAACAGGCGGAGTTCCGCGCCCTCGGCCGGGCCTCGCGGTCAGCGACGCCGCTGATGCCGGCGAGCCTCCGCAACATGGGGCCGAGCTATCTGCGCTGGCGCCGCAAGCAGATCGCCCGCGGCGACGCGACTGCCGGGCGCGACTCTCGCGCCCCGGCGGCCCAGGCCGCGTAATGCCGGCGACTACCGACCTCCTGACTCGGGCGCTCGCCGGCAGCGTCGAGGTGCCCGAGGACGAGCTCAGCGGGCGGATCCTCGACGCGGCGCTGGCGATCGCGGCCGAGTCGGGCGTCCGCCATCTCACGGTCGAGGACGTCGCCGCCCGAGCCGGCGTCGGCCGCGTCACCGTCTATCGGCGCTTCGGCTCGAAGCAGGCGCTGATGGACGCCCTCGCGGCCCGCGAGGCGCGTGCGCTGCTCGCCGAGCTCGACGCCGAGACGCCTCAACACGGCCCAATCGAGGACCGGATCGCCGCCGGCTTCGTCACCAGCCTGCGCTTGATCCGCGAGCACCCGTTGCTCAGCCGTCTCGCGCGGGTCGAGCCCGAATCGGTGCTCGCAGCGCTGAGCGCCGACGGCGGCGCCAACTTCGCCCTCGCCCGAGCGTTCCTCGCCGCGCGCTTGCGCGAGGCCCAAGAAGAGGGCGACCTGGGACCGGTCCCGGTCGAGCAGGCCGCCGAGCTGCTCGTCCGCCTCTGCGTCAGCTTCGTCCTCCTCCAGGAGAGCGTGCTGCCGATCGACGACCCCGAGGGCGCGGCCGATCTGGCGCGAAGGCTGATCGCGCCGGTGGTCACTTCCTAGGTAACGTAACCTCCCTCGCCGAGGGGCATTAGACAAGGGGCCCAGGGGCCCCGGGATGGAGAAAATATGGCGCAGCAGGTTGATCCTTCGCAGATCATGCAGGTCGGCATGGGGTTCTTTGGGTCAAAGACCTTGCTCTCGGCGGTCGAGCTCGAGCTGTTCACCAAGCTGGGCGGCGAGTCGATGACCGGTACGGAAATCGCCGACGGGCTCGGCCTGGACGGTCGTGCGATCCCGGACTTCCCCGACGCGCTCGTCGCGCTCGGGCTGCTCGACCGCGAGGGTGACGGCAGCGACGCCTCGTATCGGAACACCGAGGACACCGCCGCCTTTCTCGACAAGGCGAGCCCGATGTACATCGGCGGGATCCTCGAGATGGCCAACGCACGGCTCTATCCGTTCTGGGGCGACCTCACCGAGGGCCTGCAGAGCGGCAAGCCCCAGAACGAGATCAAGCAAACCGGCACCTCGATGTTCGAGGAGCTCTACAGCGACCCGGACAGGCTCGAGCAGTTCATGAACGCGATGGCCGGCATCTCGCGGGGCCCGTTCCACGCACTGGCGCAGAATTTCGACTTCTCGAAGTACGAGACGCTCTGCGACGTCGGCGGCGCAACCGGACAGCTCTCGATCATCGTCGCCGGACATCACCCCCACCTGACCTGCACGAGCTTCGACCTGCCGGTGGTCGAGCCGATCGCCAAGCGCACGATCGAAGCCGCCGGCGTCGGCGACCGCGTCACGGCCGCGGCCGGTGACTTCTTCGCCGACCCCATGCCCGAGGCCGACGTGATCACGATGGGGCTGATCCTCCACGACTGGAACCTCGAGCACAAGATGCAGTTGATCCAGGCCGCATACGACGCGCTGCCAGACGGCGGAGCGCTGATCGCGATCGAGAACATCATCGACGACGCCCGTCGCGAGAACGCATTCGGGTTGCTGATGTCGCTGAACATGCTGATCGAGTTCGGCGACGCGTTCGACTTCACCGGGGGCGACTTCGCTGGTTGGTGCAAGGAGGTCGGGTTCAAGGATGTAGAGGTCATGCCGCTCGCCGGTCCGACGAGCGCGGCGATCGCCTACAAATAGTCAGCGCGGGGTCAGCCGAAGCGGCAAACTGGCCAGTCCCCGCAGCGCGGGGTTGCGCCGCCACCGAGGCTCGCCGGCGAGCTCGATGCGCTCGACACGCTCTGCCAGCAGATGGAGGACGACCTCGGCCTCGAGCCTGGCTAGGTGAGCGCCGAGGCAGAAGTGGATGCCGGTGCCGAAGCCGAGGTGGTCGGCCGGGTTGCGAGCGACGTCGAAGCGGTCGGGCTCGGGGTAATGCCGCGGGTCGCGGTTGGCGGCGCCGAAAAGCAGCAGGACCCGCCCGCCGGCGGGGATGACGGCGTCGCCGACCTCGTAGTCGTGCCGCGCGACGCGGTACATGCCCTGGATCGGCGCCGTGTGGCGCAGAGCCTCTTCCACGGTCGATCGGATCAAGGACGGGTCGGCGGCGACGCGCGCGTACTGCTCGGGGCGCTGGGCGAGTGCCAGCACCATCGTGCCGATCAGGTTGGTCGTCGTCTCGTTGCCGGCGATCAGCAGCAGGAAGGCGAACCAGAACAGCTCGTCCTCGCTGAGGCCACCTTCGTCCGAGGAGGCGAGCAGCTTGCTGAGCACGTCGTCGCCCGGGTCGCGGCGGCGGCGCTCGAAGAGGTCGAGGAAGTACGAGTGGAGCCGGAGCGTCGCGCCGAGCACGCCGGCGCTCGAGCGCACCCGGCCGGCGCCGGGCTCGATCCCGAATCCTTCGACGACGCTGTCCGACCATTGGCGGAATCTCGGCTCCTCGGCCGCGGGAATGCCGAGCACGCGGGCGATCGCGGCGACCGGCAGTGGCCCGGCGAGTGTCGCTACCGCGTCGCACCCTCCCCCCTTCCCGAGCATCTCCTCGATCGCATCCCTCGCCAGCCGCACGACCGCCGGCCGCCAGCCCTCGATCGCCTCGCGGGTGAAGCTGCCGGCGGCGAGGCGCCGCAACCGGCTGTGGTCGGGCCGGTCGCTGGTCAGCATCATCGGCGTCCGCGCGGGGTAGCTGGTCACTCCTTCGGCCGAGGAGAGATGGTCGTGGGCGCGCGCCGCGGCGTGGACGTCGTCGTAGCGGCTGAGGATCCACACCCGCCGGCGTGGGTTGTGGTGCACGCGGCCGCCGCCGAGCAGCTTCCGGTAGGCGGGATAGGGGTCGGCGAGCACCGTAGGCGAGACCGGATCGAAGGAGGTCGGTTGCGCCCCCCGCGCCTCCGCGTCGCCGCGGCGCAGCAGCCCGGTGAGGCTGTCGCGCGAATAGACCGCTCCCGCTCGCGCCGCCTGGCCGACGAGCTTGAGCGCCAGCCGCGCCTCCCCCGGACCTGCGTGGCTAGGGGTCGGCACGGACCTGCGGGTAGCGGCCCCCGGTCAATCCCCAAGAGGCGGCCGAGCCGGCGATCCCGCAGGGCGGGAAGCCGGCGCTGACCGGCGGGACGTCGAGCCACGTGTACTGGTCCTCGTCGGGATCCAACGAGAGCCCGGTCGGCGGGTAGTCAGTGTTCTTGCAGTCAAAGCTCGGCAGCGCGCCGAACTTGGCGGCTTCGGGGATGAGCACCTTCGAGGGCGGCGGGTAGGCGTCGCCGCGGTTGCTCGATGGCCGAACCGGGTAGATGCCCGCCGCTTCGGGGCTGATGAAGGCGAACTGGCGCAGCGTGTGGCGCGGGGCCGGCTCGCCGGCGATCGGGGTCAGGATCCCCGCGAGCCCGGCCGGGGCGTTGAAGAAGTCGGTGAGGTACTCCTTGTACGTGTAGAGGTAGCGGACGACCGGATTGAGGTTGGCGAGAATCGGGTCGAGGGCGTCGAGCGCCGGGCGCAGCTCGCCGATGGTGCCGCGAAGCGCGGGCAGGCCCGTCTCGGCGGCGTCGACGAAGTGGCCGAGCTTCGGCATCGCGCTCTGCAGGCTCGGCGCCAGGCGGCGGACGCTCCGCAGGGTCGGGGTCACGTCGGAGGCGACCGGCAGCAGGTCGCGGACGAGCGGCTGGGCGCCCTGGCGAAATCGCTCGAGCCGGTCGAGCGTCAGCTTCGCCTCGGTCTCGAACGTCGGCAGGATCTTGACGCTCTCGGCGAGCTGCCGGTCGGAGGCGGCGAGGGCGCCGAAGGTCTGGTTCGAGCCCTTGATCACACCGGCGAGCTCGCGGTCGTGCTCGGTCACCGCCTCGAACACGGTGCCGGCGTCGTGGACGAAGGCGTGCAGCGCGGGCCTCTGGGCCTCGAGCGTGTGGACGATGTTCGCCGTCTCGGATACGAACGGGCCCGCGTTTCCGAAGGCCTCGTTGAGATCGAGCCCTCTCCCCCGGATCGCGTCGGCCCAGCCGCGCTGCCAGCCCTGGAATGCGGTCCGGGTGCGCTGGTCGAAGGCGTTGAAGATCTCGTCGATCTGGGTCGAGGGCTGAACCTGCGAGTCGGCGAGATGGCCGCCCTCGGGCACCGGCTCGGACGACGCCGTGACCTGCGGGGATTCCTCGACGGCGGAACCGAGCGACACCGGCGCGTCGCCGCCGGCGGGGGTCAGCTCGATGTAGGTCTCGCCGAGCAACGTCTTCAGCCGCAGGATCGCGCGGGTGTTCGAGGAGATCGGCGCATACTGGGGCTCGATCTCGATCGTCGCCTCGGTCGCGTCCTCGTCCTTGGCCAGCGTCAGATCCTTCACCTTGCCGACGGTGACGCCGCCGATCCGCACGTCGGCCTCTTTCGCCAGCGTCGTCGCCTCGGGGAAGCTGGCGGTGAACCGATAGCTCTTCGGCGCCAGCGGGATCGGCCCGCCGAATGTGATCCAGAGGAAGAGCAGCAGGCCGAAGCAGGAGAGCGCGAAGCCTGCCGCGATCAGGATCTTGCCGAAGGAGGGGGCCTGCTTTTGCACTAGTTACACACCCCCCCGGTGGCGAAGAGCTGCGCGATCGGGTTGACGAGCGCCTGCAGCGGGCCGGTCGAGAGGATCTCGGCGGCGTTGGAGCAGCTCCCGGTCAGGTAGATGCGGCGGAAGAGGCCGTTGGCGTCCTGGGCCCCGAACACGGTCTCGCCGTGCTGAGCGAGCCAGGCGACCCAGTAGAGGTAGCCCTCGTCGCGGCCCGGCGTGCCCGCCGGCTCACGCCCGCGCGGGTTGTACGCCGCCTCGTTGACGACGCCGTTGACGCTGTCGACGATCGAGGTCAGGCGCGGGATCGAGGCGACGTAGTTGTGGGCGGCGACGCCGAGGTCGCGCACCGGCTGCCTCGCGGTGCGGACGAACGGCCTGATCTGGTTCTCGATCGCCGGCGTCGCGTCCTTGGCCAAGCGGTTGAGCGCGCCGCTGACGGCGCCGGTCCGCCGTGCGAACGGGCGCAGCCGCTTGGCGGTCGGCCCGAGCTGGGTGGCGAAGCCGGCGAGCGCGTCGAGCGCCTGGTGCGTTTGCTCGAGCGCCCCGGGCAGCGACGCCGTCGCGCGCTGGAGATCTCCCGACTGCTGTGCCACCGCGCCCAGGGCGCTGCTCGAGGAGTCGACGAGCTGGGCCAGCGCCCGGTCCTGGCCGCCGACTTCCTGGGCCAGGAGATGGAGGCTGTGGACGAGCTGAGCGAGGTCGGCGCGCTTGGCCGCGGCCGCCGAGTCGAGCTTCGCGAGCTCGTGGTTGAGCGGGCCGAGATTTGCGAACACCGTGCCCAGGTCCTTGCCGCGCCCGCGCAGCCCCTCACCGCCGCTGACGAGCAGGGTCCGCAGATAGGCGCGGGTGTCGGAGTCGAGCTCGGCGAGGACCTGGTCGAGATCGATGTCCGGCTGGGTGTTCGCCTCTGGGATCGTCGCGCCCTCGCTGTACTCACCCGCCGGCTTGGTCCCCGGGTCGAGCTCGAAGAACATGTCCTTGAGCTCGGTCGCGGGCCGCATCAGCACGGTCGCGTCGCGATAGACCGGCAGGTAGTCGCGGTTGATCGCGAAGGTGACGACGGCCTTCCCCTGGTCGAGCTTGACCCCGGAGACGTCGCCGATCCTGATCCCGGCGACGCGGACCGTCTGGCCCTGGCCCGGGACCACGGCCTGGGCCGTCTGGAACTCGGCCTTGAGCTCGAACGGCTTCTCCTCGAGGATCGGGATCCGCAGCCGCTGGTTCTGCAGGATGACCCAGGTGCTGGCCAGGCCGGCGACCCCGATCGCGATCACGGCGATGGCGTTGCGCCAGTTGCGTTTCATGAAGAGGACCACGGCTACCCCTCCGCCCTGATCTGCTTCGCGAGCCGCGGCCAGTCGCGCTGCAGGTAGTCGAGCAGCGTCGTCTGCAGCACCCGGCGAACGGCCCGGGGAGCGGCGCCGGCGCCCGCCGCATCGGTCGCGGCCCCGAGGTCGAGCGCCGAACGCAGGCTGCGCACGTTGGCGCCGAGGGCGCCCGGCAGATCGGCGGGCGATGAGGTCGAGAGCGGTGTCTGGGTCGGCGCCGGGCCGATGCCGCCCGCGTTCAGGTCGGGTGGCTCCTGGGTCTCGCAGGGAACGTCGGGCCGGTACGGCGTCTTCGCCGACGAGCTGATCGCGGGCACCGACCCGAGGATCGGCGCCGCCAGCGTGCCGAACTGCTCAGCGGCGCCGGCGAACGCCGGTTGCGAGGCCACGGCATTGGTGCCGGTGCCGACAAAGGCCTTCACGTACTGGCCGTTGGCATCCCCACTGCGGCTCTCGCCGGCCACCCCGGAGAGCCCGTAACCCGTCTGCTTGTAGACGGGAGCGTTGGCGGGGAACGGGTAGCTCGAGTCGGCGCTGACCTCGTCATTGCCCCAGGGGATGACGACGTTGTTGAAACAGCCGCTGAGCGCGCCGACTCCTCCGAGGAAGCCGACGGCGCCGTCGGAGAGACCGGCCAGATCCGGTACCAGCGGCCGCGCGTCTGAGATCAGCCCGCGCAGCTCCGGCCGCGAGGCGAGGCCGCGGAGCTGATGCATGAACGGCGTCGCGTGGTGGATCGCCGGCGAGGCCTTGCGCAGGCCCGGCGTGATCTCACGGGCCAGCGCTCGCGTCTGCGGCAGCGCCGCGTTCAGGGCCACAAGCGCCGGGGTCCCGGACTGGACCACGCCCGGCAGCTCGCCGATGCCGCGGCGCAGGGCATCGTCGTTCGAGGCGAGCGCGCCGGCGACGGTGCTGAAGCTGGTGACCAGGTCCTTGAGCTGGACCTCGTTGCGGTCGAGCCCGCGGAAGATGCGGTCGAGCCCGCTGACGGTGCCCGAGAGATCGCCGGGTGCGGTTCCCTGGAGCGCCTCGGCGACCACGGCGGTGGGCTTGAAAGCCGCGCCCGAGGAGGCATAGAACTGGTGCAGCCCGGCGGCGCCGCCGTGGTCGGCGAGGGCACTGCCGAATTCACGCAGCAGAACCTGGAGGTCACTGCGGACCGGCGCCTGGAGGCTGGTCAGCACCTGGTCGAGCTGAACCGAGGTTGCGGTCTGGGTCAGCGGATACTCGTGGCCGTTCGGGACCTCCGGCGACGCGGGCGTCCCCGGCGTCATGTCGACGAACAGGTTGCCTTCGAGGAAGAGCCGGGGGCGGAGGTTCATCGTCGCGTCGGCGTGCAGCGGCCGGCCGGCGTCGTCGATCCGCATTGTCACCTCGGCTACCGGCACCGCGTCGGGCGACTCCGGGGTCACCCTGCGCACCCCGGTCACCTCGCCGACCTTGATGCCGGCGATCCGCACCTGCGCGTGGGGGCGGATGTTCTGGGCCGAGCTGAACAGCGCCTTGACCTGGTAGCCGTGGTCCCAGGGAATGCGCTTGGTCAGCGCCAGGAAGCCGCCGACGAGACAGAGCACGATGAGGCCGAGGCCGATCACCTCGTTCGGGATCCGCTTCTTGCCCGGGCGCCTCATGGCTGCCTCGAGGGAACGCGGGTGTCGCGCAGCTCCCTCGTCCCGTTCTGGTTGTAGAAAAGCGTCGTCGGCCCGCGTGAACCCGGGATGTCTGAGACGGCGGCGACCGGGCTGCTTTTGTCCTGGCCCGGAATCCGCAGGTCGCCGAGCGTGTAGCCGAACTGCCCCACCTGGCAGTCGGCGTTGTGCTGGCCCGCGGGCCCGAAGGCGGGCGTGTGCAGGAGCGGCAGCTCGTAGGGCCTGAACTGCCCCGGGTTCGGGTCGAGACTGCCGGCTCGGCCGTTGGCGGCGATCCCGGAGTAATTCATCAAGCCGGTCTGGACCTGGCCCGGGATCGTGATCTTGTCGAGAGGCGGCGGCCCCGGCAACCCGATCTCGGTCGGGCCGAACGGGTAGGCGATCACGTTGTTGCGGAGGCTGTAGCCGACCTGGTCGCGGTCGGAGACGGCGTTGGGGACGAACGTGGCCCAGTAGGTCATGTAGTTGCAGACCGTCTGCATCGGCGCCGCGAAGGCCACCGTCGGCTGGAGATTTCCGAGCAGGTCGTTGACGCGCTGCAGCGACGAGGCCGTGCTCGGGTCGTCGAAGAGCTGCTCGCTCTCCGAGAAGACGCCCTTGAGCTCGACCGCCGTGCGGGGCGTCCGGCTGAGCACCGGTGTGCCGGCGGCGAGTGCGTCATTCAGCGCCGGCAGCGCCTGGCGCAGCTCGGCGCTGCCGGGACGCAGCCGCGTCGCCAGGGTCGAGAGGTCGGCGAGGAAGCTGCGCTCGGCGGGCAGCGTGTCGACGGCGGTGCTGAGCGCCGGCACGCCGCGCGAGATCGCCTGCTCGACCGCGCCGGGGTCCTTCGCGAGGGCGGAGAAGACGCGGGCGAGATTGGTGAACAGCTCGGCTTGATCGCCGGCGACCGGAGCGAGGATTCGGCTCGTGTCGGCGAGCTCGGTGACGAGCCGGTCGAGGCCCGTGCCCGGCGCCGCCAGTGTGCCCGCGACCGGCGCCAGATCGGTGAGCAACGGGTTGAGAGCCGCGACCGCCTGGTTCAGCGACGCGCCGCGGCCGGTGAAGGCGTCGCCGTAGCCGACCAGATTGTCCCGCAGCGCGGCGCGGGTCGGGGCGTCGAGCGCGTTGCTGATCTCATCGGACTCGGTCTGGCGGACAAAGACGCCGTTGGCCGCCTCGGCGGCCGTCGCGACGTCGGCGGTGCTCGCGATCGCGCCGTCGTCGAGGCCGTTGAACGCGTATCCGTCGGGTGCCGGCGGGCCGTCGCCGCGCTCGATCTCGAGGTACTTGAGGCCGAAGGCCGACTTGTAGCGGACCCGGAACACCGAATTGCGAGCAAGTGGCTCGACCGACTTGTTGAGCGTGAGGTTGAGGCGGGCGCCGACGCTGCCGCCCGCGGTCGACGCCTCGGCGCCGCTGACCGCGACCGCCGTGATCGAGCTCACCAGGCCGACGCGCTGGCCGCCGATGCGGACGTCGTTGTTGGGCCGCAGGCGGGCGGCGTTGGGGACGTCGACCGAGACGTGGTAGACGGGGACGAACGGCAGCCCGTTGTTGGCGTTGTAGGCGAGGAAGACCGCGACCAGCGTGACCAGTGTCGTCAGCGCCCCGACCATCGCCGGCGACCCGGCCAGCATCGACAATCCGGTGGGCTGCCGCTGGGGTTGTCTGGCGGGGGCGCTCATTGGCCGAAGAGAAAATTGAGAAGGTTGGTGACCGCGCCATCAGCCGGGGGCTGCTCGGCTTTGCCTGCGCTGCCTCCGGTCTCGGGTCCGGATGTGGTGGACGTGCTCGGCGTTGTGGTGGGCGATCCGCTGGGTGAACCCAGCAGCCCCTTGCGAGCGGCGGCGTGGGTGGTCGGGTCGCAGAGCTCGGGCGCGTTGCTGCCGTCGGGGCAGACCGACTTGTCATAGGGCGGCAAGGGCACGGACTGGTTGATCCGCGGCTGGTTCGGCCCGAGCCAGGAGACGCAGTGGGCCGCGTCGAGGATGTTGGTCGTGTAGCCGCCGCCGAGCTTGGGCACGCCGAAGTTCGGCGATCCCGGCTTGCCGCCGGTGTTGGCGCCGCCGCAGGGGTCGGTCGGCCCGGCCGCGTAGACGCTGAAATGGAGCAGGTGGCCGAGCGCGTCGTACTGGTTCGTGCCCCCGGTCAGGTAGTAGGCGTAGTTGAGGATGCCCTCGATCGCCGTGTATCCCGTCGGTGCGGCGCGCCCCGTCGACCAGCACGCCTTCGTCGGGTCATCGCAGGTGCGCGCCGCGCGCGCGTCGACCTCGACCGCCCGCCGCGGGTCGTTGAGGTCGGCGAGCAGGTCGTCGAGGGGCTTGACGGTCGGCGGCACCAGCGACGATCCCGAAGCGAGGCTGGAGATCTCGTCGCGGCCCTTTGACAGCGCCCGGTTGCCGGCCACCGCGGCGTCGCCGAGCCCAGTGACCGCGCCGCGCGCCGAGTCGGCGAATCCCGGGAAGATCCTCCCCAGCCGCGTCAGCCGCGGCGCCGAGGCGTGCAGATTTGCGAGCAGCGGCTCGCCCTGGGTCGCGAAGTCGCGGAGCTGGACAACGGTCGGTTTCAGCTCGCTGAGGAAGTTGTCGAGGAGGCCGACGTCCTGTCCCAGCGCGGCGTGCTGGTTGGCCGCAGCGGTCGCCGTCGTCGCCGCCGTGGAAACGAAGCGGCTGACGTCGGTCCGCCGCTGGGCGAGGCGGGAGAAGATCTGCTGCGAGTCGCCGATCAGGCCGCGGATCTGGCTGCGGTCCTCGGCGAGGATGCCGAAGGCGCGCCGCAGGTTGCGCAGGGCCGGGGCGCCGCGGCGGATAGCCGCGTTGAGGTTGTCGGAGTTGCCCGCGAGCGCCGTGCCGAACTCGTTGAGCAGCAGGGCGAGCCGCGCGCGGTAGGGCTCGCGCAGCGTGTTGAGGACGAGGTCGAGCTGGACCGTCTGCGAGGTCTGCGCGACCGGGATCGTGCCGCCCTCGGCGAGCGGCGCGCCCTTGGGCTCGCAGTCGAGGAAGTACTCGGAAATCAGCGACTGCGGCTGGGGCGAGCAGGTGCTGCCGGCCCCGAGGACGCCCAGCGCGCCCGAGGTGGTGATGTGCACCAGCGCCCGCTTCTCCGGGCTGATCTCGAGCTTGGAGACCGTGCCACTCTTGACCCCGGCGATCAGCACTTCGGAGCCGTCAACGAGGCCGAAGGCGCTGTCGAGCTCGACGACGTAGTGGTGGTCGCCGCCGTCGGAGCCGGCCAGCGCCCGGGCGCCCATCGCAAGCAGCGCCACCGCCACGAGCGCGAGTGTCGCCAGCCGTTTCACGGGCCGACCGGCACCTGAGAGGGGTTGCAGTCGACCTTGCCGTTATCTGTGAACGGCGTCGATCCATCGCCGGGGTTGCGCTCGAGCGCGCCCGGGCAGCGGGCGCCGTTGAAGAGGCTGAGGAGGCTGTTCTGCTGGCCGGCGCTCTGCAGCGCCCCGGTGATCAGCGGCAACCCGGCGGTCGAGAGGCTGAAGGTGTTGGCGACGCCGTGGATCCGGCCGATCGCGCCGTTGGCGTCATAGATCCCCGAGTGGCCGAAGTCGTCCATCCAGCCGACCAGCTCCGGCGTGTAGGCGCGGAGGAAGCTGAGGATCGGCAGCGAGCCGGTGAGCGCCTTGGTCGACTCCGGCAGCGCTCCGTCGCGGGTCGCGCCGTTGCGCTGCACAGGACCGACCGCGGTCCGGCCGAGCGGCACCTGGAGCCGGGTCAGGTCGACGAGGTCGTTGGCGTTGCCGGGCCGCTCGGCGATCTGGTTGAGGTCGCGCACGGTCGGGACGAGATCTGCCGAGGCATGGCGGAAGTCGGCGAAGAACGGCCGCAGCCGCTTCGCCAGCGGCCTCGCAGCGGCGACCGTCGGGTCGAGGTCGTCGAGCGCGGCGCGCAGGTTGAAGGCGGTGGTGTCGAACTGGCGCAGGAACTGAGGCAGCCCGGCGACGGCGGTCTGCAGCGCGGTCCGCTCGCTGCCGATCGCGGTCATCGAGAGGTCGAGGTTGTGGACGAGCGCCGAGATGTCCGGGGCGCGGCCGGCGAGGGCGCCGGAGAGCCGCGAGGCGTCGAGGACGAAGCCGCCGAGGTTGGTGTTGTCCTGGCCGAGCTCGGCGACGAGGCGGCGCGACGTCGAGAGCAACGGGTTGAGGTAGTGGATGCCGCTGTTCGCCTGCTTGCCGACCCCCGAGTACGCCCCGTTGAGGCCCTCGATCACCTTCTTGAGGCTGGTCACCGTCTTCTGGTCGAGGGTGTTGAAGACCTGGTCGATGTCGACCTCGGAGACGGTGCTCGACTCGGGCAACTCGCCGCCGCTGGGAATCGCCGGCCCCGCGTGCGATGGCGGCGGCGGACGCAGCTCGACCTGCCGGTTGGCGATCCCGGAGACCGAGCTCGATCGAACTGTCGCAGTCGTTCCCTGGTAAATCGGGGCGACGTCGCTGTCGATCTCGAGGTCGACGATCGCGGAGCCGTCGTTGCCGAGCTTTATCTGCGTGACCGAGCCGGCGCGGGTGCCGGCGACGGTCACCGAAGAGCCGTTGACCAGCTGGCTCGCGTTCTCGAAGCGGGCACTGACCTTGTAGGTGCCGCTGCTGCCGCCCGAGATCAGGAGGATGACGATCAGGAGCGCGGCAACGACAACGAGCACCGCCCCGCCCCGGGCGATCAGAGTCCGGCGCTCTGTAGGCGTCAGAGCGATCTCATCCTCCTCGCCGCGCCAAGATACAGTCTGAACGGCCTGCTTTTCAACCGACAACCGTCGCCAGTGAGCCCGCGATCACCTCGTAGACCTCGGCGTTGACCGGCATCCCGACGTGGCTGCTGCGAACGTCGCGGCGCTCGGCCGCAGGGTCCCCCGCCATCCGCCAGTCGACGATGCCGTCCTCGCGCGAGTAGACAGCGGTGAACGGGACGCCCCCGGGGAATGGGCCATGGAGGTCATCGCGGAAGCCGCGGCAGCACTCGCCGCGAAAGCAGCCGACGCCGAAGAGGCCGGGGACACGGGCGCTGCCGAGCAGCCCCACGACCGCCGCCGGCACCTGGACGACCGGGTGGATCGCGCGGCGGTCGAGCGGCGGCATGCCGAGCGTCACGATCGCCGCGACACGCTGCGGGTTGCGGACGGCGAGCACCCGGGCCATATGGCCGCCGCGGCTGTGACCGACAATCGCGACCGGGCCGCCGGCCTCCTCGGACATTTTCTCGAGGACTCCCTGGAGCCGGTCGATGCTGGCCTCGGCGCAGTCCCAGTTCATCCCGATCGGCGCCTGGGTCACACCGTGGCCGCGGCGCCGCAGCCAGCCCGCCATCACCGACATCCCCGCCGCGGTGGACATGAAGCCGGGGATCAGCAGCACCGGCGCGCCGGGCGCGCCGCCGTTGCCGTTCGCTGTGAAGACCGGCGAGCGGCGGAGGCGCCGCAGCTCTCCCCACGCCGCGAGCTCGCTTGCAATTCGAGGACCCGAGCTTGTCAAGCCCGGGTCGTGCGCCGGATATAGGCGGCGCGCTCCTCGCGATCGTGATCGAAGAGCAGGTCTTCGCCGCCGGCCAGCGACTCGAGCCCGCGACGGACCGGCCCCGGCAGCATCGAGCGCACCCGAAAGGTGACGCCGATGCTGCGCGGCACGTAGACGTCGAAGCGTCCGCGGCCCACCGCCTTGACGATCGCCTCGGCGACGGCGTCGGGCGTCTGCTTACGCATCCCTCTCGGCTGCGGAAGGCCCGCGGTGAGCTCGGTGTCGACGAGGCCGGGCATCACGAGGCTGACCCCGACCCGCGTGTCGCGCAGCTCGCTGCGCAGCGCCTCGCAAAAGCCGACGACCGCGTGCTTGGTCGCGCAGTAGGTCGCAGCGCCGGCGAAGCCCGCCTTGCCCGCGATCGACGCGATGTTGACGAGCCGCCCGCCGCCGGCGGCGGTTATCCGCGGGATCGCGAGCTTCGACCCGTTTAGCACTCCCGTCAAGTTGACCGCGACCTGCCGGGCGGTCGCGTCGTCGGACTCCTCGGCAAAGCGCTCGACGCCCATCAGGCCGGCGTTGTTGACCAGCACGCGGAGCGGCCCGAGCGCGGTCTCGGCCTCGTCGAGCGCCGCCGCGAACGAGTCACGGCTGGTGACGTCGGCCTCGATCGCCTTGACGCCGCCGCCGATCTCGCGCGCCGTGGTCGCGGCGGCGTCGATGTCGAGGTCGACGATGCCGACGCGCGCCCCGCGCGCAACGAAGGCCGCCGCGGTCGCGCGGCCGATCCCGCGAGCGCCGCCGGTGACGACGACCGTGGCGGCCTCGAGCGCCGTGTGCTCTCTCATTCCCACTGCGATCCGCAACCCTATAACAAAAAGTCCAACCTGTTTGTTAGTGCGGTCAGTACTATTTGGGCATGGCTGGCACGAAGGCGGCACCAAAGAAGCGACGGACCCAGGCCGAGCGGCGGGCGGCGACTCAGGGCGCCCTGCTCGACGCGACGATCGACTGCCTGGTCGAGTACGGCTACGCGAACACGACCACGAACCGGATCGTCGAGCGCGCCGGAGTCTCGCGCGGCGCCCAGGTTCACCACTACCCCACCAAGGCCGACCTCGTCGCCGAGGCCGTGCGCCACCTGGCGACCAAGCGCACGACCGAGATGCTCGACCTGCTCAAGGACACGCCCGCGGGCGCCAAGCGCTTTGAGGTCGTGATGGACGTGATGTGGGCCCAGCACAAGGGGCCCCTCTACGCCGCCTCGATCGAGCTCTTCGTCGCCGCCCGCACCGATCCCGACCTGCGCAAGCGGATGGTCGAGGTCGAGCGCGAGGTGACCCGCACGATCGCCAAGGGGCTGCTCGACCTCGCCCCCGAGAGCGCCGCGCGGCGCGAGTTCCGCGACGCGGTCGACCTGACGCTGTCGGCGATGCGCGGCCTGGCGCTGCTCTCATTCGCCGACCCCGAGATGGACATCGACCGCCGCTGGGCAGCGATGCGCAAGCTGCTGATCGAGCGCGTCGCCGACGCGACCGCCGCTTAGCTAAGCCGGCTTTCGTCCCCTTATCGCCCAGGATCGAGCCCCGAGGCGAAACGGCCCGCTCTTCTTGTTGAGGCGCATTCGGCATTCCTCGCGCAGAGCGCCCTGAGCTTCATCGGTCAATGAGACGCAGTAGCTGCCCGCCGGTCCAACGCCGCCGGTGAACGGCCGCCAGAAGTCGTCGAAGTCCTCGTAGGCGCCCTCGACGTCTATTGGCTCGACCACCACATCCTCCAGTGCCGCCGTGGCGAAAAGGGCTCGCAGCTCCCCCGGCACGCCGAAGCGCGCCCGGGCTCCTTCCGCCGGCGCCGACGGATTGAGAGCGATAGCTGCCTCCCAGAAGGCGCGCAGCATCTCCATGCCTCCGCCCGTGTCCCAGATGCAGGTGGCGACGGTGCCGCCGGGCTTGACGACTCGTTGCATCTCTTCGACGCCCTGATCCGCGTCCTTCATGAAGTTGAGCACGAGCTGGGCCGCCGCGACGTCGAAGGAATCCGCGCCCCAGGGCAATGCTTCGCCGGAGGTCTGGCGCACGTCGGCGCCGGGCACCCGCTCCGCACACGCCTCCGCGAACTGGGCGGAGGGCTCGGCGGCGGCGACAGAGGCCGCGCCGACAACTTCGGCGAAAACCTCTGTGAGGGCTCCGGGGCCCGCTCCGACATCGAGCACTCGCAGGCCGGGACTGATACTGGCAAAGCGGGCAAACGGCGGCGCCAGCGCTCGCGAGTAGCGCCCCATGAAGTCGTCGTAGGACTCTGCGGGGGCCGCGAACGTCACCGCGGCAGCATCCCACGGCCGCCTAATGCGGCTCCGTCACGCGCCGCACTGCCTCGACGAGCGGTGCTCGACCGCGAGGTTTTGATCCTCGCCGTCCACGAGAACATCGAGCATCTCGGGGTCGAGGCACTCGATGTCGTAAATCTGCGCGTCGGACCGGCCGACGTACCCGCCGACGGGCCCATCTCCGAGCCTTTCTCGGCGCTCGCCGAGCTTAAGCAGCAGGGGCTCATTCGGCACCTGGGCATCAGCGGCGCGACCGGCGCGCAGCTCACCGAAGCCCAGACGATCGCCCCCGTGGTCACCGTCCAGAACCTCTACAACGTCGCGCAGCGAGCCGACGATGCCCTCGTCGAGCGGTGCGCGCAGGAGAACATCGCCTTCGCCCCCTTCTTCCCCCTCGGAGGGTTCACGCCCCTCCAGTCCGAGGAGCTCAGCGCCGTGGCAAGGGAGCTCGAGGCGTCGGCCCAGCAGGTGGCACTGGCCTGGCTGCTGCAGCGCTCGCCGACGATCGTCTTGATCCCGGGAACCTCCTCGGTCGAGCATCTCCGGGAGAACGTCGCTGCGGGCTCGCTGCGGTTGCCGGACGAGACGGTTGAGAGACTCGACAAGATCGGCGCCTAGGCCCTGCTCAGCGGCGAAACTGCTCCGCGGGCTTGAAGTGCGACTCCTTGTCGCCCATCTCGTTCCGCCACCACTCCTCCCGGCGCCAGCGGGCGTAGCGGTCCTGGAGGCGCGCGACGGCCGGGCTGTGACGGCGCAGGGTGTCGACGAGGAGGATCGCCGGCGCCTGGAGCAGTGGGTGCAGCGCCCACGGCCAGGGCTTAGGCATGTCGTAGCGGCGGTAGAAGCGGCCCGGGAGGAAAAAGCGCGTGTAGCCGACCTGGGCGCGATAGTTGACCTCGTCGCGCAGCCGTTTGCGCCAGGGCGTGCCCGCCTTCGGCGTGAAGGCGCGGGGATACGACTCGATCAGCTCGACCCCGTCGTCGCCGGCAGTCCCGGCGCATTTGAGCAGGAACACGGCGCTGAGCTGGAGCCCCTCCTTAACGGTGTCGGGGTACCAGCGGGGCTGGACCCCGAGCAGGTGCCCGATATAGCGCCAGAAGTGCATCATCGCCTCGATCTCGCGGCCTTTCGTGCGGTAGCCCATCAGGTGCATCGCCAGTCCCGGGGTCAGGCTCGAGGACATCAGAGTGATCAGCGCGTCGGACTGGCTGATCGGCACCCCCCAGGCCTCGAGGTCCCAGTCGTCGTGGCCGACCAGCCGGCGGCGGAGGAATACGTGCATGATCCGCACGCGCATCGCGGTCGCGCGGCCGGCGCCGCCGGGGTCGAGCCCCCCGGGCTCGGATACGTCGATCCAGAACCGGGAGGTCTCCATGAACCGGTTGAGCGCCGCGTCACCGGCGTACGACCCGGTGAACGACAGCGGCTTGACGATCGAGCTCTCCGTGTAGCCGAGCAGCGTTTCGACGCCGGCGAAGCTGAAGACCGACGGGCCGTAGCGGCGGAAGAGCGCCGCGCCTTCTGAGACGAGATCCGGGTCGAGCCATTCGGGCGGCCGCTCGAACTCGTCGAAGAGCGTCCGCATCGACTCCGGGGCGTCGGCCAGCGAGTCGACGCCCCCGGCGATCGCCTGGTCGAGCATCCGGCGGCCCTCGTTAGCGCCGCGCTCGAGGTAGACCTCGTCGACGAACGCCTCGGCGACCGGGTCGGCGTCGTAGTAGCCGTGGGCGAAGTCGCGCACGCGCGCGTCGTCGGGGATCGGGTCGAAGCGGAAGAGCTTTCGGCAGAGGGCTCGCGCTCGCCGCACTCGAGGCCGATCGACCCGCCGCCAGTAGCCGAGGAACTCGCCGGGGATGCGGTCTTCGTTGCTCGCGGTCGTGGCCCCCGACCCACTCGGAGGGATCGTGCTCGCCGACGGAGTCATGCGATCTGCCTGCGAAGCGTGATCGCGACATCGATCTCGACCGAACGCGGCACCATCAGCCTGGCGCCGCGGATCCCGAGTGCTATGCGATCCACGTCCGTGTGACAGACGAGCGCGAGAACCCCTTCGCTCGGGGCGTGAAACGTCACTTCGAGTGGCATCGGCACGCGGGTCTCCGCGACGATCAGCTCTCCATCTACGTGCTGCTTGCCCAGACCACGCCCCGAGATCGAGTGGGCTTCGTAGTGGAGATGCGGATGCCGCTCGGCATCGAAGAAATCTCGCGAACGGAGATGCCGGTCGCGGAGCCGGTTGCCGGTATCGATCGAAGCGCATTCGATCAGTAGGGCGCCGGCCGCGCGAGCGTCGTCGACCACAAGACTGCCGGACATTGAGCGGAATCGCCCCGGAACCGTGACGAGGCCGACGAGCGTGGCGGCGACGAAGCGCACGTACGAATCCCGCGGATCCACGGACCATCGCCCGTTCAGCGCAGGGCGCGGGTCTCGGGTCGCCTTGGGGATCTCGCGGTTGCTTGTGGTCTGCATCGGTTGCTCCTTGTGGCTGGGGATCGGTTCCCAACGACCGTAATACAGATATTGATAGTTGTCAACTTATTTATGGTCATGCGTCCGAAAGCACGGTAGAATGAGGGTCATGGCGCAGACCAGCGAGAAGACGAAGCCGGCGGGGCGGCCGAAGGCGAAGGACGCCCCCGTCACCCCCGAACAGATCCTCGACGAGGCGTTTCGCGCCTTCGCGACCTACGGCTACGACGGCGTCGCGGTGCGCACGCTCAACCGCGAGCTCAGCGTCAGCCACAACCTGATCCACCAGCGCTTCGGCTCCAAGCAGGGCCTCTGGTACGCGGCGGTCGACCGCGCGTTCAGCCAGCAGATCGCCGAGCTCGCGACTGCCTTCGACCCGACGCTCGCCGACCCGCTCGACCAGCTCAACTACGCGATCCGGCGCTTCGTCCACTACTCCGCCGAGCACCCCGAGCTGCTCGGGCTGATGAACATCGAGGCGCGCGTCGAGGGCGAGCGTCTCGACTACATCTACGACAACTACGTCGCCCCGGCGCTGGCGCCGCTCGCCCGGCTGCTCGAACACCTCAACGAGAACGGGCGGATCCGCCCGATCAGCCTACGGGTGCTCTTCTTCCTGATCGCCCACGGCGCGGCGGCGCCGTTCACGCTCGTCCCGCTCGCGCGCCGCTTCGACAAGGCGGATCCGCTCGACCCGAAGCAGGTCGACGGGCAGGCCGAGCTGACCGCCGATGTGATCACCGGCGGCTTGAGGCTCTAGCTCGCCACCTTCGCCCCGCCGAGCTTCTCGGCGACGAGATCGACGGTCCAGGCGCCGTCGGTCGTGACCTGATTGTCGCCGACCCTCCAGTTCTCGCACTCCATGATCGCGCCGCCCTGGACCGCGAACAGCTTGCCGCTGATCGTGCAGTCGGCGCTCGCGAGATACGCGACGAGCGGAGAAACGTGGACCGGGTCGAACGGGTCGAACGCGTCTGGGTCCTCGGGCGGCTTCATCAGCTCGCCGATCATCGGCACGTCCTCGGTCAGGCGGGTCCGCGCGGCGGGCGCGATCGCGTTGACGCGGACGCCGTAGCGCTCGAGCTCCTGCGACGCGACCAGCGACATCGCCGCGATCGCCGCCTTGGCCGAGCCGTAGTTGACCTGGCCGGCGTTGGGCAGATAGGTGCCCGAGGCCGACGCCGTGTTGATCACCGCGGCCGAGACCTCCTCGCCGGCCTTGCTGCGCGCCCGCCAATGGTCGGCGGCGTGCTTGAGGCAGGAGAAGTGGCCCTTGAGGTGGACCTTGATCACGTCGTCGAACTCGGCCTCGCTCATGCCGGTGATGAAGGCGTCGCGGAGGATGCCGGCGTTGTTGACGAGGACGTCGAGCTGGCCGTACTCCTCGACCGCCTGGTCGATCAGGGCCTTGGCGCCATCGAAGTCGGAGACGTCGCTGGTATTGGCGACCGCCTCTCCCCCCGCCGCCTCGATCTCGTCGACGACCGACTGCGCGGCCGAGACATCGGACCCGCTGCCGTCGGGAGCGCCGCCGAGGTCGTTGACGACGACCTTGGCGCCCTCCTGCGCGAACAACAGCGCGTGCTCGCGGCCGATGCCGCGCCCCGCGCCCGTGATTGCGGCCACCCGGCCGTCGAGTACACCCATGATCCCAACTCCTTTCGTTTGTGCGTCTCTAATAGATGTCGGTTAACTGGCGATCTCCGCCAGGCCGTCCTTGATCACAACGTCGCCGCTGTCCGAGGTCGTCTCGTAGGCATACGACTTGTTGCCGCCGGTCTCGCCGGTGGCCCAGTAACGCGTCAGGATCGTCTGCTCCGGCTGCACGACCTTGGAGAAGCGGACCGCGAGCCGCTGCAGGCGGGCGGGGTCGTCGGGGCAGAAACTCTCGATCAGCCCCACCGACGTGAAGGCCATGGTGCAGAGGCCGTGGATGATGATCCCCGGCAGCCCCGCGCCTTTGGCGACCTCCTCGTCGAGGTGGACCGGCATCGGGTCGCCGGAGGCCTCGGAGTAGCGGTAGGTCTGGTCCTTGTCGAAGGTCTGGCTCACCTCCGCCTCGGGGTCGCGCTGGCGCAGCAGCTCGTCGAACGCGTGGGGCGGCGGCTGGTCCCCCGCCGACTCCGCGAGCTGAGCGCCGCGGACGAAGGCGTTCATGTACTGGGTGACGAGCAGCTCGTCGCTCGCGGCGTCGCGCGTCTCGGCCTTGTTGAGCACGGTGACCCCGGAGGAACGGCCGTGGACGCCGGCGACCATGGCCCGGGTGACGAGATCGGTGTCGGGCTCGATCGGGCGGTGGAAGTGGAAGTCCTGCTCGCCATGGAGGATCATCATGATCAGCTCCGGCGGGATCGCGGTGATGCTCGCCGTGCTCAGGGCCTGGAAGGCGGGGACGATCGCGAAGACCGGCGGCGCGAGGTCGCCGGAAGCGTGCTGGGGGATCGAATCGTTGGTCGCCGCCGCATAGGCCTTGATCCGCTCGCGCTCGACCTGGAACTCGACCGGGTCGCCCCACTCGCCGATCGCGTCGAGCTTGAACTCCGGGGTCTCCTGTGCGGCGGTGTTCATCTGGCTTTGGTCCTTTCGTTGGTTTTCAGTGTGTTCAGGCGGCGGCGGGCTCGACCGGCACGACGCTGGCGATCGCCTCGGCGGCGATCCGGTCGCCGGCGCCGGCGCGGCCGCCGAGCAGCAGCCGCGAGAGCTGCGAGCGGCGCCAGTAGTAGGGCGCGTCGTGCTCCCAGGTCGCGCCGATGCCGCCGTGGACGGCGATGCAGGTCCGGGTCGCGTAGTCCGAGGATTCCTCGGCGGCGAAGCGCGCCGCGGACGCCGCCATCGGCAGCTCCTCGGGCTGCGACTCGACCGTGAGGCCGACGTAGGTGCAGAGACTGCGGACCCGGTCGATGCGCCGGAGGATCTCGACGAGCTGGTGCTTGACGGCCTGGTAGCTGCCGATCGGGCGGCCGAAGGTGTGTCGGTCCTGGGCGTAGGCGACGCTCATCTCGAGCATCGCCTCCGAGACGCCGAGCGCGTCGGCGGCGAGCATCGCCTGGGCGCAGTACCAGGCTTCAGCGAGGGCTCTGGGACCCGCCTCAATCGCCACGCCCGACATTTCTTCGAGACCCACATGGTCCAGCCGCAGTTTTCCAAGGGGTCGCGAGGCGTCGCCGCGAATCTGGCGCTCGACGTCGACGCCGGCGCCGCCGGCCTCGACCAGCGCGGCTCGCGGCCCGTCGTCGCCAGCGATGGCGAGGACGATCACGTCGGCGCCGTCGAGGTCGGGCACATGCTCGGCCTCGCCGCTCAGCGGCTGCCCTTCGAAGATCGCGGTCTCGGCGTGGACGAGCGCCGCACGCCGCGCGCCGCCGGCGAGATCGGGGAGCAGCTGGGCCGCGGCCTCATCGCCCGCCGCCGCGGCGCGCGAGAGGACCAGCGTTGCCGGCAGGTGGCCGAGCAGCCCCGAGCCGCCGAGCCGCTTGCCGCACTCCTCCATGACCAGCATCGCGTCGAGGACGCCGAGGCCGGCGCCGCCGTGCTCCTCGGAGACCAGCAGACCGCTCCACCCCGCTTCGCGCGCGGTGGGCCAGAGGTCGAGCGGCTCGGCACCGTCGCGGGCCTCCCGGGCGGCGCTGACCGTGTCCTGCCGGTCGAGGGCCTGGCCGGCGGCCTCCTGGAGCATCGTCTGCTCGTCCGTCAGCTCAAGATTCAACCGGGCTCTCCTTCCCACGCCGCCCATTCGAGGACAGCTCCGAGAACGGCATCCCCTTGTCGGCCCGCGGCTCGGGGGGCAGCCCGAGCACGCGCTCGCCGATCGTGTTGCGGAGGATCTCCTCGGTGCCGCCGGCCGAGCGCATGCCCGGCATCTCGGCGGCGAGGGCGCCCATCTCGCCCTCGAGCGCATCGGGGCCGAGGGCCTCGGCGACGAACTCGGCGCCCAGGCGTCCCGCCTCGATCACGCCGATCTTGCCGAGCCCCGCCTCGGGCCCGGGGATGCGGCCGTTGCCGAGCGCGCTGAGGGCCCGGTAGGCGGACCAGCGCAGGGCGAGCAGATCGACGGTGACCTCGGCGAGCCGCTGGCGCATCCGCGGGTCGTCGAGGGCGCCGCTTTCGAGCAGCGGCTCGACGAAGTTCTCGACGCTCCAGGGCATCTCGTCGAGCGCCGCGAGCAAAGCCATGCGCTCGAACATCAAGGTCGTCATCGCCACGCCCCAGCCGCCGTCGACCGGCCCGACCGTCGCGTCCTCGGCGATCTCGAGGCCGTCGAAGAAGACCTCGTTGAAGGCGGACTCGCCGGAGATCTGGCGCAGCGGCCGCACCGTGACGCCCTGCTCGCGCATCGGCACGACGAACATCGTCAGGCCCTTGTGCTTGGGCAGGTCGGG
>JAWVFN010000050.1:0-6820 GCA_033855935.1 Solirubrobacterales bacterium | reverse complement strand
TACGCCTCCGACTGCACCACAGGCTTTGAGGTCAAGACGTATCAAGCGAGCCTGAGCGACGGCGTCAGCTTCTACATCCTGTTGCCCTAGGTGTAGGGGCACCGCCCCCAGAATCAGCCGCATGAGCTTTCCGGCGACCCGTTTCCGACGCTTGCGGCGCACCGAGCCACCGTAGCCGCCGATGGCTGCTCCTTTCGCGTGAAGGAGCAACGCGGACGCCGTAGCGCCACGAAACGAATAGTGCCGCTTTGGACGAAGAGCGGCTATTTCGACAGGCCCGCTGCTTCGAGGGCTTCGGCGCGATCGGCGTAGACCACGACGTGGATGACCTTTCCGTTTGAAATGGTCCACACGGAAGCCTGGCGGACATGGACCGGAGCACCGGACGCCTTGCCGCGGCCGCGCCACTCCTCCATCGCGACGACAGTCTCGCCTGCGTCGATGATCTCTTCTGCGGTCGCCGTCAAACCGTCCCATGCGCTCAGGAACTCCTTAACCCGCTCGGCAAGCTCGGCTATTCCGCGCGTCTCTCCCCCAGGCGTGAGGATCGGATTCACCCACGTGAAAGCTACGTCGGGATCGAGGTAATCCCCCGTCTCAAAGTTGCCGAGCGCCCATTCTTTAAAGATGCGCCGGACGATCTCGACGTTCTCTTGAGACATCGCCCGCGCAGTATCTCGCGACGGACCGGAGTGCTGCTTCCCATGCGAAGCGAAACACTCGCTTGGACGAGAAGCGGGTCTTTCCGCTTGCATGGAAGCAGGACTTCGCTTGAGAGATACTGCCGTGATGTCGGAGGCGAACGTCGAGATCGTGCGACGCCTATTCGTGGCTGCCGACGAGGGTGACGCCGCGACGGTCTTCTCCCTGTACGACCCGGAAGTGGAGTTCGACAGCACCCGGTCCCCTTTGCCCCGCCTCGTCGGAGGAGCGGCATCCGTATACGGGGGACATGAGGGCCTCCGGAGGTTCTTTCGGGAACGAAGCGAGCACATGGAGGACATCGAGGACACCTGCGAGGAGCTGATCGACGCGGGCGAAGCGGTCGTCTCGGTCGTGACGACCCGAGGGCGCGGACGTTCGAGCGGAGCCGAGGTAACGAGTCCGAGCTACGCCGCCGTTTGGACGATCCGCGAAGGCAGAATCCTCCGAGTGGTGTGGCTTCCGAGCCGGGCAGAGGCGCTTGAGCTCGTCGGGCTGCCGGACTAGCACCTAACTACCGCTTCTCGTCCAAAGCGGTATTCCGGCTACTTCGTCAGCCCGGCGGCGTCGCGGGCGTCGCCTGGCTCCCGAAACGACTCGAAGTGAATGACCTTTCCGCCTCGAAAAGCCCAGACGTAGGCCAGCGGCATGTCGAACTCCATGCCGGTGTGCTGCGCTTTCGATCGCAGTCGGTGGATGGAGACGAGGCAATCGTCCGCGTCGATGATCTGCTCCAACTCGATCAGGAGCCACTCGAAGGGCTCGATCCAGCGTCGTGCCGCCCGGACTATCCCCTCGTGACCGGAATACGCCTCGCCAATGTGGTCGGGGAGGGTTGCGTCCTCATAGGTGACATGGGAATCGAGCAGGGACATGTCGAAGGGCAGTCCGCGTTGCAATGCCTCCGGCGTCCACGGCTCACGCCCCCAGGTCTCCAGGAAGGCTCGGAGGTTTTCGACGTTCTCCTGAGACATCGCCCGCGCAGTATCGCGCGAGCCACCCTGCTCTATGGTGTCAAACACCGGACGGATGTCGAACGGCTGACCAGCCGCGTTCGCCTTCACTGACTCGCCACCTGCTTGGCCTCCGCCTTACTCAAGACCTGGAGGTCGAAGATGACGAAGCTCAGCAGTCGGTTCCTGACGATCCTTGCCTTGGTCGCCGTCCCGGCAGCGGTGGCGATCGCGCCTTCTGCGGCTGTGGCCAAGAAGGCCAAGACGATCAATCTCGAAGGACCGATCAATCACTCCAAGGATCCCGGGTACGGCCCGGGGGATCACCTGTGTTGTTTTCCTTCGTTCACACCTACGATTGAAATCGTGGCGACGTTGAGGGGCAAGAAGCCGTTGGTCGGTGTGGGCGAGTATGGCCTCTGGGGTCCTTGCTCCGGCTCGGGAACAAGTTCGGGCGGTACGAGGCAGGCGCTCTGGGTCAAGCCCAAGAAGAACGGCGCCTTCGCCGGCACCAGCACCGAAGCAGGGACGACGGCAACCTTGACCGTCAGCGGCCGGATCCGCCGCAACGGCACCGCCAGCGGCACTGTCCGCGAGGTGGTGGTGTATCCATACACGCCGAGCGGCAGTGCGTGGGGGACCTGTGACAGCGGCACGGTGTCGTGGACGGCGAGCAAGGTCACGAACCCCACCAAACCGAAGGAATCCTACGACCCGAGCCTGGTCTACCCCGCTGGGCTCTAGTCGGACCACCCATAAACGTTTGACCGGAATCTCCGCCTGCGCGGCGAATCAATAGCCACGTCCCCGAAAGGGAAGTGGCCGATGAGATCAGCTGGTCCGCCGTGCCCCAACGTCATTTGTTTGAGCCGATTCTGGCGCCTGAAAGCGGGGGAATTCCGGGGTTGACGTGAACTTCAGCGGGTGAGAGGCTGGCGTGCACATCGCCGGGGACCGCAGGAGCTCAACCGAGTTAGGGAACGGGCCTCCCGGGCCAAACCAGGAGGAGCTCACATGTTCCGAAAACCTCGACTCGCCCTTGCGGCTGCACCGATGGTCGTCGCCCTTGTTGCGGTCGGGTGCGGGAGCGACAACAACGGCAACAGCACCTCGACCGCTGCGATCACCAAGGCTGTATTTGTGGCGAAGAGCAACGCGATCTGCACAACGGGCAACCAAGCCGCGACGGCCGCCGCGACGAAGGAGTTCGGCAATAGACGACCGAGCCAGGCACAATTTGCCAGCTTCGCGGCCGCGACGTACGTACCCAACATCCAGAGTCAGATAGATCAGATTCGGGCGCTGGGCGCACCATCAGGCGACGAGGCGACGGTGACGAAGATCCTCGACACAGCCCAAACGGACCTGAACAAGGTGAAGAGCGATCCCGCTCTACTGGGGGGCAACAGCGCGTTCGCCGACTTCAAGACGGTGGCCAGGCCGTACGGGCTCACCAGCTGTGCGTCTGGAGGCTAGTCCGAACGGATCGTGAACAAATCGCCCGGCGTCGGCGCAACTCAACCCTGCCGTTTGGCGCTGGTTTCAGCCCAGCTACGCCCATCGCTGAAGCCCCGCCGCCGGGTGGTACGGTGAGGGCACCGCTCAATCGTTAGACGGACGCGGAACGGCTAGTGACCAGCGCGACCTACGGCGCCGCCTCTGCTTTGCCTCCGCCTACTTATCCCGGAGGCACGCACCATGCATGGCATCCATTCTCGCCAGGCCCTGATCTCGCGGATTGTTTTGGCCCTTGCCGCGGCCCTGGTGGCATTGGGCACCGTGACGCACGCTGCCTCGGCCTACGAGACCACGGCGACGTACGTGACCAGCTGGGGCACCGTGGGCTCGGGCCAAGGCCAGCTCCGCTCTCCCGGCGGCGTTGGCGTCCACTCCGGCAACGTCTACGTCGCCGACACCGCCAACAACCGGATCGAAGAGTTCCATCCCTACGGCCACTTTGTGAAGTCCTTCAGCGCCGGTCACCAGCTCTCGCAGCCCCTGGCCGTCGCGGCTGATGAAACCGGCCACGTCTACGTCGCCGATACCGGCAACAGCCGGATCGTGAAGTTCACTGCCCACGGCGAGTTCGTCAGGGCCTGGGGAAGTCACGGCACCAACCACGACCAGTTCAGGCACCCCATTGGCATCGCCGCCCACGCGGACCATGTCTACGTCACCGATGGAAACCGGATCAAGAAGTTCACCACCCACGGCGTCCTTGTCAGGGTCTGGAATGCACTTGGGGATCAAGGGGGGCTGGCCAATGGGGTGGCTGTCGACGCCGGCCATGTCTATGTCACAGTCGCCAGCCAGTACACCACCGGCGTCGTGAAGTTCACCACCGGTGGTGCCTTCGTACGCGAATGGGGGAGTTTCGGGCCCGCCGTCGGCCAGTTCGCCACTCCCGTCGGCATCGCGATCAGTCCCCGCCACCACATCTTCGTCGCCGACACCGGGCACAGCCGGATCGAGAAGTTCACCGAGGACGGCGCCTTCATGGAGGCCTGGGGAAGCTTGGGCTCGGGCGCCAACCAGTTCCTATTTCCCCGGGGCATCGCGGTCGATGGCAACGGCCACATCTACGTCGCCGACGGCGGCAACAACCGGATCGAGAAGTTCTTCGAGCCGGTGGCCTTCTAGCTACGGCGATTACTACGAGTACGCGTCCCAGAGCTTCAGCGACGGCAAGGGGTCATAAGGCGCGCCGCCCGTATACCAGCCGGGGACGCTCCACATCTCGAAGTGGAGGTGGCAGCCCTGGGCGTCGCCGGTGGCGCCGACCACGCCGATCGAGGCGCCCGGGGCCAGCGTCGCGCCCTTGGCGGCGATCGACGGCCCGGCGAGGTGCGCGTACATGTAGTCCTCGAGGGTGATCGAGCTGCGGATCACGACGTAATAACCGGCGCCGCCCGCCTGGAAGGTGTTCGCCCGCACGTAGCCCGGGCTGGCCGTGCGAAGCGGCGTCCCGCAGGCGGCGAGCACGTCCTGGCCTTGGTGGATGTGCCCGGAGCGGGGAGCGCCGAACGCGTTGTCCGGGCCGCCGAAGCTGTGGGGGCCGACGACGGGGAAGAGGAAGTCGCCGCTGGCGGGGCGCGCGAGCCGCTCGGCGAGGGCCTTGATCTTCTTCGCCTCTCCGACCTGCACGATGCCGTCGGTCGGCTTCTGGCGCAACTTCTCGTAGGCCTTGACGCTGTGGCGGGTGGTGGGCCCGAAGGCGCCGTCGGGCGCGACCGGGATCGAGACCACGGCGAGGTAGTGCTGGAGCGCGATCACGTCCTTGCCCGCCGTGCCGCTGCGCATCGGGCGCGTGCCGTACTTGAAGTTGGTGACCTTCGCTGCTTTTGCCGTCGGCGCCGGCTTGCCGTGCTTCGTCGCCGCGTCTGCGCTCGCGCAGGCGAGCAGGCTGAGGGCGCCGATGATGGCGATGAGCCGCTTCATCGCTTACTCCTTTCGGTCTTCCTGCAACACCCACCTGCGGGCAGTGTTGCGGCCGCAAGGGTTCGTGCGAGGGTACCCGTAGGATCAGGCGCCACGAACCACACCATGCCCGATACCCAGTTGAAAGTAACCCTCCCCGACGGATCCGCCCTCGCCCTCGAGCAGGGGGCGACCGGCGCCGACGCCGCGGCGGCAATCGGCCCGGGCCTGGCCAAGGCGGCGCTGGCGATCAAAGCCGACGGCGAGCTCCGCGACCTCAGCGCGCCGCTGGCGGGAGGCGAGAGCGTCGAGATCGTCACCGGCGACTCCGAGGAGGCGCTCGAGCTGGTCCGCCACGACGCCGCGCACGTGCTCGCTGAGTCGGCTCTCGAGCTCTTCCCGCAGGCGAAGATCTCGATCGGGCCGCCGATCGCCGATGGCTTCTACTACGACATCGACTTCGGCGAGGACGCCCCCGGGGAAGAGGACTTGGCGCGGCTCGAGAAGGCGATGGCGGCGCACATCTCCGCCGACGAGCCGTTCGAGCGCCGCGAGATCCCGGTCGCCGAGGCTCTCGAGCTGTTCCGCGCTCAGGGCCAGGACTACAAGGTCGAGCTGATCGAGGACCTGGTCCGCGACGAGGGCACCGAGACCGTGTCGCTCTACCGCAACGGCCCCTTCGAGGACCTCTGCCGCGGCCCCCACGGCCCCTCGACCGGCCGGATCAAGGCCTTCAAGCTGACCTCGCTTGCCGGGGCCTATTGGCGCGGCAAGGAGACCAACCCGATGTTGACCCGCGTCTACGGCACCGCGTTCCTCTCCAAGGCCGATCTCGAGCAGCACCTCGAGCGGATCGAGCAGGCCAAGACGCGCGATCACCGCAAGCTCGGGCCCGAGCTGGGGCTGTTCATGCTCCGCGAGGAGGCCCCGGGGATGCCGTTCTGGCTGCCCCAGGGAACGGTCCTGCTCGGCCTGATCCAGGCCGAGGTGCGCAAGCAGCTCGACCGCCGCGGCTACGAGGAGATCAAGACCCCGCACGTCCTCGACGAGGAGCTGTGGCACCGCTCCGGGCACTGGGACAACTACGTCGAGAACATGTACTTCACGGAGGCCGGTGACCGCAAGTACGCGCTGCGGCCGATGAACTGCCCCGGCGCCTGCCTCACCTTCGGCGCCGGCCGCCATTCCTACCGCGAGCTGCCGCTGAGACTGGCTGAGTTCGGGCAGGTCTACCGCAACGAGATGGAAGGCGTGCTCCACGGCCTGCTCCGCGTCCGCTCCTTCACCCAGGACGACGCCCACATCTATTGCACCGAGGAGCAGATCACCGACGAGGTGATCCACATCTGCGAGGCAATCGACGAGCTCTATGACCGCTTCGGATTCACCGACGTCAAGGTCGAGCTCTCGACCCGGCCAGACAAATCGATCGGCAGCGACGAGCAGTGGCAGAAGGCCGAGGACGCGCTTCGCGATGCGCTCGAAAAACAGGGGCGCGAGTATCAGTTGAACGAGGGCGACGGCGCCTTTTATGGACCGAAGATCGATTTCCACGTCACCGACGCGCTCGGCCGGTCGTGGCAGTGCGGCACCTGCCAGCTCGACTTCTCGATGCCCGAGCGCTTCGACCTCACCTACACCGGCGCCGACAACGCCCCGCACCGGCCGGTGATGATCCACCGGGCGCTGCTCGGCTCGATGGAGCGCTTCGCCGGCGTCCTGATCGAGCACTACGGCGGCCGCTTCCC
>JAWVFN010000049.1:0-7388 GCA_033855935.1 Solirubrobacterales bacterium | reverse complement strand
GCCGCCGCCTCAAGGAGGAGAACCCGGAGACCAAGATCGTCGCCGCCGAGCCGATGCAGGGCGAGCTGGTCCAGGGCCTGCGCTCGCTCGACGACGGGTTCATCCCGCCGATCATCGACCTCAACGTCCTCGACCGCAAGATCATGGTCTCGAATATGGACGCGATCGTCTGGACCAAGAAGCTGCTCGAGGTGGAGGGCCTGTTCGCCGGCGTCTCCTCCGGCGCGATCGCCTATGTCGCCGGTCGGATCGCGTCCGAGCTCGACGAAGGCAATGTCGTCTTCCTCGTCCCCGACGACGGCTGGAAGTACCTCTCTTCCGGGATCTACACCAAGCCGATCGAGGAGCTGGAGGGCGTCGACTCGACCGTCTGGTGGTAGCGCCGCCCGAGCGGATCGCTGCAGTCGCCGGACGAGTTCGGGAGATCAACGCGGGATACGTCCCGCCGGACTTCGCCCATGTGCCCAATGCCGACGCCGCCCTGTTCCTGGCCGCGATCGACCACGGGACGGGTCTCGACCAGGCCTGTGTGGTCGAGGCCGACGGGCCCTATGAGGGAAGTGCTCTGCTCTGGGCGCTCGGCGTCAGGGCCGAGAAGCATCGCGCTGGCACGCTCAGCGCTCGCCGCCTCGCCGAGGTAAGCGAGCAGGAGGTCGCCGCGATGTTCAGCGCCGAAGGCCAGGTCGTCTCGGAGCCCGGCGAGCGCGCCCGCCTCTGGCGCGACCTCGCCGCGGGAATGGTCCACGATCACAACGGCTCGGCGGAAGCGCTGATCGCCACGGCCGGCGGCCGGCTCGGCGGTCCCGGCGGGCTGCTCGACCAGCTCGGCCGCTACGAGGCCTACTCCGACCCGCTGCGCAAGAAGAGCTACCTCTTCTGCAAGATCGCCGAGCGCCGCCGCTGGCTGGTGATCACAGACCCCGAGAACTGGGAGGTCTGCGCCGACAGCGTGCTGATGCGACTTGCGCTGCGCGCCGGCCTCGTCTCCGAGGGCCCGGTCGAGGAGGTGCGGGCTGCGACCCGCGAGGCATTCGCCGCCGTCGCCGACGCCGCGGATATCCCGCGGCCGGTCCTCGATGACCTGCTCTGGGAACTGGGGCGCGAGGACCCCGACCTGCTCGGCGCCGGCGCCGGCGATCTGAACGAGCCCGCGCGCCTGCCGGGCGCCCACTTCTATTAGCCTCGGGTGGCCGGGATGAAGCTGACCAAGGGGCAGATCGACGAGTTGATCGCGCACGCGCGCGAGGAATCCCCCAATGAATGTTGCGGGATGATCGGCGCGGCCGCCGGCGGCGGGCGCGCGGCGACGTCGATCTACAAAGCGCGAAACGCCGAGGCCAGCCCGCTTCGCTACAACCTCGATCCGGCGGATCAGTTCCGGATCATGACCGCGATGGAGGACCGCCACGAGGATCTCGCCGCGATCTACCACTCGCACACCAAGAGCCCGGCCTATCCCTCGCAGACCGACATCAACCTCGCCGCCTATCCCGATGCGCTCTACGTGATCGTCTCGCTGCTCGACGGCGAGGACCCGGTTCGCGCGTTCCGGATCGAGCACGGAAACGTCGAGGAGGTCGAGCTCGACGTCGGATGAGGCGCTCACGTGCCCGCGCTGCGCGCTCGCGCACCCGCTGAGCGAGCGGTTCTGCCGGCAATGCGGGATGCCGCTCGTCTACTCAGGCGGCGGCGAGCAGGAACCGGTCACCGATGCCCAGGAGCACGCCCGCAAGATCCGCCCGCAGTACGCGCGCGGCGAGCTGGTTCGCGTCGCCGGCGGGCGCAACCAGCCCGAGGCCGAGCTGATCCAGGGGATGCTGCTCGAGGAGGGGATCCCGAGCATCCTGCGCCGCAGCCGCGGCTTCGACGTCCCCGACTTCCTCGCCGCAGGCCCGCGCGACGTGATGGTTCCCGAGTCCGGCTTCGAGCGTGCCCACGCAATGCTTTCGGACAGCGACCTGGCCTCGCAGAGGCCCGAGCCCGGGCAGCTACCGGGTATCGGCTCGCCGGGGCGTCTGGCGGCGGGAATCCTTGGGGCGCTGGCGCTCGCGACGGTCTTCGTCTGGGTCCTCTACCAGCTCGCGAGCTGAGCGCGGCCCGACGATCTCGGCGAGGTGCTGGCGCCAGACCCCTTCGATCTCGCGTAGCGAGGCGTCGAATGCGAGCTCGAGGTTCCCCCGAGGGCCGTCCCGGCGCAGGCGGTGGACGAGCACTTCGCAGGCCTCCGGGCCTCGGTGTCGCTCGAGCAAGTCGAAGACGGTGCCGCCGAGGATCACCGCGTCGCGTCGCGAGGGCGGGAAGCTCGGCTTGCGCCCCGCACGCAGCCGGTTGATCACGGCCGGCCGGAACAGCGACACCTGGCCGGCGAAATACTGGGCGCCGCCCTCGATCAGCCACGCCCAGCGCAGGTAGCGCAGGAACCGCCGCGGCGTCCACAGCGGCGGCAGGTCGGGGTTGTTGGCGGCGAGGACGACGATCGCGTACATGCGCTCGGCGGTGCCGCGCAGCGCGCGCTCGGAGTCCTCGCCGCCGGCGCGCTGGTCGGTCCACTGCTCGTTGAGCACATGGACCTCGGTCTTCATCGGCCAGCCGGCGAGGTAGCGGCGGCCGGCGGGAGCTGCGGCGAATCGCACGGCGGGGAGCAGGGGGTGGGCGGCGGCGAGCCAGGCCGGGTTGTCGTGGACGACGACGGTGATCTCACCCGGCGCCTCGTCAAAGCGCTCCTCGAGCTTCAGCCGAAGATCCTCGAGCCGATCGAGGGTCCGCTTGGCGAAGGCGGCGTCGGCCTCCTCGTGCCGGGCGGTGAAGCTGAGGGAATCCGTTTCGACCCAGGCCACGGACCAGAGGGTACGGATGGGCTCGGGTGAGCGTCAACATTGATCGACGCGTCAGCTTTGAGCGATGGGGTACGTATGTCCAGATACAAAGAGTAGTTCCCACATGCCTACCCTCCGAAGGGAGAGTGCGAATGAGCAAGAAGAGATTTGCGATAGTTGCGCTGGTTGTATCAATTGGCGCAACGGGGGTCATCGGAGCGTCAGGCGCTTCCGGTCAGAGCCCGTACTACAACCAGGCTCCGACGGTCACACTCAAGAAGAAGGCCAAGTTCAAGAGCACCAAGGCCAGCGTCGGCAAGGTGGTCTGTGGTACCGGCACTTGCAAGGCGACTTCGGCCTCCGTGAAGGTGAAGATCGCCGGCAGCGCCTTCAAGGCGTCGCTGAAGGTGCCCAACCTCGGAGCCGGCAGCAGCGGTGCGATCACGCTCAAGCTCTCAAAGTCGGCGCGCTCAGCCCTCGGAGCCGCGGGCAAGGGCACGGCGAAGATCGCGGTGACGGTCGCCAGCACCAATGGGCTGACCGCATCCGCCAAGAGGAAGGTGAAGATCAGCGCCTAGCGATCGACTGACCGACGACGTCGAATACGGCGTCTATTGAATCGGGGGGCGCCACTGAGTGGCGCCCCCTTTTTTTGGCTGCGCTGGGCGCCCTAGGCGGGTACCGGCTCGCCGGCGTCCTGGCAGATGCCCCGAATCGTGCCCGCGGCGCGGTCGAACTCCTCGTCGGCCATCACCGGTGTGCCCTCGAAGGGCAGCTCGCGGTCGATCTCGACCCACGTGTGGCAGCCGTGGTACTCCTCCTTGACCCGGACGGTGACCGGGCGGGGAATACGGTGAACCCGGAGCAGCAGGACGTGCAGCGGGTGGGTGCGCTTCCATTTGAGGCGCTTGGCCGCGTAGTCGGCGGTCCAGATGTGGAAGGGGGTGAGGGCCTCGACGACGCGGTGGTCGTCGGTGGTGAAGTGATCGGTGACCTCGGCCCAGGCGCGGATTCGAACCCGGTCGGGCTGGGGGATGCCGCCATCCTGGATCAGGGCCCGGGGCGGGGGCTCCTCGTCGGGCCACACACCTTCCTCGAGCGCACGGCGCAACTCGGGGTGGTGAGACTCACGCACGAGGTCGTTGCGCTGATGGTCGAAGGTCGGGTAAAGGAAGAACTGCTCGTGCTCGAGCTCGAAATGCTTGTTCTCTTCACCAATTCCGCCCTTACGCAGCGCGACAAGCTGCTCGCCCTCGGCGAGCGCCCGCACGGTCAGGGCCCACTCTTTGAATGCAATCGGCATAGGTAGGTGTGTCTTTCGATCGTGGGAGGCTGGAAACGGGGCCCAATCGAGCCGTTTTGGCGGCGACCGAAGCCCTCGGGAGCGCCATCTTAGATGAGGGGTAAGCATTTCGCAAGTATTGTGCAAACTGTTACAAGCGAGTCCTGCTTAGTCCTAAGCAGATGAAAGCCCGCGGCAATGCGGTTTGATCACTGGCTGCCCGGCCAGTCGCTGCAAGAGCCCGGCCAAGTACGAGTGTCTGCTCGTTCGTGTCCGAAGATCAGGCGCCGCTTCCGTAGCCGCCGCCGCCCGGAGTCTCGATCCGGACCCGGTCGCCGGGGCTCAGCTCGTGGGTCGATTTGGCCTCGATCGGCTCGCCGTTGAGGGTGTCCCTACCGAGCGCGCCGTTTTCGCCGCCCTTGCGGCCGCGGGGTGCGTGGCGACGGCGCTCGGCGATCAGGCTCATCTGCATCGGCGCCAGGGCCTCGATCTCACGGGCGATGCCGTCGCCGCCGCGGCGCTCGCCGTCACCGCCTGAGTCGCGGCGAACGGAGAGCTCGCGGACGCGCAAGGGGTACTCGGCTTCGAGCGCTTCGACCGGGGTATTGAGCGTGTTCGACATCGCCACATGGATCGCGCTGGGGCCGTCGGCGCCGGCACACGCGCCCTGGCCGCCGCCGGTCGTCTCGTAGTAGGTGAAGCCCTCGGCTGCGAGGACGAGGTTGTTCATCGTTCCCTGCCCTTGGGCAGGGGCGTCGACGAGGGCGGAAAGCGCCTCGAAGACGAGGTCGGCGACGCGGCTCGAGGTCTCAACGTTGCCGGCCGCTACTCCGGCCGGCGGCTGCGCGTTCAGCAGGCAGCCCTCGGGGGCGCGGACCTCGACCGGGCGCCAGCAGCCGGCCGAGGGCGGGCCGTCGGGGTCAAAGAGGACCTTGACGGCGTAGAAGGCAGCCGATTTCGTCACCGAGACCGGGCAGTTGAGGTTGCCGGCGATCTGCTCGGCCGTTCCGGCAAAGTCGAGCAGCAGCTCGTCGCCGGCGAGCTCGGCTCGGACGCGGAGCTCGAGGTCCCCGTCGCGGCCTTCGAGGACGTCGGTTGCCTCGCCTGTGCCGTCGGGCGCCTCGTTAAGGGCGGCGCGGGTGCGGCGCTCGGCGTAGTCGAGGATCTCGCTCATCCCCGCGCGCAGCTCGTCGAGCCCGTGGCGATCGGCGAGCTCGAGCAGGCGGCGCCGGCCGGTCAGGTTGGCGGCGCGCTGAGCGCGGAGGTCGGCGAGCCGCTGCTCGGGCTGGCGCATCCGGGCGGCGAGCTCGCGCATGCCATCCTCGTCGATCCGCCGCGGCGAGATCACGACGCCCTCCTCGTCGAGTGTGGTCGAGTCGGGGGGCATGCCCCCTGGAGTCGGGCCTCCGATGTCCGTGTGGTGGGCACGGCAAGCCGCGAATCCGAGCAGTTCACCGCTGAATATCGGCGTGATCAGCGTGATGTCGGGCAGATGCGTTCCCCCGCGGTAGGGGTCATTGAGCACCCAGAGATCGCCCTCGCGCTGCTCCTCGCCGAGGATCGCGGCGACGGCGTCGGGCATCGAGCCGAGGTGGACCGGGATGTGCTCGGCCTGCATCACCAGCTCGCCGTCCGCGTCGAACAGCGCCGTCGAGCAGTCGCGGCGCTCCTTGATGTTGGGCGAGAACGAGGAGCGGATGAGCACGGCGCCCATCTCCTCGCAGACGGCTCGGAGGCCGCCGGCGAGGACCTGGAGCGTGACCGGGTCGATTGCGGCGCTCATCTCGAGGCGATCACCGTCCCGGCGTCGTCGACGGCGGCGCTCCAGCCCGGGGGCAGGACCAGCGTCGCCTCGGGCAACTCGAAAACGCACGGGCCGCCGGCTTCGAGGCCGGCCGGCGGCTCGCCGCGCAGGACCTCGGCGTCGCGCCATTCCCCGTCGAACCAGGCCCGGCGGGTAGTCCGTTCGAGCCCGCCCTCGGCCGCCGCCCGCGGCCGCGGCTCGGGGCCGGGCACGACCGCGGCCACGCGCAGGTTGATGAGCTCGACCGGCGCCGCGTCGTCGCGGTAGCCGTAGCGCTCTTCGTGCTGCTTGCCGAATTCCTCGGTGAGGTCCGCGGGATCGGGCCGCTCGCTCGCCGGCACCGCGAGCTCGAAGGCCTGTCCGCGGTAGCGCATCTCGCAGACCACCTCGATCGCCGCCCCTTCGAGGCCCTGCGAGACCTGGGCTGCGAGCTCGGCGATCGCGTCGGCGATTCGCTCGGCGTCGAGCTCGCGCATCGAGACCGTCTTGGTCACGTCGCGCCGGCGCTCCGACGCCAGCAACCCGAGCGCGGAGAGGACGCCGCTCGCGCGCGGGCAGAGGAGGCGCGAGATGTCGAGCTCGGTGGCGATCCCGGCCGCGTGCATCGGACCGGCGCCGCCGAACGGCATCAGGGCAAAGCCGCGCGGGTCGATGCCGCGCTCGATCGTCACCACGCGCAGCGCCCGAACCATCTCGTGGTTGGCGACCCGGACGATCCCCGCCGCGGTCGCCTCGTCGTCCATCCCCAGCTCGTCGCCGAGGCGCCGTAGCGCGGCAGAGGCCGCCTCAGTGTCGAGGTCCACGCCGCCGGCCAGCGAAGAGTCAGCGGATAGGTAGCCGAGCGCGAGGTTGGCGTCGGTCACCGTCGGTTCGGCGCCGCCGCGCCCGTACGCCGCCGGGCCGGGCTCGGCGCCCGCCGAGCGCGGCCCCACCCTCAGCGCCCCGCCCGGGTCGCGCCAGGCGATCGAGCCGCCCCCGGCACCGACCGTATGAACGTCGACCATCGGCAGCTGGATCGGGCGGCCGTCGATCGTCCGCGAGTCGGTGCGTCGCACGCGGCCGCCCTCGACCACGCAGACGTCGCAAGAGGTGCCGCCCATGTCGAGCCCGAGGGCGTCGCCGCCGCCGGAGGCGCGGGCGATCAGGCCGGCGCCGACTGCGCCGCCGGCCGGTCCCGAGAGCACGCTCCAGGCGCCAGCCCGGGCCGCTTCTGCGGCGGGGGCGACGCCGCCGGATGACTGCATCACCTGGGGCTCGGGCAGGCCGCGGTCGCCGGCGGCCTCGGCGAGCCGGCCGAGGTAACGGCCGAGGAGCGGGGACAGGTAGGCGTCGATCACCGTCGTCGAGCAGCGCTCGTATTCGCGGAACTGGGGGAGGACCTCGTGCGAGGCGGAGACGTGGACGCCCGGCAGCTCCTCGCGCAGGCGGTCGGCCAGCCGCTGCTCGTGCGATGGATCGAGATAGCTGAACAGCAGGCAGATCGCGA
>JAWVFN010000048.1:0-6346 GCA_033855935.1 Solirubrobacterales bacterium | reverse complement strand
GGGCAGCGGCTTCGGGTCGCTACCGTCATTTTTGACCAGCACGAACTCGCCGAAGTAGACCTGGTTCGGCCCCGCCTCGGGCTGACCGGTCAGATAGGCGGCGTCCTCGACCTGGGCCGGGTTGAGGTAGCGGTCGTAGAGGACGTTCCAGCGCAGCCCGCCAAGGTCGAAGCTCTGGCCCTCGTCGATGCTGGCGAGGGACGATGAGCCGCATCCCGCCGCAGCGGCGACGAGGCCTACGGCAAGCACCGCCGCGAGCGCGATTCTGGGCCACCTGCTCATTCGAGGGCGGAAGTCTATTCAGGGAACGCCGGTAAAGGCCCGGTCACCGCCGGCGACCTTGAGCGGCGTCGCCGGCCGCTCGCCCTCGACAACCTCACCGAGGCGACGCAGCGCCCGCTTCCAGTGGCGCCGGTACCAGGGGCCGGAGAGCGTGAGCAGCTCGCGCACACGCTCGATGGGATTCGCGGGCTTGGTCCAGAAGGTCAGCCGCACGGTGGTCACCGCGCCCGGGCCTTCCTCCAGCTCCCAAACGGTCATCGCCTCGTTGCGGTTGAGGTGCCCGAAGGTGCCGCGCTCGGAGATCTTGTGCGGCGGCTCGACGTGCTCGATCGCGGTATCCATCCACGTTCGTGCCCCCCGCCTGCCGGTGCGAAAACGCGCCGCCGCCCCCATCCCGCGCGGCTCGATTCGCTCGAGCCGGTAGGAGTGGATGAAATGGTCGGTGTACGAAGGCCGAATCGAGAGGTCGCTGATCACCTCGATGACGCGCTCGCGCGGCGCGTCGATCGTGGTCTCGACGGAGATCGGTCCCATCGCGGCCAGTCTAGCTTCGGGTGCCCTAGGTGGACATCGGAATGGTCAGCCCGGGGACGTTCCCCGGAAACAGCGCCACCCCTACCCCGAGGACGAGGAGCAGTGAGACGGTGGCCGCCACCGCGACCTTGCTCCACGGCAGCAGCTTCTCGATCGCGACCACGCTCGCGACAACGACCATCCAGCCGAGGCTCATTACTCCCAGCGCGAAGAGGGCGGCCATCAGCGCCCAGCTGCATCCGACGCAATATCCGCCGTGCCCGATTCCATCTCGCATCGCGCCGATGGGCCCGGGTCGCCGGTTGTGGGTCAGGAGCTCCGGCTGGCGACAGTGCCGCAGGCACGTTGCTTTCGCCGGCGTCAGCTCATAGAGGGCCGCGCCGATGATCACGCCCCCGGCGAGGTAGGGGCCGGCGCGGTCCCACGCGAGCCAGGCAGGATCGAGGGACCGGATGCCCTCGAACACGGCATAGGCGACGACGCCGGCGAGCACCCAGACGAGCAGGTACCCGGCGCTGAATCCGGTGGTCGCGGCGACGGGGCGAAAGGACCACCTGCCCCGGCCTCCTGCGGCGGCCGCGTAGGCGCGCTCCATCGGGACAAGCGACGGCAGCATCATCGCCGCCATCATCGTCGCCCAGATGCCGGCGAACCAGCCGAGCCCGCCGAGGTCGGTTCCCGGGCCCATGTCCATCCCATCCATCCGTTGCGCCGTCACGACCCAGCACGCGGCGGCGGCCACGAACAAGACCACGGCCGGGAGCACGTCTACGACTGGCCGCGGCAGCGCCCGGCTCGCCCCTGCGGTCATCGGGCGAGCACGGTCTCGAGGTTGTCGAAGCAGACGTTCCAGCCACGGTCGTTCGAGCCGCGGTCCTCATCGGTCGGGATGCCGCTGTTGATCAGCACCACTGTCGTCTTCCCGTCTCGCTCGGAGAACTCGAGCTCGATCTTCTGCGGGTTCTCCTGGTCGTGGTCCCAGACCCAGGTGAAGGCGAGCCTGTTCGGCGGATCGACCACTGTGTACTCACCGCGGGCCGAGCCGTGCTCAGAACCGGTCTCCGGGTCGCGCATCACGATCCGCAGCGCGCCGCCGACCCGCAAGTCGACTTCGGCGACCGGCGTCTCCAGGTGGGTTTGGCCGTGGAGCCAGCGCTTGAGGACCTCCTCGCTGGTCCAGGCGTCGAACACGTCCTCGGCGGGAGCATCGAAGGTCCGCTCGATCCGCAGGGTCTGCCCAGATTCGTCGGTCACCCATGCTCCTTTCGCTCATCGAGATACTCGCCGACCGCGTCGAAGAGGCTCTCCCAGCGGGCGCGTTGTTTCTCTATCCAATCCGAGGCTTCGATAAGCCCCTGGGGCCGCAGGGCCAGCCGGTGCGTGCGGCCGTCGATGACGCGGGTCACGACACCGGCCTGCTCCAGGACCCTGAGGTGCTCGGAGATCGTTGGCTTCGAGATACCGAGCTCGCGGGTAGCTTCGCCGACGGTGGCGGCACCCACACTCAGCTTCTCGACGATCGCCTGCCGAGCCGGGTGCGCAAGCGCCTTGAATACATCGTTAGTCATTTGGCTAACTATACTCCACGTCCCGACGACCTACCGATGGAAGGAGCAACGATGACAGACCACCAGATAGGAACCCAGGAGGAGTTCGACGCCGCACGCAAGGAGCTGCTTGTGGAGGAGAAGGAGCTCACCCGGCGCAGCGACGAGCTCGCGAAGAAGCGGCGGGAGCTGCCCTGGGTGCCGGTCGAGAAGGACTACAGCTTCGAGACCGAGGGCGGGACCAAGTCGCTGGCGGAGCTCTTCGACGGCCGCTCGCAGCTGCTGATCTACCACTTCATGTTCGGCTCCTCCTACGAGGCGGGATGCCCGGTCTGCTCCTCGATCGCCGACACCCTCGACCCCAACGCGGTCTTCCTCAACGCCCGCGATGTGAAACTGATGTGCACCTCGCGCGCACCGCTCGAGAAACTGATCCCCTTCAGGCAGCGGATGGGCTGGAGCTTCGACTGGGCCTCGACGGTCGGGTGGGACTTTCACCGCGACCTCGGCTTCGCGAGCACCGAAGAGGAGCTCAAGCCGTTTCTCGACAGCGGCGAGATCCCCCCGGCCGTTACCCAGAACGCAGAGGGATGCGGCACGACCGTCGCGGGCTACGTCGCCGAGTCACCGGGGCTGAGCGCCTACGCGCTGTCCGATGGCACCGTCTACCGGACGTACGTGACCACTGCGCGCGGCCTCGAGCAGCCGGCGATGTCTTATTACGGCCTGCTCGACCGTGCGCCGATGGGGCGCCACGAGAATGACGGCCGCCCCTTCTGGGTGCTGCGCCACGACGAGTACCCGGCAGCCTGACCGCCTGACGCCCGGCGCTATTCGGTCGAGATGTTCGGGTCCGCCTGGACCCGCTCGGGCACGATCATCATGAAGTTGTCCCTGGCGGCGGTGCCGAGGGCGCCGATGCGTTCGGCCTCCTCGTTTTGACCGGTGGCCCGCAGCTGGTCGGCGTAGTGGCCGAGCAGCTCGTCGATGTCGAGCCCGCCCTCGTCGTCGAGCTCGTCGAGGTGGACCTTGGCGCCCTCCCCCAGCCGCTTGGTGATCGTCTCTTGGGTCAGGTTGAGCTCGTCGTCGAGGCGTACGTAGACGCGGCCGCCGGTCATGCCGGCGCAGGCCCAGGGGCCGATGTCGCCGAGGACCACGGCGCGGCCCGAGGTCATGTACTCGAAGGCGAAGCCCTTGGCGTTTGCGCGATCGACGAGGCAGCCGCGCGAATCGTCGAGCGGCTCGGAGGGCTCGCCGGCGAGCACGACGTCGGCTCCCGAGAGGCGTATGCAGAAGCGCGAGTCGGCCGAGCCCTGGACGAACAGGCGCCCACGCTGAGCCCCGTAGGCGAACGACTTGCCGACCGAGCCGTTGACGCGCTTGCCGTTGGCCCCCTTGCCCTTGAGCACGGCGATCGAGCCGCCGAGCATCGCCTTGCCGACGCCGTCCTGGGCGCCGCCTTCGACGCGGATGTCGACGCCGTAGGCGTTGAAGGCGCCGAGGCCCTGACCGGCGACGCTGCCCCCGTTGAAGGACAAGTCGGCGAGGGTGCCGTTGGCGGCGTCGCCGGCGGGAAGTTCGTCGCCGTAGATACGCGCCCGAGCCATCGCGCCCGCGAGCTCGGTGCCGAGCACGCGGTCATTGGCGTCGGTCGCACGCGGATACTCCGAGTGGACATGCCCGCCCGAGCAGATCTCGTCGGCGAACGCGGCGATGTCGCTCGAGGCCTGCTTGGGCTCCATCCGGATCGGCCTGGCCGTGATCAGCCCGGCCTCGGCGCGGGCCTCGACCATCTCGTCGGCGACCGGCAGGTCGATCGGCTCCAGGTCGAGGAACTCATCGAGCGGCGTGATCAGCCCCGCTAGGTCGATTTTTTCATGCAGGGCGATCTGCTCGAGCAGGTCGTACCTGCCGACGAGGTCCTGAGCGCGGTCGTAGCCGAGCGATGCGACGACCTCCTTGACCTCCTCCCCCATCGACTTGAAGAAGCGGGCGCAGTTCTCGGAGGAGCTGGCGACCTCCTGCGGCGTGAATTTCTTCAGGCCGTGCTCGGTCGCCTGCTCGACGGTCTCGATCTGGGTCGCGATGCCGACGTGGCAGGTGTCGAGCTGACAGCCGCGGCAGATCGTGCAGCCGAGCGAGACCATCGCCAGAGTGCCGAAGGCGACGCGGTTGGCGCCCATGCAGTGCAACTTGACGATGTCGTGGGCGTGGCGGTAGCCGCCGTCGGCCCAGATCTCGACCCGGTTGCGGATCCCGGCCTCCATCAGCGCCCGGTGAACGGCGCGGGTGCCGATGTCCGAGGGCAGCCCGACGTGGCGCAGGGCGTGCTGGCGCGCGGCGCCGGTGCCGCCCTCGAATCCGGAGAGGGTGATGATGTCGGCGCCGGCCTTGGCGATGCCGAGCCCGATCGTGCCGATGTTCGGCACCACCGGCACCTTGACCGAGACGCGGACATCGGGGTTGACCGTCTTCAGCTCGTCGATCAGCTCGGCGAGGTCCTCGATCGAATAGAGGTCGTGGTTGTTCGACGGCGAGATCAGGTCGGTGCCGGGCGACGCGTTACGCGCGGCGGCGACCTTCTCGGAGACCTTCTTGCCCGGCAGGTGTCCGCCCTCGCCGGGCTTCGCGCCCTGGCCGATCTTGATCTCGGCGACGTATGAGGAGTTGATCATCTCGGCCGAGACGCCGAAACGGCCCGAGGCGATCTGCTGGCCGCGCCACTTGCGGTAGTGGCCGTACATGTCCTGGATCTCGCCACCCTCGCCGTTGATGCAGAGGATGTTGATCGCCTTGCCGGCCTCGGCGTAGGCGCGGAAGGCGGGCTCGGACTGCGAGCCAAAGCTCATCGAGGAGATCACGATCGGGTAGTCGTGGTGGCCGACGCCGGCGTCGACGGTTGAGGGATCGACCGGCGGCCGGTCGCCCTTCAGCCCCATGATGTGGCGCATCGAGATCGGGCTCTCGAGCTCGAGATCGCGGACCTTCTGCGAGTACTCGGCGTAGTCGCCGGAGCCGTTGGCCGTCGCCACGGCCGCCTTGTAGACCTTGGGGTAGAAGCGGAACGTCTTCGCCGGCTTCGCATCCTCGTCGCCCGCGAGGATCCGCTGGCGCAGGGCGGCGTCGTCGTCGAGCTCGGCGAAGCCGGCGCCGGCCTTCTCCGAGGCGGCGAACGCCTGGGTCTGGAAGATCTCGGCGAGCTCGGGCTTGATCCCGATCGAGGAGAACTGGCGGGCGTAGCCGCGGACCTCGTGGATGCCGATCGTCGAGATCACCTTCTCGATCCCCTTGCTCAGGGCGCTGCAGAGGTTGGCGACGTCCTGCGGGTACTCGTCGACGCAGACGACCTCGATCATCACGTAGGGACAGACGCCGTTGGCGCCCATGCCGAGCGCGAGGACGATGTCGTGGACGTTGCGGATCGCCGCCGAGCGCAGCACGATCGAGCAGCGGCGGCGCAGGTTCTCCTCACCGGGATCGACCTGGATGCCCTTCAGCGCCTGGTCGACGGCGGACGTGGCGACGTGCGGGTCGAGGAAGCGACGCTCGCCCTCGTAGACGGTGCGGTCGCTGAGCACGAGGAGCTCGGCGCCGTCGCGGACCTGCTTGACCGCCTCCTGCTTGACGCGCTCGATCGCACCCTGCGTGGTCTCGGACTCGAGCAGCGAGGTGTCGAGTTCCACGGTGCGCTCCCCGAAGTGCTCGCAGAGATCCTCGAGCAGGTAGGTCTGGTGTTTCTTGGCGATCTGGCGGTAGTCCTCGTCGGAGAACGGCGCCAGCTCGTGGTGGCCGCCGAGCAGGATCGGGAACGAGGTCTCGACCGTGCCGGTGTCGGTTGCGGGGTCGTCCATCGAAGGCCGGCGGCCGAAGACCGAGCGGGTCGAGAAATGCTCCATCTCGCGCTCGCGGTCGATCGCCGGGTTGGTGACGACCGCGACGGTCTCCTTGAAGTAGTCGGCGAGGTTCTGGCGCTCGGGCGAGAG
>JAWVFN010000047.1:0-10896 GCA_033855935.1 Solirubrobacterales bacterium | reverse complement strand
CGGTACTGGTCGCCGAATGCGTGACGGCCGATGACGATCGGCTTGGTCCAGCCCGGCACTAGCCGCGGAACGTTCGAGATCACGATCGGCTCGCGGAAGATGACCCCGCCGAGGATGTTGCGGATAGTCCCGTTGGGCGACCGATACATCTCCTTGAGCCCGAACTCCTCGACCCGGGCCTCGTCGGGGGTGATCGTCGCGCACTTGACGCCGACCCCGTACTCCTTGATCGCGTTGGCGGCGTCGACCGTGATCTGATCGCCAGTCGCGTCACGGCTCTGGATCGAGAGGTCGAAGTACTTCAGGTCGATCTCGAGGTAGGGCAGGATCAGTTGCTCCTTGATGAAGGCCCAGATGATCCGGGTCATCTCGTCGCCGTCCAGCTCGACGACGGGGTTCTTGACTTTGATCTTTTCCACCGGCGGGCGATGCTATCTCCGACGCGAATCGGGCACCGCCTCGAGCGACGGAGGCGCTTAGGCGGCCGCCGTAGAATCTCGCTGTGGGGGCCACGCATGACAGTGGCAGCGTCAGGCTCGCCGAGCTGGTGGCGACGCTCTCGCTAGCCGCCGACCTCGGCCTGGGACAGCCGATGGAGCACTGTATGCGACAGACCGTGATCGGCCTGCGGCTCGCCGACCTGATCGGCCTCGAGGAGGAGCACCGCATCGCCACCTACTACCTGGGCCTGATGCGGCACGCGTACTGCCACGCCGACGCAACCGAGCAGGCGAAATGGTTCGGCGACGACATCAACTTCAAGGCCGCGGCGTCGGAGCTCGCCGACCTGAACGCGGCCCAGATGGTCTCGCTGTTCCTGCGCCAGGTCGCATCAACCGGAACCGGAATCGACAGAGCGAGACGGGTCGCGACTTTCCCACTCAGCGGAAACAAGCTCTTCGCCACGTTTCTGATGACGCATTCGGCGCTCGCGGCGCAGTTCGCCGAGCGGGTCGAGCTGCCCGAAGCCGTGCAGACGGCGATCTTGGAGGGCTTTGAGCAGTGGGACGGCAAGGGCGAGCCGAACCACGTCGCCGGCGAAGAGCTCTCACCCGCGGCTCGCCTCGTCACCCTCGCGAGCGCGGTCGAGGTCTACGGCAGAACCCGGGGCGTCGAGGCCGCCCGAGAGATGGCGCGCCGGCAGCGCGGCCGGCAGTTCGAGCCGGCACTCGTCGACCTCTTCGATGCAAACGCGGCCGAGGTCCTCGACGAGATCGGGGCGGCGGGGAGCTGGGACGCGGTGCTGGCCGCGGAGCCGGGCCTCTCGCGTCAGATCGGCGGCGAGCAGCTCGACGAGGCGCTCGAGGCAATGGCCGATCTCGTCGACCTGAAGTCGCCGCAGTTCGCCGGTCACTCCCGCGGAGTTGCGAAGCTCGTGGAGGCCGCAGGCCGAGTATCCGGCCTGCCCGAAGAGGAGCTGATCGCCCTCCGGCGGGCGGCCCTGCTCCAGGACCTCGGGCGGCTCGGAGTCTCGAACGCGATCTGGGACAAGCCCGGCCCCTTGTCCGAAGCCGATCGCGAACGGGTGCGGCTGCACCCCTATCTAACGGACCGCATGCTCGCGGGCGTCCCCGCCCTCGCCCGCAGCCGCGAGCTTGCCGCGCGCCACCACGAGCGGATCGACGGATCGGGATATCCCCGCGGCGTCGCAGCGGCGGCGCTCTCACCGGCCGACCGGCTCCTGGCGTCGGCCGACTGCTACCACGCAATGACCGAGCCGAGGGCGCACCGGGCGGCGATGGCCCCGGACGAAGCGGCGAACGCCCTCCGCGCCGAGGCAAAGGCTGGTCGCCTCGACGGCGCCGCGGTCGACGCTGTGCTCAAGGCGGCCGGGCACAAGGCGCCGGCCCGGCGCGAGTGGCCGGCTGGGCTCACCGCACGCGAGGTCGAGGTGCTCGGCTTGCTGGCGCGCGGGCTCTCGAACAAGGAGATCGCGGGAAGGCTCACCGTCACCCCGAAGACCGCCTCCAACCACGTGGAGCACGTCTATTTGAAGCTCGGCGTATCGACCCGCGCCGCGGCGACGTTGTTCGCCACCGAGCAGGGTCTGGTCGGCAGCTTCGAGCCCGCCTAGAAACGGCGTCCAAGAAAAGATGGGGCAAACGCCCCATGACACGGCGCCGGAACGGACTTACGGTCAGGGCATGACATCGAGAGTCAATGACCGAGAGGGGACGAGATGAACACCTACGCGATCAGACGCAAGAACGCGTGGAAATCGCCACAAGAGCTGAAGGCGACCGCCGAGCGGTCGAAGGAGGTCGCCGAGAGCGACTTCCCGGATGACATTCGCTGGATCCGCAGCTACGTGCTCGCCGAAGACGACGGCACGCTGGGCACGATCTGCATCTACCAGGCGACCGACAAGGACGCCGTCCGCGAGCACGCCAAGCGGGTCGACATGCCGGCCGACGAGGTCTTCGACGTCGCCGACACCGTGATCGTGCGGGCAGACCCGGTGCCAGAGGCGGCAAGTTGAGGATGCAACGACCGAGCGCCTGGCGCCATTTGCTGGCGCTGGTACTAACGACGTCACTCGCTTCTGTCTCTCCGGCTGCCGCATCGGTGACGCTCGGGCAACTTTCCTCAGCCCACGGAGCCTGCGGCTCCCAGTCGGCGTTCCCCGCCGACCTCACCCAGCTCAGCGTCACATCGGGCAACAGCTATCGAGTGCCGGGCAACGGGGCGATCACTTCCTGGAGCCACAACGCCTACCTGACCTCGACCTCGGTGACGATGAAGGTCTTCCGCAAGGTCGCCGAGCCGAACTTCTACCGAGCGGTGGGCCACGACACTCGGCCCGTCACGGGGGGACTGCTTAACACGTTCGCGACCAGCATCCCCGTGCAGACCGGCGACCTGATCGGACTCAATGCTCCGGATTTGCAAACGGAGTGCACTTTCGGCGCCAGTCCCGGGGACATGATCCTCTCCAGAGGCTCCAGCGACCTCCACGATGATGAACAGGCGAGTTTCACCTCAGGCGGCGGCTACCGCGTCAACATCTCGGCCGTCTTCGTACCCAGCAATACGGCCGTGGTTGAGACGCCGACGCGGAACAAGAAGAAGGGAACGGCAACGCTCAACCTGACCTTGCCCAATCCGGGGCAGCTGACGGCCTCTGGCAAAGGGCTCAAGGTCTCGCCCGCAAACACGCCGGTCGAGGCGGGTGCCGCGCAACTGCTGATCGAAGCGACGGGGAAGAAGAAGCACAGGTTTCGCCACAAGGGACGGGTAAAGCTGAGCGCCGAGATCACCTATGTCCCGACGAATGGCGAACCCGGCGTCCAGTCCGTACCGGTTGTCCTGTTCAAGTGATGAGTAAGCGCGATCGACCCACCTACGAGGAGCGAGTGGCGGAATTTCTCGAGCCCGGGGAGCGGGTCGAGAAAGTGGTACCGGGACGAACCGCCTCGTTCATCAACCTCCTCTTTCCCGCGGGACGGTACGACAGGCAGGTGCTCCTGACCGACCGGAACCTCTACCTGTTCGAGCTCGATGGGAGCGATCGCCGCGCGGCAGCGACGCCGAGCAGAGTGCTGTGCAAGCACCAGCGGGGTAGCGCCCCCGTGCGCTATCAGGTGTTTCCGCCCACCTTGATCGTGGGGCAAGAGGAAATCAGGCCGCTGAAAGGCATGATCCCGGTCGCCAAGTGGATTGCGGGAGTCGCGAGCACTCCCGGCCAGCCTGCTCGTACAAGCTAAGACGGGCTCAGCTCAGGCTCTCGACCCGCTCGAGGCGAATGTACTCGCCGGGCCGGCGCAGGGAGTAGAGGGTCGTGGTCGTCCCCTGCGCCTTGCAGACGAACAGGGCCTCGGCCTCCGCGGCCAGGTCGAACTCGAGGGCCGGGCTCTCGCACCAGTCGATTTTGAGCTGCAGGGTGTGGTGACCCGGCTCGACCTCCCAGTTGCGCCGCTGGCGGCGGCGGATTTCACCGACCTTCTGAGCATCGATCCAGACGGAGTAGGAGCGCATCAGATCGGCTAACGGCCAGGCGCGCCGCTTGATCGTCACGTGAGCCGCCACTCGGCTACGTTAAACCGGCAAGCGTCGTTAATGAAGCCACCCACTGGGAGACGATCTTGCGACCACTCCGACGAAGGGATGAGAGATGAACACCTACGTAATCCGCCGCGAGAAGGCATGGCCGTCGGCCGACGACCTCGGCAAGACCGCCGAGCGCTCCAAGCAGGTCGCCGCCGACGAGTTCCCCGACGACATCGCCTGGATCCGCAGCTACGTGATCGCCGAAGAGGGCGGCACGCTCGGCACTGTCTGCATCTACCAGGCGAGTGGCCCCGAGGCCGTGCGTGAGCACGCCAAGCGGGTCGACATGCCGGCCGATGAGATTCTCGAAGTCGCCGACACGGTCGTCGTGCGCCCCGACCCCGAGGGGGTCGCGCAGCCCGCCGCTTGACTCAAAGTGTGAATGATGGTTCACTTCTTTAATCGCGTATAGGGCCACCGAGAGAACCGAGGCGCACAAGGCCGAGGTCCGCGAGCGAATCGTCGCCGCGGCCCTCGCGTTGATCTCCGAGGGCGGCTACGTCGCCGCGCCGATGGCAACGGTCGCCGAGCGCGCGGGCGTCGCCGTCGGCAGCGTCTATCGCCACTTCCCGTCGAAGTCCGATCTCTTCGCCGAGGTCTTCCGCGAGGCCTCCCAGCGCGAGGTCGATGCGATGGCCGAGGGAGCCGCCGCGACCAAGGGAGCTTCGGCCGCCGAGCGCGTCAAGGCGGGCGTCGTCACCTTCGCCCGGCGCGCGCTTGCCAATCGCCGGCTCGCTTGGGCTTTGCTCGCCGAGCCGGTCGACCCCGCGGTCGAGGCCGAGCGTCTTCACTTTCGCCACAGCTACCGCGACGTGCTCGTCGACGTCATCGCCGACGGCGTGCGCTCGGGCGAGCTGCCCGGTCAGGATCCGGGAGCGACCGCGACCGCGCTCGTCGGCGCGATCGGCGAGGCGATGGTCGGGCCGCTCTCCCCCACCAACGGCGCCGACCCCGAGGCGACGATCGAATCCCTTGTCAATTTCTGCATTCGCGCAATAGGAAAGGAACCCGCACATGTCAACGCTTGAGACCGCGGCATCGACCCACGGAGTCCGCACCCACGAGGTCATCAACCAACCGCCGCCACTGGCGGACTACAACCTGTTCGAGTCGAACCAGGTGCTGAAGGAAGCAGTCGAGCGCGAGGGCGCCGAGTGGGCCAAGGACCGGATCTCCGCCGTCGGCGAGTTCGGCGGCAGCTCCAAGGCGGTCGAGCTCGGCTTCCAGGCGAACCAGAACCCGCCGAAGCTGAAGACCCACGACCGCTACGGCAACCGCGTCGACGAGGTCGAGTTTCACCCCGCATGGCACGAGCTGCTCGGTGCCGCCGTTGCCAACGAGCTCCACTCGCTGCCCTGGCGCGACCCGCAACCCGGCGCCCACGTCGCCCGCGCCGCTTCGTTCATGTGCTTCTCGCAGGCCGAGGCCGGCGTCGGCTGCCCGATCTCGATGACCTACTCCGTGATCCCGGCGCTGCGTCACCAGCCCGACCTGGCGCAGGAGTGGGAGCCCCGATTCCTCTCCGACTCCTACGACGGCGCCAACAAGCCTGCGAGCGAGAAGCCGGGCGCCCTGGCCGGCATGGGCATGACCGAGAAGCAGGGCGGCTCCGACGTCCGCGCCAACACGACGGTCGCCAAGCCGCTGAACGGCGGCGGCCCCGGCGCCGAGTACGAGCTGACCGGGCACAAGTGGTTCATGTCGGCGCCGATGTGCGATGCCTTCCTCGTCCTCGCCCAGGCCGAGGGCGGCATCTCGTGCTTCCTCTTCCCGCGCTGGACCCCGGACGGCGAGCGCAACACCTATCGCCTTCAGAGATTGAAAGACAAGCTCGGCAACCGCTCCAACGCCTCGTCGGAGATCGAGTTCGACGGCGCCTGGGCGCGGATGGTCGGCGAGGAGGGCGCCGGGGTGCGAACGATCATCGAGATGGTCAACAGCACCCGGCTCGACTGCCAGCTCGGCGCGGCGACCGGGATGCGCGTCGGCGTCAGCCAGGCGATCAACCACGCCGACCACCGCGCGGCGTTCGGCAAGGAATTGATCGACCAGCCGCTTATGCAGAACGTCCTCGCCGACCTCGCGATCGAGTCCGAAGCGGCGACGATCTCGGGAATGCGGATGGCGCGGGCATTTGACGAGCAGGCGGCCGGGAGCGAGGACGCGAAGATCTTCCGCCGCCTCGCCAACCCGGTCCTCAAGTACTGGACCTGCAAGCGCGCCGTCGCCCACGCCGGCGAGTCGCTCGAGTGCCTCGGCGGCAACGGCTACGTCGAGGAGTCCGGGATGCCGATGCTCTTCCGCGAGAGCCCGTTGAACGGGATTTGGGAGGGCTCGGGCAACGTCCAGGCGCTCGACGTCCTGCGCGCGATGGTGACCAAGCCCGAATCGGTCGAGGCCTTCTTCGCCGAGGTCGCCGAGGGCGCCTCGGAGCCCCGGGTCGCGGCCGAGGCCAAGGCCGTACGCGCCGAGATCTCCGACATGACCGAGATCGAGGCCCGCGCCCGGCGGATAGTCGAGCGCATGGCGCTCGTGCTCCAGGGCTCGCTGCTGGTCCGCTTCGGCGACGAGGCGGTCGCCGACGCCTTCTGCGCCTCGCGGCTCGACGGAGACTGGGGCCAGGCATTCGGCACGCTGCCGGCCGGCACCGACTTCGGCCGCATCATCGATCGCCACCGCGCGGTCGCCGCCTGATGGCCGACTACGAAACGCTGCTCTACAAGGCCGACGGCCAGATCGCGACGATCACCCTCAACCGCCCCGAGCGGTTGAACACGATCGTGATGCCGATGCCCGAGGAGGTCGAGGCGGCGGTCAACGAGGCCGTCAAGGACGCGGAGGTCAAGGTCATCATCCTCCGCGGCGCCGGGCGGTCGTTCTGCGCCGGCTATGACTTCGGCGGCGGCTTCGAGTGGGACGGCTTCGAGACCGACGGCAAGTGGGATCCGGGCAAGGACTTCGTCGCCACCACGGCGCCCCAGTTCTCCCCCCACCAGCAGTTCATGAGCATCTGGCGAGCGCCGAAGCCGGTGATCGCCCAGGTACACGGCTGGTGCGTCGGCGGCGGCAGCGACTACGCGTTGTGCGCTGACATCGTGATCGCCTCCGAGGACGCGCGGATCGGCACCCCCTACTCGCGGATGTGGGGCGCTTACCTCTCGGGGATGTGGATCTACCGGCTCGGGCTGACCCGGGTCAAGTGGCACGGCTTGACCGGCAAGCCGCTGAGCGGCGTCGAGGCGGTCGAGGCCGGCTTGATCAACAAGGCCGTCCCCTTCGCCGAGCTCGAGAAGACCGTCGCCAAAACCGCCGAGGAGCTGTGCACGATCCCGGCCTCGCAGCTGGCGGCCCAGAAGCTCGTCATCAACCAGGCCTTCGAGAACATGGGCATCGCCTCAACCCAGACGCTCGGCCCGATTCTCGACGGCCTGATGCGCAACACGCCGGACGCCCACCGCTTTGTCGAGACCGCCGCCAACGAAGGAGTTGGCGCCGCCGTGACCGAGCGCGATGGTCCATTTGCCGACTACAGCCAGGCGCCCAAGGAAGAGCAGCCCGATCCGTCGCACGTAATCGAGCCCTAGGCCCGGTCGCGCCTAACATCCGGGCATGCCCACAAGCAGCGCCGTGACCCTGCTGCGTATTCGCGGCATTCGCATCGGGGTCGACTACTCGTGGTTTTTCGTCCTCTTCCTGATCATCCTGATCCTGTCGGGCTCCTACAAGGACGTGCTCAACAGCCCCGACGGCTCCTCCACCCCGTACGTGCTCGCCGTGGTCAGCGCCATTCTCTTCTTCGTCTCGATCCTGCTCCACGAGCTCGGGCACGCGTTCGTCGCGATCCGCAAGGGAATCGGCATCTCCGAGATCACGCTGTGGATGTTCGGCGGCGTCGCCCGCATGGACCGCGACAGCGACTCGCCACGGACCGAGTTCGAGGTCGCCGTCGCCGGACCGGTCGTCACCGCCGTGATCTCGGCGATCTGCATCGGCGTCGGCATCGCCCTCGCCGGGGCCGACGACCTGCGCCGGGCGATGGAGGCGCAGACCGGGACCGACGTCACGCCCGTTGTCGCCCTCGTCGCCTGGCTCGGTTTCATCAACCTGGCGCTGCTCGCCTTCAACCTGATCCCGGCCTTCCCCCTCGACGGCGGGCGGATTGCCCGCGCCCTCGCTTGGTGGCGGACCGGCGACCGGCGCAGCGCCACCCGCTTCGCCGCGACCCTGGGCCGCGGCCTCGCCTACCTGATGATCGGCCTCGGCCTGTTCTGGATGCTCCGGGGCGACGTCTTCAGCGGCATCTGGCTGGCGATCATCGGCTTCATGCTCAACGGCTCGGCCCGCGGCGCGATCCTGCAGAGCGAGTTCACCAGCCCGATCGAGGGCCTCAACGTCTCCGACGTCATGGACCGCGAGCCGGTGGCAATGCCCGCCGAGCTGTCCGTCGGTCGGGCGCTCGACGAGTACTTCCTGCGCTACCAGTGGCCCTGGTTCCCGGTAGTGGACGAGGCCGGGCGCTTCCGTGGGCTGGTCGAGCGCGGCCAGGTCGAAGCGGTCCCCGAAGTCGAGCGCGAGGCGATGACGATCGGCTCGCTGCTTCCCGATGACACCGGCGCCCATGAGGCGCTGCTCTCGGTGCGCGAGGACAGCCCGCTCGAGACCGTGCTCGCGAACCAGACTCTGCGCAGCCTCGGCGCCCTCGCCGCCGTCGATGCCGACGGCCGCCTGCGCGGCGTGCTCACCGCGGACGCCGTCGGCAAGGCCTTGCGCGAGCCCGCCGCCGGCACCCAGGTCTAGAAAACCGTTATGTAGGATCGCGGCCGCATGCCGAACCACGATGTCCTCGTAATAGGAGCAGGGCTGGCAGGACAGCGCGCCGCGCTGGCCGCCGCCGAGCAGGGTGTCGATGTCGGCATCATCAGCAAAGTCCACCCGGTGCGCTCGCACTCGAACGCGGCGCAGGGTGGGATCAACGCGGCGCTCCAGGAGAGCGACAGCTGGGAGTCGCACGCCTTCGACACGATCAAGGGCTCCGACTACCTCGCCGACCAGGACGCGGTCGAGATCATGTGCAAAGCGGCCCCCGATGAGCTGCTCCACCTCGAGCACCTCGGCGTCACCTTCCACCGCAACGAGAAGGGCGAGCTCGGCACCCGTGCCTTCGGCGGCGCCTCCGCCGCGCGCACCTATTACGTCGCCGACATCACCGGCCAGGCGATCATGCACGTCCTCTATGAGCAGCTGATGAAGTACTCCGAGGACGTCGACCGCTACGAGGAGTGGTTCACGACCGGCCTCGCGATGGACGAGGACGGCAACTGCGTCGGCGCCGTCACCCGCAACGTCAAGGACGGCTCGATGGAGCTGTTCGGCGCCAAGGCCGTGATCCTCGCCACCGGCGGCGACGGCCAGGCCTGGCACCCGACCACCAATGCGCTGATCTGCACCGGCGACGGGATCGCGATGGCCTACCGCGCCGGGGCGGCGTTGATGGACATGGAGATGATCCAGTACCACCCGACGACGCTCGCCGGCAAGGGCTTCCTCATAACCGAGGGCGCCAGAGGCGAGGGCGCCCACCTCTACAACGCCAAGGGCGAGCGCTTCATGGAGAAGTACGCGCCGAACAAGATGGAGCTCGCCTCTCGAGATGTGGTGTCTCGCGCCGAGCAGACCGAGATCAACGAGGGCCGCGGCTTCCCCGACGGCACCGTCGCCCTCGACATCACCGTCGTGCCGAAGAAACGCATACATGAAGCACTCCGTGAAATTGTGTTGGTCGGCCGCGACTTCGCCGGCGTCGACATCACCAAGGAGCCGATCCACATCAAGCCCGGCAACCACTACACGATGGGCGGCGTCAAGACCGACGTCGAGGGCCGCACCAACATCCCCGGCCTCTACGCCGCCGGCGAGGTCGCCTGCGTCTCGGTCCACGGCGGCAACCGGCTCGGCGCCAACTCGCTGCTCGACACGTTGATCTTCGGCCGCCGCTCGGGGGTCGACGCCGCCAGGCGCGCCCAGAGCATGGGCCCCTCGCAACCCTCGGCCTCGACGCTCGACGCCGAGGAGAAGCAGATCGCCGAGATCATGAGCCGCGCCAAGGACTCGGGCCGCCGCGTCTCGGAGATCAAGGCCGAGCTCGGCAAGACGATGGACTCGAAGGTCGCCGTCTTCCGGGACGCAGAGGGCATCGAGCAGGCGCTGGAGACCGTGCGCAAGCTGAAGGAAGAAGCGAAGACGGCCTACATCGACGACAAGGGCTCGGTCTTCAACCAGGACGTGCTCGGCGCGCTCGAGCTCGGCTACATGCTCGACTGCGCCGAGGGCTCGTGTGTCGGCGCGGCGCACCGCACCGAGAGCCGCGGCGCCCAGTTCCGCACCGACTTCCCCGAGCGAAACGACGAGGAGTGGCTCAAGCACATCGACCTGACCAAGACCGATGACGGCCCCGAGATCTCCTACTCCGACGTGACGATCACCGACTGGCAGCCGCAGGAGCGGACGTACTGATGAGTAGGGTCTGGAGCTAGAGCATGGCCACGTACACACTGAAAGTCCGGCGGTTCAAACCCGAGGAGGGCGAGGGGCCCTACTGGGACACGTTCGACGTCGAGCTCGACCCGACGCTCTCGGTCCTCGACGGACTGCTCCAGCACAAGGACCGCACCGACGGCTCGCTCGCGGTGCGCTGCTCGTGCCGGGCTGCGATCTGCGGCTCGTGCGGGATGAAGATCAACGGCCAGTCGGGCCTCGCCTGCAAGACGCAGATCGGGGAGGCGGCGGATTTCGCGAATCGAGCCAATGGCGGCGGCGAGCCGATCGTCGTCGAGCCGATGGGCAACATGC
>JAWVFN010000046.1:0-7993 GCA_033855935.1 Solirubrobacterales bacterium | reverse complement strand
CGCCGTAGAGGTGGTCTCGCCCCTGGTTGTCGAACAGCTGGTCGCCTCCTCGGCCCCCGCCTGCGACGTCGTTGCCCCTGCCGGTGAGAATGTCGTCGGCTCCATTGCCGCCGCTCGCCTTGTCTGCGCCGCCGCGGCCGTACAACTGGTCGGCGTGATCGCCACCCGAGAGGACGTCTTTGCCCGCGCCGGCGTCCAGGAAATCCCTGCCGTCTTTGCCCTGCAGGCGATCGTCGCCGGCGCCGCCGATCAGCGCGTTGCGGCCTGCGTCTCCTTGCAGGGCATCGTCGCTCGCTCCCCCGGTGCGTTCGACGCCGATCGGCTGCAGGGGCGTCACGGGGGTCGGGCTCGTCCCCGTGGCCGCCGAAGCGGTTTGCCCGAGCTTTGAGCAGAGCCAGAATATCCTCGTGTGAATGGTCTCCGGCGACCTGGCCCAGTTGATTACCTGGATGCGCATGGAGATCAGGCCGGTTTGTCCCCCGGGGAGCATGAGGTCGTTGGGCCACTCGCCGCGGATCTGCCCGTCCCAGAGGACCCAATAGCCGCCCTGGACCCAGTAGTCCCACTGCCAGTAGAGCCGGGAGTAATTGGAATCCCAGATCCTGTAGCCGGATCCGCACTGCGGGTCGTGCGGCCCAAGCGGATCCGGACAAAACTCACCGCACGATGGGTCGTCCGAGTAGTGGGGATTCCCTCCGAGGAGCGTGGCGGTCTCGTAGCCCGGTGCATCGGGGGCACCGCCGTCGCACTGAGGATTCATGCAGCCTTGGACCCCTTCCACGGGCCCGCAGACGATCGTTGGGTCCTGTGAATCGGCCCCGGTACAGCGAGAGTCGTCGGCCGTCCTCGCTTGTGCCGCGGCGGGGACGGCGGCGAGCGCGATCATCATTGCCGCGGCCGCGACCCCAAATCCAGATCCAAGTTGTCGCCTCACCGATTCTCCCCGTCGTCTCAACGCTAGGCGTCCGGGAGCGCCGCGACGTGGTTCGGCGTCAGGTACTGGGTGAGTTCGCGAAGCAGTCGCTCGCTGAAGTTGGTCTCGGAATTGACCGCGTTCTGACCGAGGGTGACGCTCAGCGCGAGCGCGATCCGGCGCGAGGGCAGAGTCGCCATGATCGACGACCATCCGTTCAACACCGGGTTCTGGACCTGCCAGCCGCCGGCGACGTCCACGCCGAGTCCGTAGTAGAGGCTCGCGCTGAACGGGTGGAAGCCGGCGGTGATCGGCGCGATGCGCTGCCGCGAGGCACTTTTGGAGACCAACGCGCCGGTCTCGAGCGCTTTCGCCGACTTGATCGCATCGCCGATCGTCGACGTCATGGTCAAGCTCTGGGAGATCCCCCACGAGGCGCTCCAGTAGGTCGAGTCCTCGTATGGCCCGCGGAAGTTGAGGTATGCGTGAAGTACGGGGTCTGGGATCGCCGGTAGTGACGAGATCTCGGTGTGGCGCAATCCGAGCGGGCGCAGCACCCGCCGATGCAGCAGCCTCCCCAGCGATTGGCCAGTCACCTTTTGGAGCAAGTCGCCGAGGATCACGAACCCGGTGTGGGCGTAGTGGAAGCACGCCCCTGGGTCGCAGACAATCGGCCGGGCGAGCGCAATATCCAACAGCTGCTGCGTCTTCCATTGCCGAAACGGATTGGCGAGGAGCGCGGCCTGGAAGCTCGGATTGCCCTGGATCCAGTCCGGATACCCAGAGGTCGCCGAGGCCAGCATCCGCAGGGTTACCCGGTTGGCGTTCGGAAGCTGGGGAAACCACTTGGAAATCGGGTCGTCCAGAGACAACCGGTGCCTGTCCTGCAATTGGAGCAGCACGTCGATCAGGTAGGGGATCGCGATCGAGCCGATCCGAAAGTGCATCCGCAACGTTGCAGGTACGCCCGCCATCGATTGCCCCGGAGAGAACGTGGCAAGGGTCCGCCCGCCGACGTCGACGCGACCGAGCACTGCACGCAGATCGTTCTGCCGGAAATCCTGGTTGACGATGCGCTGGACCTCGCGGCGCGCAGCCGCAATGCGCGTGCAGCCGGCGGCAGTGCGGATCTGGCTCTTGTGACACGAGCCCTGATCCGCCATCGCCGGGACTGACAAAGCCAACCCCGCCAACATCGCCAGGACAACCGCTGAAACGCTTCTCCACCCCCGCATTACTTAACTGTATGCGAGACGCTTCTCGAAGGGATATCGGGGCGGTCGGATTTGAACCGACGACCGCTCGGCCCCCAGCCGAGTGCGCTACCAGACTGCGCCACGCCCCGAGGCGTAGTCATGCATTAAAGCGCGCTGACGCGGAGAAGCGGGCGACCGGACTCGAACCGGCTCCGGGAGCTTGGAAGGCTCCAATGCAACCAATTACACCTCGCCCGCGCGAGACGCGATTATAGGCTCGCTTTCGCCGCCGGAATTCGGCAGCTAGTGGCGGACCACGGCGAAGACGGCTACAAACGTCAGCGTGTTGACGTTGGAGTCGCCGCCGGTCGTCGGCTCGCCGCGGACGATGCCGGCGCCGATTCGGTTGAAGCGCTTGTCGAGGATGTTGCGGCGGTGGACGGGGCTATTCATCCAGGCCCGGACCACGCTCGCCGGGGTGACCTCGTAGCTGTTGCCCCAGGCCATGTCTTCGCCGACGGCGAAGAAGCTCGCCCCCTTGAGGAAGCCGGTCCGCCGCACGCGGCTGAGCGGAGTCGAGCCGTTGCTGCCGATGTGCGAGACGAATTGGTGGTTGACCATGTCCTTGGCGTGCGCGTTGGCGGCGTGGAGCAGCTTGCCCTGGCGACCTAGCGGCCCGAGGCCGGCGCTGGCGCGATGCTGGTTCAGCAGGCAGCGAATGCTCTCGCCAAGGGCCGCGGTCGTCGTGCTCTGCGGCAGCGCATCGACGCCCGCGCACGTGGCCCCCATCTGGGCCGGGGCCGTCTCCGGGATCACGAACGGCACCGCCAGAAGCGCGGCTGAAAGCAAAGCTGCGATGAGTCGCTTCCCGTTCATTTCCCCCGTCTCTCGCTTGCGCAGATGAGCGGGCGACACACTACTCTGCCGCGGGCAGGGTCATCCCAGGTGCCAGGCACCCGCAACTCCCAACTCAGGCAAGGGTTGATCGAACGAAGACGATGTCTCTCAGCGCCAATCCTCTACGCGTGCTCGCCGCCCTGCTGGCCACGGCTGCGCTCGCCACCGCCGGTCTTCTGATCGGCCAAAACGCCGCTGCCGCCGGCCCGGGATCGCCGAACATCATCTTCTTCCTCACCGACGACGAGACTGCGCAGGAGATGATCGGCATGCCGCAGACCAACGCGCTGCTCGCGGCCAACGGGGCGACCTTCAGCCGCTCCTACATCTCCTATCCGCTCTGCTGCCCCTCGCGAGCGACCTTCTACACCGGCCGCTACATGCACAACCACGGCGTCCGGGGCAACGCCGCCCCCACCGGCGGCGCCCAGACCTTCAAGGACCGCGGCAACGAGGCCCAGGACCTGCCGGTGCGGCTCAAGGCAGCCGGCTACCGGACCGCGCACATCGGCAAGTACCTGAACGGCTACGGCGGCGGCGCCAGCTGCGGCCCCGGCGACCCCTACATTCCCGCCGGCTGGGACTACTGGGCGGCGAAGATGGCGGCGACCCAGGGCAGCTGCTCGGAGAACAACTACTACCAGTACTCGATGTTCGAGAACGGGCCCGGCCATCCCGCAACCGGCCAGACCGTCGACTACGGCTCCGCGACCGCCGACTACCAGACCGACGTCTACCGCGATCACGCCCTCGACGTCCTCAATGCAGACCTCCCGGGAACAACGCCGCTCTATATGGAGGTCGACTTCGGTGCCCCGCACGGGCCGTTCGAGCCCGCCCCCCGCCACAAGTTCGCCCTCTCGGGCGCGCCACTGGCGCCCCTGCCGGGCTTCAACGAGAAGAACATCAACGACAAGCCGCTGTGGCTGCGGCTCAAGGCGAGGCACAAGCTGACCTCCACGGAGATCGCAAACATCAACAACCGCCGTCACCGCCGGCTCGAGATGCTGCTCGGAGTCGACGAGGCGATCCAGGCGATCTACAACAAGGTGGCGGCCTCCGGCGAGCTCTCGAACACATACTTCGTCTTCAGCTCGGACAACGGCTTCTTCAACGGCGAGCACCGGATCGGCTCGGGCAAGTACCTCCCCTACGAGCCTTCGAGCCACGTGCCGATGCTGATTCGCGGGCCTGGCATCCCCGCCGGGTCGACGTCCGAGCTCGTCTCCAACGCCGATTACATGCCGACTGTGCTCGACATGGCCGGGGCCAGCGCTTCGGCGAGCGCGCCCGTGGATGGCCGCTCGATGTTGCCCTACGCCCGTAACCCGGCCGCCCGCTCGACCCGCCCAATCCTGCTCGAAGGCGACGTCGGCCCCGGCATCGGCCCCGGGCAGATCGAGACCGAGAGCTACAAGCGGCCCCGGCCGCGGCTCGGTCGCTCCCGTGCGGCTCGCCTCGGGGTGAACAAGCTCAAGGGGGTCACCGACCTCGACCAGGAGCCGGGCTTCGTCCACTTCGCCGTCAACGGCAACATCGACGTGCCGGCGTTCAAGGGAATCCGGACCAGCCGCTACGCGTATTACATCTATGCGACCGGAGACCAGGAGCTCTACGACATGGCGACCGACCCGGGCCAGCTCAACAACGTCGTCTTCAATCGCCGCTACAAGAAGGTTGCCGGCGTCATGTACCGCGACCTGCTGCAGCTCGCCTTCTGCCAGGGCCCCAGCTGCCGGGCCGACTACGGGCCCGATCCGAAGCCGAAGCCAAAGAAGAAAAAGAAGAAGCACGGGCGTAAGAAGAAGTGAGGCGCCGCGTGGTGCTGGCGGCCGTGTTGCTCGCCGGGGGAATCGCGGTCGACGTGTTGCCGGGGGCGTCTGAGCCCGCGGGCGCCGCCGGGGCGGGCAAGCCCAACATCGTCTTCATCCTCACGGACGACCAGACGCTCTCCGAGATGGCGGCAATGCCCCAGACCACGGCCCTGATCGGGGGCCAGGGCGCGACATTCAGCCGCTTCTACATCAGCTACCCGCTCTGCTGCCCGTCTCGGGCGACGATGCTGACCGGCCAGTACATGCACAACACCGGCGTCCGCGGCAACAACCCGCCGTTCGGCGGCTGGGATCGCTTCGCGGGTCTGGGCGACGAGGCGAAGGATCTGCCGGTGTGGTTGCAAGCCGCCGGGTACAAGACCGTCGGGATCGGCAAGTACCTCAATGGTTATGGGGCGGGCGTTCCGACGGTGCCGCCCGGCTGGGACGAGTGGTACGGAAAGCTCTCGCAGTACGACAACGGCGCACTCGGCAACCGGATCTACTTCAACTACAGCCTGCTCGAGCAGGGGCCCGACGGGCCGCCGGCCAAGCTCGTCAACTACGGGCAGAGCGAGGCCGACTACCAGACCGACGTCCTCGGGGATAAAGCTGTCGACGCGATCCACCGCCTCGCCGGCCCCGGGAACGCAGACCCCTTCTTCCTCAACCTCTGGGTCTCGGCGCCGCACGCGCCATACCTGCCGGCTGCGCGCTACGCCGGAGCCTTCGACGGCCTGCCGATCCGCCACGATGCCGCCTTCAACGAACGCTCGATGAAGGACAAACCCAAGTTCATGCGCAAGCTGCACCGGCTCGGCAAGAAGAAGATCCGCACGATCGACCAGCGCTCGCGCGACCGTTACGCGCAGCTGCTCTCAGTCGACGACACCGTCGCCCACGTCGTCCAGGCGCTCGACCAGGAGGGCGTCCTCGACAACACCTACATCCTGTTCACCTCGGATAACGGCTACTTCGCCGGCGAGCACCGCGTCGCGCAGGGTAAGTACCTGCCTTATGAGCCTTCGAGCCACGTACCGATGCTGATCCGCGGGCCGGGGATCACCCCCGGCACGCGGACCAACGAGCTCGTCTCGAACGCGGACATCGCGCCAACGTTCTCCGAGATCGCTGATGCCTCCCCCGAAGTCGCTGAAGACGGGCGCTCGATGCTGCCCTTCGCGCGGGATCCGGCGCTGCGGACGACGCGGCCGATCCTGCTCGAGGGAGACACCGGCGCCAACCTGACCGGCGGCGAGGCGATCGAGGCCGGCGCCCACAGCGGCAAGCTCAGGCATCACGCCGGCGTCGGCAACCTCGAGCAGGAGCCGATCGCGCGGATCGCGGCGCCGGTACGGGCCCCGGCTTACCGCGCGATCCGCACCGACCGGTACCTCTACGTCGCCTATGCAAACGGCGGAACCGAGCTCTACGACATGTACGTAGACCCGCTGCAGCTGCGCTCGCTGCAGCACGACCCGCGCTACCGGCTCGTGAGGCAGGACCTCCTCGCCCGGCTCAAGGCGCTCGAGGTCTGCGCCGGCTCGGCCTGCAACGCCGCCGACGGACCGGATCCGGCGCCGCTGGCGGCGGCGGCGCACGCCGGGCACCAGAAGAAAGCCGGCCACAAGAAGAAGGGCCGGCACTAGCGTGGGCGCCCGGATCGCCGGTCTCGCCTTGCTGGCGCTGCTCGCTGCGGCGACGCTGATCATCGCTCCCTGGTCCTCGGCCGCGTCATCGGACGGCCGCCCGAACATCGTCATGATCATCACCGACGACCAAACCCTGTCGGAGATGGCCGGGCTGCCGCAGACGCGCAATTTGATCGGCGGCGCCGGCGTCACCTTCAGCCGCTTCTACATCAGCTATCCGCTCTGCTGCCCGTCGCGTGCGACCTTCCTCACCGGCCGCTACTCGCACAACCACGGCGTCCACGGCAACACGCCGCCGAACGGCGGCGCCGGCGTCTTCAACGACGCCCAGACCGTTCCCGTCTGGCTGCACAACTCCGGCTACAAGACGGTCCACATCGGCAAGTACCTGAACGGCTACGCGCTGACCAGCGGGCCGTTCGTGCCGCCCGGCTGGGACGAGTGGTACGGGAAACTCGGCCGGACCAACGGCGTCGCCTCAGAGAACCACTACTTCGACTACTCGATGTACGAGCAGGGGCCGACCGGGCTGCCGCAGCTCATCAACTACGGCGAGGCGCAGTCCGACTATCAGACCGATATCTATCGCGACAAGGCCGTCGACGCGATCAACCGCCTCAGCGGCCCGGGCGCCAGCCAGCCGTTCTACCTCAGCCTCGACTTCGGCGCACCGCACTTCCCATACACGCCGGCGCCGCGTCACGAGGGCGCGCTGACCGGCGTGCCGCTACCGAAGCTCGCGGCCTTCAACGAGCGCAACCTGCGCGACAAGCCGAAGTTCATGCGGGTCGGAACCAGGGGCATTCCGCAGAAGACCCGGCGCCGGATTGCGAACCGCCGGCGGCTGCGCCTCGAACAGCTGCTCTCCGTCGACGAGGCGATCTCCTCGGTGTTCGACGCGCTGACGCGGACCGGTGAGCTCTCGAACACGTACGTGCTGTTCGCGTCGGACAACGGCTACTTCAACGGCGAGCACCGGGTCTACAAGGGCAAGTACCTGCCCCAAGAGCCCTCGAGCCACGTGCCGATGATGATGCGCGGGCCGGGCCTGCCTGCCGGCGCGACGAGCGCCGAGCTGAGCGCGAACGTCGACATCGCGCCGACGATCATCGCCGCGGCCGGGCCGGCGGCGCAGGCGCAGGTGCCTGCGGGCTTCGTCGACGGGCGCTCGCTGCTGCCCTTCGCCGCCAACCCGGCGGCGACGACGCAGCGGCCGGTGCTGCTCGAGGCCGACCGCGGCACGCTCGAGGGCGACGAGCCGACCGGCGACACCGAAGTCCAGCCTGCGTCGCTGAGCTCGCTGCGCGGGGTACCCAACCTCGAGCAGGAGCCGTTCGCCCACATGACCAAGACCTCTCACAACAGCCTCACCTCGGTTTCGGCGCCGGCCTATCGCGCGATCCGAACCAACCGCTACCTCTTCGTCCAGTACGCCAGCGGCGCCCAGGAGCTCTACGACATGCTCCGCGACCCGGCCCAGGTGCACTCGGTGAACGCGACGCCGGCCTACCGGGCCGTGAA
>JAWVFN010000045.1:0-3767 GCA_033855935.1 Solirubrobacterales bacterium | reverse complement strand
TGCCCGGCTCGAACGCCTCGGCGTCCTCGAGCCCGACCGAAGTCGAGCCGGTGAGGTCGGCGGAGCCGGCGAGCAGCCAGGGGACGCGCTCGGCGACGGCGTTCTCGCACTTGTTCGAGGCCTTGCGTGTCGCCATGCCCTTCTCGTCGGCGTCGAAGCTGGGGATGTCGGTGTCCCAGCCGTCGGGCAGCTCGCGCCGCTGCATCGCCTCGATCTCGTGGGCGCGGGTCTCCTTCTCGCGGTCGTAGCTGACGAGCAGCCGTCCCCACTCTTGGGTCGCTTCCGCGCCGCGTTTGCCGATGCCCTCGGCGAAATGCTCCATCACGCCCTCGGGGACGAGGAACTCGGCGTCCTCGGGCCAGCCGTAGGCGCGCTTGGTGGCGCGGACCTCGTCCTCGCCCAGCGGCTCGCCGTGGGCCTCGGCGGTGTCCTGCTTGTGCGGAGAGCCGTAGCCGATGTGGCTGTCGACGATGATCAGCGTCGGCCGCTCCGCTTGCTCGCGGAAGGTCGTGATCGCACGCCGGATCAGGTCTAGATCGTTGGCGTCGCCGACCCTCAGCACGTTCCAGCCGTAGCCGAGGAAGCGGGTGGCGACGTCGTCGGTATAGGTGATCTCGGTGCGGCCGTCGATCGTGATGTGGTTGTTGTCGTAGAACCAGCAGAGATTGGCGAGTCGCTGATGGCCCGCGAACGAGGCCGCCTCGTGTGAGACGCCCTCCATCAGGCAGCCGTCGCCGGCGATCGCGTAGACGTCGAAGTCGAAGAGCTCGAAGCCCGGCTTGTTGAAGTACGCGGCCTGCCAGACCGAGGCGACGGCCATTCCGACCGAGGTCGCGATGCCCTGGCCGAGCGGGCCCGTGGTCGTCTCGACCCCCGAGGTCCAGCGGTACTCGGGGTGGCCGGGCGCGCGCGAGTCGAGCTGGCGGAAGCTCTTGATGTCGTCGAGGCTGACCGCGGGATCGCCGACGACCTCGTAGTCGGGGTCGACCGCCTTGACGTGCGCGAGGTGGAGCAGGGCGTAGAGGAGCATCGACGCGTGCCCGGCCGAGAGCACGAAGCGGTCGCGGTTGGGCCAGATCGGGTCGTCGGGGTCGAAGCGCAGGAACTCCTGCCAGAGGACATAGGCGAGTGGGGCGAGCGCCATCGGCGTTCCCGGATGGCCGGAGTTCGCCTTCTGGATCGCGTCGATCGAGAGCGTGCGGATCGTGTTGATCGCGAGCTCCTCGATATCGGTTGCGGACTTCGGCTGCTGCTGCTCGGCTACCTCGGGGACAGAAGCCATTGGGCCAAGGCTACCCCGGCTGCCGATCCGCCACCACGAGGCAGACCAGAATCGCCGCCTCGGCGGCCGCGACGGAGAGGGCGCTGACCCCCGCGGCCAGCGGCGCGGCTGCGATCAGCAGCGCGGCGACCACGAGCCGCGAGGCGCCCAGGCGGCGGCCGACGAGGGCGCCGAAGCCGGAGAGCCCGAGCAGGTAGAGCGCCGGGCCCGCTAGGGTCACGAGGGCGCCCGCGTTCCCGAGGTCATGGCCGGGGTGGGCGACCAGGAGCTCGTCGCCGACGGCGGTCAGCAGGATGCCGGCGACGATCGGGATGTGGAGGTAGGTGTAGGCGTTGCGGCCGAGCCGGCCGGGGACGTCGGCGGTGGCGATCCGGCTCACGGCGCTCGCCGCGATCTGGCCGAAGTAGAGCCACCAGAGCGCGACCGAGATCGCGAAGGCGAGAGAGAGCGCGATCAGGTTCTCGGCGGCGAGACCGGTCCCCGAAGCGGTCGCGCCCGTGATCACGATGCTCTCGCCGAGGACGATGATGATGAAGAGCTGGAAGCGCTCGGCGAAGTGGCCGGGGTCGATCTCCCATTCGCGAGCCGGAGCGGTGCCCATCCCCGGGACCCAGTACGTCGCCAGCGGGGCGAGGAGGTCGAGCCCGAGGGCGGCGAGCCACAAGGCCCAGCGGGCGCCGTCGTCGGCGATCGCGCCGGCGATCCACAGCGGCGTCGACGCCACCGCCCAGATACCGATCCGGAGGAAGTTGTCGCGGAAGGCGCCGCCGGGGGTGACGGTGACGACGAAGGCGTTGCGGCCGACCTGAAGGGCGCAATAGCTGGCGGCGAAGAGCAGCGCCTCGCCGGCGAACCCCTTCGGAATCGCCACCGCCATCAGCAGGCTGGCGAGCATGACGAAGGCGAGCAGCAGCCGTACCGGCGCCGTCTCGGGGTCGAACCAGTTGGTCATCCAGGTCGTGTAGTTCCAGGCCCAGTAGACGGCGAGGAGAAGGAACGCCGTCTGCGCCGCGCCCTCCCAGGTCAGGTCGCCGAGTAGGTGGTGCGAGAGCTGGGTGATCGCGAAGACGTAAACGAGGTCGAAGAACAGCTCGAAGTAGGTGGCATGCTGCTCGCGCCCGTCGCGGGTGCGGATGTAGCGGCTGTCGGGAATGACCGACTCGGTGCCGGGCGGGGATGACACCGTTCGAGCATATGGGGCCAATAGGCTGCGCCCGTGAGCTCAGCCGACGCCCAGAAGAAGGACGCCGCCGAGCGCGCCGCGGCGCTCGTCGCGCCGGGCATGGCGGTCGGCCTCGGCACCGGCTCGACCGTCGCCTTCCTGCTGCCGGCGATCGCCGAGCGCGAGCTCCAGGGATTGCGCTGCGTCGCGACCTCGATCGCAACCGAGGAACAGGCGAAGGAGCTCGGCCTGCCGATCGAGCCCTTCGAGGCCCTCGAGCACCTCGACATCGCCATCGACGGCGCCGACCAGATCTCCCCCGAGCGCTGGCTGGTCAAGGGCGGCGGCGGTGCCCACACCCGCGAGAAGATCGTCGCCGCCTCGGCCGAGCGCTTCGTCGTCATCGCCGACGCCGGCAAGAAAGTCGAGCGGATCGTCCCGCCGGTGCCGCTCGAGCTCTACTCATTTGGGCTGCGCGCGACGCTGGCGCGGATCGGCACCGAAATCGGCGAGGTGACGCCACGCGAGGGCATGCCGCCCAGCCCCGACGGCGGCGTCATCGCCGACTACCACGGGCCGGTCGGCGATCCCGGCGAGCTGGCGATGCGCCTCGCCGCGACACCGGGCGTGATCGACCACGGCCTCTTCCCACCCGAGATGGTCACCGAGGTGATCATCGGCGGGGAATAGGCTTACGCCACCTGGTCATCTCCCTCGACCGGGCACCCAAGGAGAGGTGGAGGTCTAATGGCTGCAAAAGGTGCCGCTGTCCAAGCAGTGAACCCCGCGCATTGGTGGGCTCTCATTCTGATCGGCCTGTTCCAGGTCATCGCCGGGATCCTGGCGCTGGTCTACACGAACGTCACCCTGCTCGCCCTCGGGCTGGTTTTCGGGATCAACCTGCTGCTCGCAGGGACGATGCTGGTCGTGATCAGCAGCGCCGACAACGACGCGCCGGGCGGCATAACCACCGTGCGCTTGATCGTCGGCTTTCTGACGATCCTCGGCGGGCTGATCTGCATCGTCAGGCCTGGCGCCAGCGTCTTGGTGTTGCTGCTCGTCGTCGCCTTCTGGTTCGTGATCTCGGGCATCGGCTGGCTGACCGAGGCGATGCACGCCAAGAACAATCGGGTGATCAACACCATCCTCGGGCTGGTCGGAATCGCAGCCGGGGTGATCCTCGTCGGCAATCCCGATATCGGGCTCAACACCCTCGCCAATCTCGCCGGGATCCTGCTCATCGTCCGCGGCAGCGTCGAGTTCGCGGGCGGCTGGGTTATTCGAGCCGCGAGCTAGCTCAGGTCAGCTGACCCGGCCCAAGGC
>JAWVFN010000044.1:0-2600 GCA_033855935.1 Solirubrobacterales bacterium | reverse complement strand
AGGATCTGGGGTGTGCTCTGGAGAACCTGGGTGAGGCCGGTGCCGAGTGAATCGACGGTCTGCGCGAGCGGCGTGGTCAGTCCGTTGTCGAGGCCGAGGCCGTTGACGAGATCGCTGACCGGGCCGGCGGTGGCCGTGCCGGCGCCGAGCCCTGGGCTGGCGCCACCGGCGCCGCCGACACCGTTGCCGTTCGTGCCGCCGCCCTTGCCGCCGCCGACGCCGTTGCCGGTGACGATCGAGTTCGGGTTGTTGGCCGAAGCGAGGGTGACCGGAGCCGGGGTCGCGGCCACGGCACCGGCAGCCGGTGCGAGCGCCGCCGAGGCGGCGCGGGCGGCGGGAACGGCTCGGCTCGCGGTCGCGCTGGTCGAGTCCTGGCTGCCGCCCGTGGGCCAGCCGTTGAAGGCGACGAGCGCGATCAGGAATACGGCGGCGACGGCGACGGCGGCGACCAGAGCCCCGCTGGCGCCGATGCCCGCGAGATACGAGCGTTCAGTCCTGGCCGAGGTCGCAGTCATGCGGGTTATTCATCGGCACGCCGGCCACAGTACTTGAGCCAGTTGCGGGGCTAGAAGTAGTTGAGTGGGTTCGTGACCTGGCCGTTGATGCGGACCTCGAAGTGGAGGTGGGGGCCGGTGCAGTAGCCGGTGCAGCCGACGCTGCCGATGACCTGGCCCTGGCTCACCTCCATGCCGACGACGACAGCGAAGGCGGATTGGTGCCCGTAACAGGTCGAAAGCCCGCCACCGTGGTCGATGCAGGTCAGGTTGCCGTAGCCGCCATTCGGGCCCGCGATCGTCACGCGGCCGGCGGCGGCCGCGCGGATCCCGGTGCCTTCCGAAGCGCCGATGTCGATCCCCGGGTGGAATTCGTAGCCGTTGCCGATGTTGCGCGGCCCGAAGGGGGAGTTGATCGGGCCGTTGACCGGCCAGATCAGGCCGTGGCCGCCGTCGCGAATCGCGCCCGCCGGGCCGGCGCCGCCGAGCTGCTGGGCGATCTTGTCGGAGATCTTCGAGAGGTCGCCTTCGAGACCATCCTGTTGATGCCTGACTCGCGTCAGCGCCCCGCGTTGATGCTCGCGCGCCGTCTTCATCGCCCGGTTGCGCGAGACGAGGTCGAGGCGGACCTGATCGATCTCTGCCTTGCGCGCGGCGATCCCGGCGCGGGCGTCGCGGATCTGCTGGACGGTGTCCTGGGTCTGGTTGCGGAGATCGCGAACCCGGCCGACGACGTCGGAGTCCATGCTCTGGATCCGCGCCAGATAGTCGCTCTGGGAGAGGACGTCGTCGAAGCCGTTGGACTCGAGGATGATCGTGAGGACGTCGGGCTGGTTCGACTTGTAGATCGAGACCAGGCGCTGGCCGAGGACGTCGATCGCGGTCTTCAGGTGGGCGCGCAGGACCTTGAGCTGGGTGACCGCGGCGTCGAGCTGCGCCTGAACGGCGTTGAGCTCCTTCTGAACCACGGCCTCGCGGTCGCGGAGGCCGCCGATCTGGCCGTGCAGGTCCTGGATCCGCGTCGTGTAGTGGCTGATCGTCGTCGTCAGCACGCCCTTCTTGGCGTTGACGTGCGAGAGCTTTGACTGAATCGAGTTGAACTTCCCGATCGCGTCGCTCTGCGCGGGCGCGGGGCCGGCGCGCAGCGCCACGAAGCACGCCGCGGCGCACACAACCAGCGCAATTGTTAGCGCTTGCTTACTTTTGATCGGGGCAGGGTACAAGGGCGACCTCGACTACTTCGCCGACCGGTCCCTTCCCCTGCAAGGCCGCTTTCAACGGCCGCCGTGCTACGCCGCTACGGGCTCTTTGACCGGCTCGGGCGCGGCGCCGTTGGAGCCGTTCGAGGCGGCGACTTCGGCCGCCCACTGGAGCTTCTCGCGGTACTCGTTGGCCTGCATACGGCTGACGACGAGGCGCTGAACCTGGGCCGTGCCCTCGAAGATCTGGTAGATCTTGGCGTCGCGGAACCACTTCTCGAGCGGGCAGTCGGTTGACATCGCGTAGTCGCCGACGAGGTCCATCAGCGTCGTCGTCGCCCACATCGCGACGTCGCCGCCCTTGAGCTTCGACATCGAGCCCTGGCCGCCGGTCATCGGGATGCCCTGGCGCCCCATCCACGAGGCGCGCTGGACTAGCAGCCGGGCGCCCTCGATCTCGGTGGCGACGTCGGCGAGCACCTGCTGGATCCGCTGCTGGTCGAGCATCGGCGTGCCGTCCTCGGCGGTCTTGCCGTCGAGGTACTCGAGCGTCCACTCATATGCGGCCTGGGCGATCCCGATCGCCGAGGCGCCCACGATCGGGCGTGTGATCTCGAACGTCGCCAGGGCGTTCGAGCCGCGTGACTTCTGACCCGAGCGGGCGCGCTCGATTTTCTTGGCGAGCTTCTCGTCGCCGCCGAGAAGGTTCTCGGCCGGGACGCGGCAGTCCTCGAGGACGACCTCGGCCGTGTTAGAAGCGCGGATGCCGAGCTTCGTCTCCTTCTTGCCGATCGTCAGTCCGGGCGTGCCCTTGGCGACCACGAACGACGCCTGGCTGCGGTGGCCGAGCTCGGGGTCGGTCAGCGCGACGACGACGGTGACGTCGGCGATGCCGCCGTTGGTGATG
>JAWVFN010000043.1:0-5407 GCA_033855935.1 Solirubrobacterales bacterium | reverse complement strand
CTCGTCGCCGTCCTCCTCGTCGGCCAGTCGCCGCTCGCCGCGCTCGACGACGGCTATCTGCTCCAGGCGCTGCTCGTCGCCGCCGCGGCCGGGGGGGTCGTCGCAGCGGCGCTCCTCCTCGGCCGCGGGACCTCGCCGCTGGTCATCGCCGGCGCCGGGGCGGCGCTCCTCGCCCTGATCGTCGGCCTCGGCTGGTTCGAGCAGCGCGACTACACCGACCAGCGCTACGCCCTCGACGCGCCCCACTACCCGCGGCCCCCCGAGCACCCCGGCATCGAGCTGAGCCAGGGACTCGGCGCCGCCTATCAATGGGCGCGCGGCGAGCGCGACCAGATGATCGGCCTCGGCGGCACCACCGGCGCCTTCTTCCAGTACGGCCTCTACGGCCCCGATTCGTCGAACGACGTCCGCTACGTCGGCAAGCGCGGGCCGCGCGGCTCCTTCGACGAGATCGCGACCTGCGCCGAATGGAGGACTGCGGTGAACGAAGGTGGGTACCGTTTCCTGGTGACCACGCCCGGCTATGACCAGGATCAGCCAGACAAGCCCCTGCCCGCGCCCTTCACCCAGTGGACGGCGAGCGACCCCGCCGCCCAGCCGGTCCTGCAGGAGCGCCTCGTGAACGTCTTCCGCATCGACGGTCCGCTCGACCCGGCAGCCTGCAAATGAGCTACCCGATAGAGAACGCGCTGTTTGAATGGGAGGAGGGCTACCGGCGGCTGCAGGCGCTGAGCTCGAACCCGCGGGAGTACGCCTGGGCCACCGGGGTGATCGACGCGGTTCGCGACGAGCTGCGGCGCCGCGTTGGGGCCACCTTCACCGTTTCCCAGCTCGCCGACTTCTACGCGCAGGGCACCGGCTGGTGCCTCGAGATTGCCAATCGCCAAGACCCGGAGGGCACGATCTCCTGGGACCCACAACTTATCGCCGACGCCGCCTTCCACCTGCACCTCCGCGGCGCCAAGGACTGGGCCGGCGGCCGCCGCCTCGCCCTCGACTAGCGGCCTACGCCGACAGCCCGGCGGCCTCGCGCGCCTGGTCCTCTTCGTGCTGCAGGAAGAACTCGATACGCGTCACCAGGCCGTTGGCGTCGAACGTCCACACGCCCCACGAATCGACGTCGATGTCGATCCCGCTCGTCGCACCTCGCGCGCGAAGGTTCTGGCGGCCAAGGGCCTTGTTGCCGGCGATCGTGACCTCGAGCAGCTTGCCCTCCTGCTCCTGGAAGGCATCCGGCTTCAGCCATTCGCGGAGCGCGTCCGCGCCATGAAGCGACGACTTCTCCCACGAGCGCACGAGCTCGATCTCGGGGTGGGCGATCTCGGTCGCCCCCTCGTAGTCACCGCGGTTGAACGCCTCGATCAGGCGCTCGAGGGTCGCGGTGATCTCCTCGCTACTCGTCGTCGCCGGCCTCGTCGTCGTCGCCGGACTTCTCGGGCTCGTCCTTGTCGTCCTTGTCGTCCTTCTCGTCCTTGGCCGGCTCTTCGACCGGGCGCTCGAGCACGATCCGGTTGGGCTCGACCGTGACACGAAGCTCGGTTACCTCGGCCCACTGCTCCTTGTAGATCGGGTCGTCCTTGATCGAGGAGTCGAGCCACAGCCCGTAGCCGTCCTTCTCGCCGTGCTCGAAGGTCGCCGACATCCCGGCGCCCGGTCGCCGCCTGCGCCGGCCGCGTCCGCCGCGGCGACGCCGACGGCGACGAGGCTTGCCGTCGCCGTCCTCGTCGTCCTTCTCCTTGTCGTCGTCGTCCTTGGCCGTGTCGCGGCCGCGCCCCTTGGTCGTCTCCTGCTTTGCCTCTTCCTCCTCGGCCGCCTCGATCTCGGCTTCGATCTCATCGCGCAGATCGACTTCGCCGGCCGGGACGTCCTCGTCACCGGGGCTGAGGCCGTTGCGCTTGATGAAGTCCTGGAGCTGCGAGGTGTTGACCTCGAGCTGGTGCGCGATCCAGGCCTCCGTGCGCCCCTGGCGCACCCAGGCACGGATTCGGTTCAGTTCTGGGCGTAGAGATTTGCGAGCCATGGCGGAGCGGGCGAGTCTAATGGACGGTGCGGGTGCGCCGAAAGTGGCCGCCTGACCAGGCAGGGGCTGAGCGTGCTGGAAGACCCCATGCCGGGAACAGTCGGCAGATCATCTATTCTAGGTAGTCCCGGGGAATGTCGGTTCCTCACGCCGTCACCGCGACCGGGGTCAGCAAGGGGTTTGTGATGAAAGGGGTTGGATGCTAGTTCTGACCAGAAAAGCAGGCCAGAGCATCGTCATCGGTGATGGCATCGAGGTCACGGTGCTGTCTGTCGCGGGCGACAAGGTGCGCATCGGCGTCGAAGCCGACAGAGACATTCCGATCTATCGCGATGAGGTCCACCGCCGCATCGCCGCGGAGGGCAAGACCAAGATCAACGGCAACGGCAAGGTCGAGTCGAAGCCCTAGGCCGAGCTAAGCCCTAGCCCATCAGCCAGGCGAGGGTCTCGAACATCGCGATGACCACGGTCACGACCGTGATCGTCAGACAGACCAGCAGGACGCCGAAGCGGATTCTGCCGCGCGACTCGGTGCGCTCGATGCGACGGGCCCGAGAACGGTTCGTGGCGCGCTTGCGGAGCTGCTCACGGCGGCGCCGTTCGAGCTCCATCTCGCGCTCGAACGCCTGCTCGATCTGAGCCTGGCTCTGTCTCATTCGGAGGTTCGACATGGGAGTCCGGCCCTCGGCCGGCAGCGCCAACGCTAGCAAACGATTCCTGCGGCTTACTTACATTTCGTTGAGCCGGACGTTCGCCGAGCAGCCGCCCGAGGGCCCGGTCCTTGACCAACAGGTGATAGCTGACGACGCAGGAGAGAGCCGTGATCGAGATCGCCAGCCCCCACCGCAGCAGCAGAGGAAGTGAAGTCCGCGCCAGCTCGCTCTCGATGAAGACGAGGATCGGCAGGTGGACGATGTACATCCAATAGCTCGAGTCCGAGAACTGCTTAATCCGCTTGCCGGGGTGGGCGAAGAGCCGCGCCGACAGTCCCCAGAGGCCGCTGATCACGAGCCAGGCGGCGGCGACGCCGGCGAAGACGACAAACAGCCGCGCGAAGGTCAGGTCCGACGGCAGGTTGGGCGCGTGGTCGCGCCAGGTCGAATAGCCGGCGATCATCAGAGCGCCGCCGAGGAGGAGCTTGGTGCCCGGCGCCCGCTCCAGCGATGTGCGCCAGCCGTCCTCGGTCGAGATCAGCCACCCCGCCGCCAGGAAACAGAGGTAGTAGAGCGAGAGCCAGACGTCGGGCACCATCGTGTCGGGCTGGTAGGCGGCCTCCCAGCCGCCGTCGAACAACACCGTGACCAGCGGCACGACGATCAGGGCGACGAGCAGCGGTGCCCGCCAGCGCTTCTCGGCTTCGGCGGAGCCGTAACGGCGCCACAGCCACCAGAGGCCGAGGGCGATCAGCGACAGGTAGAAGAGGTACTCGAGGAACCAGAGGTGCTGGGGCCTCAGCGAGAAGAGGTTGCCGAAGGTGATCCGCGCCGCCGCGCGCTGCGGCGTCTCCGGCTTCAGCGAGGTGAAGTAGAGGTTGACCAGGTTGATCGCCGGGATCACGGTGACCATCGCGACGAGGAAGGGGACGGCGAGCCGCTTCCAGCGCGAGCTGACCTGCTTCGCGATTCCCGACCGCCGCGTCGCGATCCCGAGCACGAAGCCCGAGAGGACGAAGAACAGCGGCATGTGGAAGACGTGGACGATCCAGCGGAACTCCAGCCCGGTGTCGCCGGTCTCGCGCCTCAGCAGCAGGTAGCCCGTCGCGTGGAAGAAGACGAGCAACAGCACCGCGAGGGCGCGCAAGACGTCCAGGTACGGGTAGCGCTGGGGCTTGACCGCGGGCGTGCTCACGCGGGCAGGTTAGATGCCCGAGCAGGCGCCCCACATGCCGCGCCCGGCGCCGGCAGCGCGCGCCGCGAGCCGCTCGAACAGCGGCGCCAGCGCGTCGTTGGGGGCGATCGTCAGCGGCCGCGCCAGCCCGCGGCGGGCGAGCATCGCCTCGACCAGGCGCCCATCGAGGCGGACGTAGGCGAGCAGCCGGCCGTATCTGTCGCGGGTCTCGGCGCCGAGCTCGAGCTCGACCGGTGTCCCAGGCGCGAGCAGCCCGTGGGTGAAGGCGCTCGCCTCGGGCCCGAAGCACTGCACCGGCTTGTCGGGGTCGACCGTCTCGGGCGTGTCGACGCCGATCATCCGCACCTCCTCTTCGCCGCCGGGGAGCCCGACGTAGAACGAGTCACCGTCGGCGACGCGGGTGACGCTCGTGGCGATCTTCTGGCCGGGCGACGCGACGCTCGCGCCCCGGTCGGTCGCGATCCCGGGCGCGCAGCCGCCGCCGCGGACGAGCAGGAGCGTCAGCGCCGCCATCGCGACGAGGGCTCCCGGCCCCGGCCCTTCACGTCGTCTCGAGCGCAGCCAGCCCATGCCCCTTTGAGGCCCGGGCGGCGAAAGCCAAGCGTGTTTCGTGCGGCGCTAGGGGATCCGGCGCACGTTGGAGAGCAGCGTCTCCTTGATCTGGCCGATGATCTCGAGCGCGTCGTTCCACTCGCGCTGCCAGACATTGCGGCCGAAGATCACTCCGGAGCCGCCGGCGTCCATCACGTCCTTGGTGTTCTGGAGGACCGTCTCGTCGTCGGTCTTGGAGCCGCCGGAGAGGACGACGAGCGCCCGGCCGGCGGACTCGACGCAATGGCGGATCGCCTCGGCCTGGTCGACCTGCATCTCGTTGTAGGGCGCCGGGGCGTCCTTGTCCTTCTCGGGGTCGATCTTCGGCATGTTGAGCTTGACGACGTCGGCGCCCATCTCCATCGCCATCCGCGCCGCGTAGTCGATCGCGTAAAAGGAGTTGGGGCCGCCCTTTTTGTCGATCGCCGAGCCGCGGGGGTAGGCCCAGATGACCAGCGGCATCCCGTAGCGGTCGCAGTCCTCGCGCACGCCCTTGAGCTGGTGCAGGTCATCGCCCTGGCGCGGCGAGCCGAGGTACATCGTGTAGCCGACCGCGTCGGCGCCGAGGCGCACAGCGTCCTCGACCGAGGAGTTGGTGGTTGAGAAAGCGTCGTCGGAGGGGGGGACATCGGTCTTGCCGTTGACCTTGAGGATCAGCGGCACCTGGCCGGCGTAGTCGGGGTAGTACTTCTCGGCGAGCCCGATCTGGCACGCGAGCGCCGAGTAGCCGGCCTCGACCGCGAGCCGGAACTGGTACTCGGGGTCCTTGGAAGCGGGGTTGGCGAAGAAGTCGCGGGGGCCGTGCTCGATGCCCTGGTCGATCGGAAGCAGCAGCAGCGTTCCGTTGCCGGGTCCGAACTCGAACAGCAGTCGGTGCAGGCGGGCGCGCTTGCCCGGGGCGATGGTGGCCAGCAGGGACTTCTGCTCGGTGGCGCTCTTCACTTCCAT
>JAWVFN010000042.1:0-3627 GCA_033855935.1 Solirubrobacterales bacterium | reverse complement strand
GTCGACGGCCACGTGCGGCTGACTGTCGACGACGACGGCAACGGAATCCCCACCGAACATCGACACGCCATCTTCGAGCGATTTACTCGTCTCGACGAGGCCAGAACACGTGACGGCGGCGGAGCCGGTCTCGGGCTGGCCATCGTTCGTGACATCATCCAACGCCACAACGGCACCGTCGCTCTTGACGATGGTCCTTTGACTCGGTTTGTGATCAGCCTTCCGCTGGTGCCGTGACGAAAAGATGATGTTTGCAATCGGCGCCGGATGGGAAGCACCTTGCGGTGCCACAGGGCGGCCTATACGTCGACGTCTCGAATGAGGGCGGGGTCGTGGTGACGACCGTTCGTGGGGAGATCGACATCGGCTCGGCCGACACACTGAATGCCGCGCTCGACAGGGTGCCGAACGAGGAGCGACTCGTCCTGGATCTCGCGGCGGTCGACTTCATGGACTCGAGTGGACTGGCGGTGGTGCTGCGGCAGTCGATGCGACGGCGTGATGCCGGTGGGACGCTGCATATTCGGCGACCATCGGTGTCTGTGCAGCGCCTACTGGTCTTCTGCTGCCTCGAGCATCTGCTCGAACCCGAAGTCGAGCCCGAGAAGCCGACACGCCGTTGGACACGGAGACGCTCGAAGATCTAGGCGAGATCGCCCAGGAGGGCACGGACGCTGGCAGCCGAGTCGCGATGGAGTGCGAGGGCGGCGAGTTGCTTGGCCTTGTTGGCCGACATGGAGCGGATGGCATGTTTGACGGCGGGTATCGCCCGTGGGGTCATGCTCAGCTCGCGAACGCCGAGGCCAACGAGCAGGGAGGCTGCGGCGGGATTGGCTGCCAGCTCGCCGCATACCGCGACCCGGGCCCTCGCGGTTGCCGCGTTGGCGACTTCGGAGATGAGGTGCAGCACCGCGGGGTCGAGCGAGTCGGCGAGCGCGGCAACGTCGGCGTTGCCGCGCTCGGCAGCAAGTGTGTACTGGGTGAGGTCGTTGGTGCCGATGCTGAGCAGGTCGACCAGCGCAGCGGCGGCCCGGGCATGGAGCGCGAACCCAGGCACTTCAGCCATGGCGCCGACTTCGAACCCAAGGGGCAGATCTCCGAAGGGGAGCCCAACCTCGGCGGCGGCCTCGGCGAGCAGGGCGCGGGCCTCGCGGAGCTCGTCGATGGTCGTGACCATCGGGAATAGCACAGTGACTGGATGCTGCATCCCAGCTCGGACGAGCGCGCGGAGTTGTTGTTTGAACATCGCCGGCTCGTGGAGGCTGAGCCGTAGGCCGCGGCGGCCCAGGAACGGATTGGCTTCGGTGGCAATGGGTAGGTATGGGACCGGTTTGTCGCCGCCGACGTCGAGCGTGCGCACGGTGAGCCGCCGGCCACCGAGGGCATCGGCTATCAAGAGGTAGGCCTCGAGCTGTTCGTCCTCACCGGGCGGCTGAGCACGATCGAGGAAGAGAAATTCCGTGCGGAGCAACCCAACACCGTCGGCGCCGTGGCGCACCGCTTGGAGGGCGTCGTCGCGGCAGGCGATGTTGGCGAGAACCTCGATTACTACCCCATCGGTAGTGATCGCCGGTCGGGTCGCCGCCTCGAGAAGGGTGTTGGCGTGCCTGCGCTGCCCGTCCGCCTTGTCGCGGTACTGCTCGAGCACAGCGGGGTCGGGGTCGATCACAATGACACCGTCGGTTCCGTCGACGAGGATCGTGGTGCCGTCGGGGACGTCGGTCACCCCATGACCAGCGCCGACCACCGCGGGTATCCCGAGAGCGCGGGCGAGGATCGCGCCGTGCGAGAGTGGGCTGCCGGCTGCGGTGACGATGCCGAGCACTTTGCTGGGGTCGAGTCGCGCAGCCTGGGTTGGTGTCAAGTCGTCAGTCACGACGATGCCGGCGAGGTGGTCGGTGAGCCCAGCGGCGTGGCCGAACAAGTCAGCGAGCACCTGGTCGCCGACTGCACGAACGTCGCCGGCTCGGGTCTGGAGGTAGGGATCGGCGAGTTGGGCAAAGCGCCCGGCGAGCGCGTCGACGGCGAGGCGCCAGGCGTGCTCCGCCGTGACGCGGCGTTCCGCAATCATCTGGAGCGCTGTGCCGACGAGCTCGTCGTCGTCGAGGAGGAGAAGGTGGGCGTCGAAGATCTCGGCCTCGCGCTCTCCGGCGGCACCGGCGACGTGATCTCGGGTCGAGGTGAGCTCGGTCCGCACGGCTTCGAAGGCGGCGTGGAGCCGCTCGGTCTCCGCGGCCGGTGTGTTGGGGGTCGTTTCGACTGGTGGGGGCGCTGTGTTCGACAGCGAGATCTTGGGTCCTATGCCGAGGCCTGGCGACGCCGCCGTCGGACCAGCGTCTTTCGTGTCGCGGACCGAGCCGACCGCGTTCACGGGTTCGTCGAAGTTCCGCCGCACTAGGGCGGCGATTGCTGTGAGCGCTTCGCGCGATTGGCGACCGGAAGCACTCACCTCGATCTGGTCCCCGGTCGGTACGCCAAGCGTGGAGAGCGCGCTGACGCTTCGGCCGCTCACTCTGGGACCGTCGGTGGTGCAGTTGCGTACGGTGACTTCGGCGTCGAAGCGGCGGACGGTTTCGACGAAACGAGCCGCTGGACGAGCGTGGAGGCCGTGGTCGTTGTGCAGGGTCAGTTCGATGCTGGCGGCGACCCCGGTTGCGATGCCCTCGTCGGCCGCATCGGGGGTCTCGATGCCGAGCAACTTGGTCTTGATCTGTCCGGCCTCGGAGGCGTCGGCGGCCACCTCGGTCAACGTGGCGCCCGCTGCTGCGAGAGCCACCGCGGCGACGAGTCCTTCGACGATGGGGCCATCGGAGAGCACGATGCGACAGTCCCCGGTGTCGCCGCGCAACTCGAGGGCCAGCTCTGCGCTGAGCACGGCGCTGCCGAGGTCCATGAGGACTAGCACACCGTCCGGAGAAGCGACGAGGTCGATGGCTTCTTTGACTCGGGCGGCGTCCGTGCCGAGAACGTGCCCGTCGAGACCGGCGGCGACTTCGATGGGCGGCGGTGTACCGCGAACCATTTGGAGGGCGAGCTCGACGGCGGCATCTGCCAACCGGCGGCTGTGGGAAACGACGACGATTCCGACCATGGTGATCTCAGTTCTCGAATGCGCCGGCGGCGGCTTCGAACAGCAACGCCGATGAGGTGGCGCCGGGATCCTGGTGGCCGGCGCTGCGCTCGCCGAGATAGCTGGCTCGACCCTTGCGGGCCACCATGGGGGTGGTGTCGTCGCGGCCGCGGACGGCGGCCTGCCATGCCGTGGTGAACGCTTCGGCGGACGACGTCCCTGCACCAACTGCGGTTTCGAGCGCTTCGAGGGCGGGGTGCAGGCTGTCGAACATGGTCTTGTCGCCGAGCTCGGGCTTGCCGCGGGCGACGAGTCCTTCGACCCCGGCACGGAACGCCTTGACCACATCGTCGGCCGAGAGGGCGACGCTGGGTCCGCAGGCAGTGCCGAAGCGGAGGAAGAAGGTCCCGTAGAGCGGGCCGCTGGCACCGCCGATGCTGCTCACCAGCGTCATGCCGACCAGCTTGAACAGCTCGTCCGCCGCGCCGGGTGGCGGCGCGGCGTCGAGCTTGGCGAGTACTGCTTGCATACCTCGGTCCATGTTGATGCCGTGGTCG
>JAWVFN010000041.1:0-19454 GCA_033855935.1 Solirubrobacterales bacterium | reverse complement strand
ACGCCCGCCGCCTGGAGCCACGCCGGCGGGGGCTACGAAGAGGTCGTCGCCCAGACCGACGGGCTCGACCACGAGCTCCGCCTGACCAGCGATCTGCAACTCGGCATCGAGGGCTCGCACGTCACCGCCCGGCATCTGATCAAGGAGGGGGAGACCGCCTTCTGCGCCCTCGCGTGGGACGGCCACGCGCCGCCGCGCGACTACGAGGACGCCTATGCCCGCCAGGTCTGGACCGCGCACCACTGGCAGCATTGGCTCGACCGCGGCGAGTTCCCCGACCACCCCTGGCGCACGCACCTGCAGCGCTCGGCGCTGACCCTCAAGGGCCTGACCCACGCGCCCACCGGCGCGCTCGCCGCGGCGGCGACGACGTCGCTGCCCGAAACGCCGGGCGGCGAGCGCAACTGGGACTACCGCTACAGCTGGATCCGCGATTCATCCTTCGCCCTCTGGGCATTCCACACTCTCGGCTTCGACTGGGAGGCAAACGACTTCTTCCACTTCGTCGTCGACGCCGCCGGCGGCGAGGATGACCTCCAGATCATGTACGGGGTGGGCGGCGAGAAGGAGCTCGACGAGAAGGTGCTCGAGCACCTCTCGGGCTACGAGGGTGCCCGCCCGGTGCGGATCGGCAACGGCGCCTTCGACCAGCGCCAGCACGATGTCTGGGGCGCCGTGCTCGACGCGGTGTACCTCCACACCAAGTCGCGCGACACCCTCGACGACCGAGTCTGGCCGATGCTCGTCAAACAGGTCGAAGCCGCGATCGAGCACTGGCGCGAGCCCGACCGGGGGATCTGGGAGGTCCGCGGCGAGCCCAAGCACTTCACCTCCTCGAAGCTCTTCTGCTGGATCGCCTGCGACCGCGGCGCCCGGCTGGCGGCGATGCGCGAGGACGCCGAGCGCGAGCAGCGCTGGCGCGCCGCCGCCGAGGAGATCCACGCCGACATCTGCGCCAACGGCGTCGACGAGCGCGGTGCTTTCGTCCAGCACTACGAGACGACCGGCCTCGACGCCGCGTTGCTGCTGATGCCGATGATGGGCTTCCTGCCCGGCGACGACGAGCGCATCCGCACGACGGTCTTGGCGATCGCCGACGAGCTCACCGAGAACGGCCTCGTCCTGCGCTACCGCGTCGAGGAGACCGACGACGGGCTGGCGGGGGAGGAGGGGAGCTTTCTGATCTGCTCCTTCTGGCTGGTCTCGGCGCTGGTCGAGATCGGCGAGCTGCGCCGCGCGCGCGAGCTCTGCGAGCGGCTGCTCGGCGAGGCCAGCCCGCTCGGGCTCTATGCCGAGGAGCTCGACCCCCAGAGCGCCCGCCACCTGGGCAACTTCCCCCAGGCGTTCACCCACCTCGCGCTGATCAACGCCGTCGTGCAAACGATCCGCGCGGACCGGGAGTTCGCGGCGGCGATCGGCGTCGTGCCTTCGAAGGGGCGCTGATGGAGGGCGGGGCGGCTCCCCACGTGATCGTCCTCTTCGGGGCGACCGGCGATCTCGCCAAGCGCAAGCTGCTGCCCGGGCTGCTGCACCTCTCGCGGTCGGGGCTGGCGCGCGACTTCATCGTCATCGGCACCTCGCGTCAGGAGCTGGGCGACGAGGACTTTCGCGAGCTCGCCCGCAAGGCGTGCACGGAGTTCGGCCGGGGGGCGACACCGGACGAGCTCGCCGATTTCACCGCCGGGCTTCGATACGTGGCCTCGAGCGCCGGCGCCGACGGCCTGCGAACGGCCGTCGACCAGGCCGAGCGCGACCTCGGCGGCACCGCGAGACGCCTTCACTACCTGAGCATTCCTCCGACCGTGGCGCCACTGATCGTGAAGATGATCGGCGAGGCGGGGCTGGCCGAGCGCTCCCACGTGGTCATGGAGAAGCCATTCGGGACCGACCTCGCAAGCGCCCGCGAGCTGAACGCCGCCGTCCACGAGGTCTTCGACGAGGAGCAGGTCTTTCGCATCGACCACTTTCTCGGCAAGGAGGCGGCGCAGAACATCCTCGCGCTGCGCTTCGCCAACGGCCTCTTCGAGCCGATCTGGAACCGCAGCCACATCCACCACGTCCAGATCGACATCCCCGAGACGCTCGGAGTCGGCGAGCGCGCCGAGTTCTACGACGAGGCCGGCGCCTTTCGCGACATGGTCGTCACCCACCTGCTCCAGGTCCTCGCCTTCGTCGCGATGGAGCCGCCGACGGCGCTGGCGCCGGGGCCGATCAGCGAGGAGAAGAACAAGGTCTTCCGCTCGCTGCGCCCGATCGATCCCAGCGAGGTCATTCGCGGCCAGTACCTGGGATACCGCGATCACGACGGGGTCCCGGAGGACTCCGACACCGAGACCTTCGTCGCGCTCCGCTGCTACGTCGACAGCTGGCGCTGGTCGGGGATTCCGTTCTACCTGCGCACCGGCAAGCGCATGGGCGAGGGGATCCGGATCATCTCGATCGCCTTCCGCGAGCCGCCCCAGGCGATGTTCCCGGCCGGTTCCGGCGTCGGAGAGTCCGGCCCCGACCACCTGACCTTCGATCTCGACGAGTCGGCGAAGCTCTCGCTGTCGTTCTACGGCAAGAAGCCCGGGCCGGGAATGAACATGCAGAAGCTGAGCATGCAGTTTTCAATGGCGGAGCTCGACGGCCGCGAGGACACCCTCGAGGCGTACGAGCGGCTGATCCGCGACGCGATGCACGGCGACGCGACCCTGTTCACCACCGCCGACGGTATCGAGCGCCTCTGGGAGGTCTCGGCGCCGTTGCTTGAATCGCCGCCGCCGGTACTGCCCTACGAGCAGGGCTCGTGGGGACCAGAGGGCATCGACGAGCTGGTCGCCCCAAATGAGTGGCGGCTGCCGTTCAAGCGGCGCTGGCGCGAGGCCAGGCTCACCGCGGAGGGCTGACGGCTCCTTAAGTGTGATGGGCTCGCGAGCGCTAGGCTTCTCGCGTGATCCGGGGGTCGGCCAAGACGACGCTGCTCGCCTCGGCGGTTGCGTTGACGGCGTTCCTCGCTCCCCAGACCGCAAGCGGCGCGGGGTCCGGCTCGTTCACCTCGACCGGCTCGATGGCGAATATGCGAAGCGGCCCTGCCGGTGCGCTGCTTCCAGACGGCCGGGTACTGGTCGCCGGCGGCTACGGCGGCTCCTTTCTCCAGAGCGCCGAGGCCTTCAATCCGGCCAGCGGCGCTTTCAGCTCGGCGGGCATCGGCCCGATGACCTCGCAGCGCTCGTCAGCCGGGGGAGCGCCGCTCGCAGACGGCCGGGTGGTGCTCGCCGGCGGGAACCCGCTCGCGGCCATGGCCACCGCTGAGCTGTTCAATCCCGCAACGGGGGGTTTTACCGCCGTCGCCGGGACGTTGAACGTTCCCCGCCAGGAACCAGCCGCCGCCAAACTCGCCGACGGCAGAGTGCTGTTCGCGGGCGGCTACGACTCCAGCGGCCCGTCGTACTTGAGAACCGCCGAGATCTTCGACCCCGCGACCGGCGGCTTCACGCTCCTGAGCAGCGTGATGGGCGCCAGGCGCGATTACGCCGCCGCCGCACCGCTTCAGGACGGCCGGGTGCTCATCGTCGGCGGCGACAACGGCATCTCACCGGCCCTCGCCAGCGCCGAGGTCTACAACCCGGCGACGAGCAGCTTTAGCGCGGTCGGCTCGATGGAGACACCGCGCACCGGCCCATCGGCGGCGCCGTTGCCCGACGGGCGAGTGCTGGTCGCCGGCGGCAACGACGGCACCAAGAACCTGTCCAGCGCCGAGGTCTTCAACCCGGCGACCAACAGCTTCAGCTCCGCGGGGATTGGCTCGATGGCGGGACCGCGGCTACAAGCCGAGGCGACGCCGCTCGCCGACGGCCGGGTGCTGATCGCGGGCGGCACACCAGACGGCATTGCATCTCTCTCGAGCGCCGAGATCTACGCCGCCACGAACAGCTTCAGCTTCAAGGTCAAGGGCAAGAAGCTGATCGTCAGCGTTCAAGCGACGGGCACGGTCTCGGTGGCCGACAAGGCTTCGTCGCGCGGGGCGTCGGCTGCCAAGAAGAAGCACAAAGCGCTGCTGAAGCCGTCCAGCGCCTCGGGCGATCCGCCGTCGATAACGGTCCCCCTGAAGCTCTCCAAGAAGGCCCGCAAGAAGCTCAAGCAGACCGGCAAGGTGAAGGTCAAGGCGCGGATCGTCTTCACCCCTCAGGGTGGCGTCGCCGATACCCGCACGGCGAAGCTGAAGATCAAACGGGCGAAGAAGAAGTAAGGGCGCCTAGCGGCGGGGCGAGAGGGCGGACTACGCCGCGACGGGCTCGGGCATCGCGAAGAGGCCGAGGAAGCGCGTGACCGCGGCCGTAGAGCCATCGATCTTGACGCTGCCCGCATCGACCGCCTTGGCCAGCGGCAGCTCACCCGAGATCAGGGCGGGCAGGATCTTTGGCTCGGTTTCGATCGCGGCGGCGGGGTTCTCGGCGGCGCCGCGCTCGATCTCGAACTGACCGTCGTGGACCTCGGCGCGAAAGGGCTCGCCGCCGAGTCGCACCTCATACACGGCGTCGAGCTCGCCCGCGGCCGCGCCGTCGAACAGCGACTTCAGCATCAGCGCGATCGCGTCGGTCCCGACCGGGGCCTCGCGCGGGAAGGCGGGGGAGCGCGCGGCCCAGGCGCCGAGCTGGAGCATCATCAACTCGAGCTCCCTGCCCCAATCGGTCAGCTCGTAGACCCGAGAGGCGGCCGGCGGCGGCAGCTTGCGACGGGTCACGATCCCGGCCTCCTCGAGCTCCTGGAGGCGCTGGGTGAGGACGTTGGGGCTGACTCGGGGGATGCCCGTGCGGAGGTCGGTGAACCGCTTGGGGCCGAGCATCAACTCGCGGATCACGAGCAGGGCCCAGCGCTCGCCGATCAGGTCGCCGGCGTGTGCCACGCCGCATGCCTCTTCGTAGCTGCGCTTGGTCGAAGTCGCCATCGGCAAAGTGTAGTTGAAAACACCTAGCTAGTTGTTTTCTAGGACTGACTCGAAATCGCGCCGAGTCGCTTTGAAACCGGCCCAATAGCCGGTAGTTTTCGGCAAATGGGGGAAGTGGATTTCTTGATCAGTCGCAGCGACCTGCACGACGTGCGCTTTGCCGACGCGGAGCTGCCCGAGGCCGGCGGCGGCGAGGCGGTGCTCGCGGTCGAGAGCTTCGGGCTGACCGCCAACAACATCACCTACGCCGTCTTCGGCGAGGCGATGAACTACTGGGACTTCTTTCCGGCAGAAGACGGATGGGGCCGGATGCCGGTCTGGGGCTTCGCCAGCGTCAGCGAGTCGAAGCACGCCGAGCTCGAGGAGGGGACCCGCGTCTACGGCTACCTGCCGCCCTCGAACCACCTACTGATCGTGCCCGACCGTCTCGACGAGTACGGCTTCATCGACGCCGCCCCGCACCGGGCGCCGCTGCCCTCGGCGTATCAGGGCTACCGCCGCACCGACACCGATCCGATCTATGACGCCGACCGCGAGGACGAGCAGATCATCTTCTGGCCGCTGTTCTACACCTCGTTCCTGATCGACGACGAGATCGTCGACGAGAAGTTTTTCGGCGCCGACACCGTGGCGCTCTCATCGGCGTCGAGCAAGACCGCGCTGATCGCAGCCTTCCTGCTCGCCCAGCGCCAGGGGGCCGACCTCATCGGCCTCACCTCTGCCGGCAACAAGGAGTTTGTCGCGGGCCTCAAGATCTACGACGAGGTGCTCACCTACGACGAGGTCGGCTCGCTGCCGCGCGAGAAGCTGGTCTACGCGGACTTCTCCGGCAACGGCGACCTGCGCGCGGAGATCCACGAGCACGCGGGCGACGGGCTCGCCCACGACATGGTGATCGGGGCGACGCACCACGATGAGATGGCCGCCGGCGGCCAGAAACTCCCGGGCCCGTCGCCGAAGTTCTTCTTCGCGCCCGACCGGATACGAAAGCGCGGCGAGGACTGGGGGACGCCCGAGCTCGAGAAGCGCGTCGCGGCGGCCTGGCACCCATTCGCGGAGTGGAGCGGCGACTGGCTCGAGCCTCGCCACGGCAGCGGAAGCGAGGACTTGAAGAACACGTATCTCGAGGTCCTCGACGGCGATATCGGCCCCGAGATCGGCCCGGTGATCTCGCTGGATCGCTGATGACCGAGGGTGACCTGACACGCGCCGAAGCGATGTTCGATGCCTGGAACGACGGCAACGTCAACCGCATGATCGAGTTCTGGGCCGAGGACGGCGCCTGGGAGGACCCGCCCGAGATGCCCGATCGGAGGGTGATCGCCGGGCGCGACAACATCGAGGCGCACCTCAGCGATCTGATCGACCTGGTCGGTGGGATGCGGGTCGAGGTTGGGGAGCTGCGCCGGGTTGGCGACGAGGTGGTCGCGATCGTCACTTTCCACGTGATGGGCGCCCACAGCGGCGTCCAGTTCGACGCCCCTTCGTTCCACGTGATCCGCTTCGAGAGCGGTCACGTGCGCCGCTACCGGGTCTTCACCCACCGCCACGAGGCAATGCACGCCGCCCGCCACGGCTGAGAGGCCGCGGGGGAAGGCCTTGCGCTAGGCGGCCAGCTCGCGCGCGCGGGGGGCGGCGTCCTCGCCGAGGCGGCGGACGAAATCGACCTGGCCCTCGCTGGGGAGGCCGACGAGAAGCGTCGAAAAGCGGAGCTCGGTGGCGAGGCGCGCGAGGTGCTCCGCCCAGCCATCGGGAGAGCCCTCGAGGTGCATGACGTTGAGGACGCGCTTGACGTCGGCCGGGTCTCGCCCGGCTTCGCGGGCGCCCTCGTCGACGGCGGCGTGCATCTTCGGCACATCCTCGGCCGGCATGTACGGCGGATTGCCGTAGCTCGGCAGCCAGCCGTCGCCGAGCCGGCCGGTCAGCCGCAGCATCCGCGGCTTGTAGGCGCCGATCCAGAGACCGATCGGGTGAGCCGGGGGTGGGCCGCCCTTGGCGCCCTTGACGCGGTAGTGCGGGCCCCCGGCGTCGATCGCCCCATCGGCGGCCCAGAAGGCGCGGATGATCGCGATCGCCTCCTCGAGCGCGTCCACCGACTCGCCCGGCGTGCGCCGCGGTCCGCCCATCGCCTCGACGGCGTCCCAGAACGCCCCGGCGCCGAGCCCGAGCTCGAGCCGGCCGCCGCTGAGCAGGTCGAGCGATGCGGCCGACTTGGCGAGCACCGAGGGCAGCCGCAGCGGCAGGTTGAGCACGTCGGGGACGAGGCGGATCCGCTCGGTGCGGGCGGCGAGATAGGAGAGCAGCGTCCACGAGTCGAAGAAGCGGCGCTGATATGGGTGGTCCTGGATGCCGACCAGCTCGAGCCCGGAGCGGTCGGCGGCGATCACCGAGTCGACGGTCACTTGTGGGTTCGTCGCATCCGGGACCGCGAAGATCCCGATCTCGATCGCCATCCATCAAGCCTAGACGCAGGCGAACAGCGGCGACCGGAGGCAGGAAGCTGCGCGTAGGTAAGGAATGGGTGCAGTTGGAGTCCGCCGATGATCGTCGACTGCGCCCATTACAAGGACGGCAAACGCCAGCACGAGGGCACGATCCCCCTCGAGCAGGCGGCCGAGCGCGCCGGCGACGGCGTCGACGACTTCGTCTGGATCGGGCTCCACGATCCCGAGCCGGGCACCCTCGACGAGCTGAAGAAGTTGTTTCACCTGCACGAGCTCGCCGTCGAGGATGCCGAGCAGACGCACGGGCGCCCCAAGATCGAGGACTACGACGAGATGTGGTTCATCGTCCTGAAGACCGCGCATTACCACGAGGACCGCGAGGAAGTGCACTTCGGCGAGGTTCACGTATTCGCCGGCCCCGGCTTCGCGATCACGGTTCGCCACGGTCCCGGCAGCGAGCTTTCGCCGGCGCGAAGCCGGCTCGAGGTGCGGCCCGACCTGCTGCGGATGGGCCCGGCCGCGGTGGTCTGGGCGGTGATGGACAAGGTGGTCGACGACTACGGACCCGTCGTCGAAGGCATCGAGGACGACATCGAGGAGGTCGAGGTTGAGGTCTTCGACGACGACCAGCCGGCCCCGACCCACAGGATCTACGCGCTGAAGCGCGAGGTGGTCGAGTTTCATCGCGCGCTCGGGCCGCTGCTCGGACCGCTCGACGAGATCGAGCGCGGCAAGTACGAGCGAATCCCGGTAGAGCTGCGGCGCTTCTTCCGCGACGTCTACGACCACGCCCGTCGCGCCGACGAGCAGGTCAGCTCGCAGCGCGAGCTGCTCAACAGCGTCCTCGAGGCGAACCTGGCGCTGGCCAGCGTCGCCCAGAATGAAGTCGTCAAGCGGATCTCCTCCTATGCGGCGATCATCGCCGTGCCGACCTTCATCGCCAGCATCTACGGGATGAACTTCGACCACATGCCCGAGCTCCACTGGCGCATCGGCTATCCGCTCTCGTTGGCGGTCATGGCGGTGTTGGTCTACCTGCTCTACAGGTACTTCAAGCGCGTCAACTGGCTGTAACGCGCTGGCCTATTCTCAAGCCGTGTTCCCGGTCGCCCACATCGCGGGCACCTTCGCGCCGCTGCAGCTGCTGCCGCTCGCGGTGCTCGCGGTGCTCTACGCACGGCGCGCGTCGACGCTGGCGACCCGGGGGCGCCCGGTGCCGGTCTGGCGCCAGGTCTGCTTCGCCTCGGGGCTGCTGCTGATCCTCGTCACCCTCGTCTCACCGCTCGCGCACCTGAGCGGCGAGCTGCTGCTCGCCCATATGGCGGAGCACCTCTTGATCGGCGACCTCGCGGCCCTGCTGATCGTGCTCGGGCTGACGGGGCCGCTGTTGCAGCCGCTGCTCGCGATCCGGGCGATCGATCGGCTCCGGGTGCTCGCCCATCCGCTCGTCGCGCTGCCTCTGTGGGTCGCCGACCTCGCGCTCTGGCACACGCCGGTGCTCTACCAGGCGACGCTCCACAACGAGGCCCTGCACGCCCTCGAGCACGGCATGTTCATCGCCGCCGGCGTGCTGATGTGGATGCCGCTGGTCGGGCCGCTGCCGGTACCGAAGTGGTTCGGGCTGCCGGCCAAACTCGGCTACGTCGTCGGCATCCGCCTCGCCGGCACGGCACTCGGCAACGTCTTCATGTGGTCGAACTCGGTCTTCTATCCCGACTACGCCAAGGGCGAGGCCTATTGGCACGTCTCGCCGATCACCGACCAGGGGGTCGCCGGGGTGATCATGATGGCCGAGGGCGGCCTCGTCACACTCGGCCTGATCGCCTGGCTCGTCCTGCTCTGGGCCAAACAGGACACCGAGCGGCAGGATCTGCTCGATCTCGCCGACGAGCAGGGAACGCCGCTCGAACCCGCCCGCGCCGCACGCGCGGTCGCCGCCGGTGAGGCTGGGCGCCTCGAGGAGCGGCTGCGACAACATTGACGGCATGAACGGCGGCTCCTCCGCTTCGCGTCCGGGGCCGCCTGGTTCTGATGTCTTCTTGACGGCGCTCGTCTTCGTGGTCGGCGCCGCGAGCCTCGGCGCCGAGATCACGGTCGCGCGCCTGATGGCGCCGTTCTTCGGCGCCTCGACGATCGTCTGGGCGAACACGATCGGCGTCGTCCTCGTCGCGCTCGCGGTCGGCTACTGGCTCGGCGGCCGCTGGGCCGACCGCCATCACGACCGGCGCCAGCTCTGCCTGCTGGTACTGGGCGCCGCGGCGCTGATTGCGGTCGTCCCCTTCGCCGCCCGGCCCTTCTTCAACGTCGCGGTCGATGCCCTCGACCAGATCTCGGCCGGGGCCTTCCTCGGCTCGCTGATCGGCGTCCTCGTCCTCGTCGCGGTGCCCGTGATGCTGCTCGGCGCCGCGACGCCCTACGCGCTGCGGCTGGCCGTCCCCGACGTCGAGCACGCCGGCGCCGTCGCCGGCCGCCTCTACGCCGTCTCGACCGCGGGCTCGCTGGTCGGCACGATGCTCTCAGCGCTCGTCCTGATCCCCTCGATCGGCACCCAGCGGACCTTCCTCGTCTTCGCTCTGGCGCTGGGGCTGGTCGCCGCCGCCGGCCTCGGCTGGCGCTACTTCGCGCTGCCGCTCGCCCTAGCCGGGGCGATCGCGATCCCGGTCGGCACCGTGAAAGCGGCACCGGGGGAGAAGATCCTTTACGAGGGCGAGACCACGCAGCAGTACGTACGCGTCGTCCAGGAGCCCGACGGCTCGCGCCTGCTCGAGCTGAACGAGGGGCAGGCGACGCACTCCTTCTACCGGCCCGGCGCCTTCCTCACCGACCAGTACTGGGACAGCCTGCTGGTGCTGCCGTTCCTCAGCCGCTCCTCGCCGCCGCGGCGGGTCGCGGTCCTCGGCAATGCCGCCGGCACGACCGCGCGGCAGTACGGCCACTTCTATCCGCAAGCGAGCGTCGACGGGGTCGAGATCGACCCGAAGCTGGCCGAGCTGGGCCGCCGCTACTTCGACATGGAGAACCCGCGCCTGACGGTCTACAACGAGGACGCCCGCCCCTGGCTCCAACGCAGCGACGGGGGCTACGACGAGATCATCGTCGACGCCTACCGCCAGCCCTACATCCCGTTCTACCTGACGACCAAGGAGTTCTTCCAGCTCGTCCGCGATCGCCTCGCGCCGGGCGGCCAGGTGATCGTCAACGTCGGCCACCCCGACGGCAACAACGACCTCGAGCGGGTTCTCGGCCGGACGATGGCCGACGTTTTTCCGACCGTGCTTCGCGATCCGACCGAGCAGGAGAACACGCTGCTCGTCGCGAGCGACGCGCCGACCTCGGCGGCCCGGTTGCTCGCCGCCCACGTCAACCCCGAGTTGCGCTCGCTGGCCAGAATCGACGCGGCCCGCGTTCAACCGCGGCTGCCGGGTGGATCGGTGTACACCGACGACAAGGCACCGGTCGAGTGGCTGATCGACAAGTCGATCATCGGCTACGCGGCGGGGAAATAGCTGGTTCTGAGGCCTAAGGCGGCTCGAGGCGGAGCAGGCGCCGCACCCAATAGTCGAGCGTCCAGACGAAGAGGGTGGCGAGGTCGAGGACGAACGCCGCGAGCCGGCCGAGCGGGCCGGTGACGAGCCACGCCGCCAACCGGCCGCGAGTGGAGATCTCTATCGTCGTGCGTTCGATGAAGACGACGGTAACCGAGCTCAGCGACACGAAGGTCCGCATCGACGCCGAGATTCCGGCGGACGAGCTGGAGGCGAGGATCAAGGCCGCTGCTGCGCGCCTCGGCCAGGAGATGAAGATTTCCGGCTTCCGCGAGGGCAAGGTGCCGCCGGAGATGGTCCTGCAGCGCGTCGGCCGCGAGCCGGTCCTGACCGAGGCGATCGAGTCCTCGATCGCAGAGTGGTACGAGGCCGCGCTGATCGAATCCGGCATCAACCCGGTCGGCGACCCGAGCCTGAAGATCGGCGACCTGCCTGCCGAGGCCGAGCCGCTGACCTTCTCGATCGAGGTCGGCGTGAGGCCCAAGGCCGAGCTCGGCGACTACAAGGGCCTCGAGGTCGGCCGCGAGGAGGTCGAGGTGCCGACGGAGGCGATCGACGCCGAGATCGAGCGTCTGCGCACCGGCTTCGCCAAGCTCAACCCCGTCGATCGCGAGGCCACCGAGGGCGACGTGCTGCTCGTCGACTTCGACGGCAAGATCGACGGCGAGCCTTTCGAGGGCGGCGAGGCACGCGACTACCTGCTCGAGCTCGGTTCGGGCCAGGTGCTCGAGGGCTTCGAGAAGGCCCTCGCCGGCGCCAAGGGCGGCGAGACGCGCACAGCCGAGGTCGATTTCCCCGACGACTACGGCGCCGAGGAGATGCAGGGCAAGAAGGCCGAGTTCGATGTCACGGTCAAGGAGGTTCGCGAGAAGGAGCTGCCCGACCTCGACGATGACTTCGCCGCCGAGGCGTCCGAGTTCGACACCCTCGACGAGCTCCGTGACGCGATCAGCGGCAGCATGAAAGAGATTCTCGACTCGCGCGTCGAGGAGGCCTTCCGCGAGAAGGCCCTCGATGCAGCGGTCGACAAGGCAAAGGTCGACATCCCCGACGAGCTGCTCGCTGCCCGCGCCGAGGAGACGCTGAACCGCGCCTTCCGCCAGCTCCAGCGCCAAGGCGTCGACCCCGAGCGCTACCTCCAGCTTCAGGGCAAGACGCGCGAGGAGCTGGTCACCGAAGCCCGGCCCGAGGCCGAGCGCTCGCTGAAGCGCGAGGCCGTGCTCGCCGGCGTCGCCGACGCCGAGAACATCGAGATCTCAGAGGACGAGATGCTCGAGGCGCTGAAGCCGGCGCCCGGCCACGAGGACCACGGCCACCCCGAGCCCGCCGAGGCGCTCAAGGAGCTGAAGGAGTCGGGCCGCGACCAGCTGCTGGTCGAGGACCTGCGGCTGCGCCGCGCCCTCGACGTGATCGCCGAGAACGCGACCCCGATCGCCGCCGAGGCCGCTGAGGCCCGCGAGAAGATCTGGACCCCGGAGAAGGAGCGCGAGGAAAAGGGCGGGCTCTGGACCCCGGGAGACCCGAAGCCTTAGACCTCTAAGGAGGTCTGCCCCGGCAGCACCGGGTAGGTGAGGCGCCCCTCGTCCAGCACCAGGTTGGCGTCGAGCTCGTGCTCTTCCAGCGAGCCGTCGGGGCGCAGGTGCAGGACGGTCCAGCCGCTCGTCGTCATCGCATCGGCGACCAGCCGCCGGTGGCAGATGCGCCAGTCGCCCTCGGCACACATGATCGCGGTGCGGCTCGCGCGTGCGATCTCGGCCAGGTCCGCAAGCCCGTCGGAGAATTCGCGGCTCGCCATGTGGTCGGCGTAGCCGCGGAAAGCCTCGTCGTCCCAGGCGGCGTTCGTCCCCGAGCCCTCGATCGGCGCGCGGCGGCCGCCGAGCTCGCGGCCGAGCGTCTCGTAGCCGATGTCGGCCGACTCGAGCGACGCGGCGAGAGCGGCGCCGTTGAACTGAGGGTTGCGGCCGGATCGCGGCTGGGCGCGGACGTCGACGATCGTCTGCACGCCGCCTTCTTTGAGCAGGCCGATGAAGCGGGCCTCCTCGTGATTCGAGTGGCCCACGGTCAGCAGCTCTCCTCGCGCCGCCATCGGCGTCAGTTTCCCGCTTTTCACAATCGCCTGCACCAAGATGCCCGGGTGGGCCGCTCTATACACTCAGCGACCGATGACTCCGATGGTCCCAATGGTGGTCGAGCAGACCTCGCGCGGCGAGCGGGCGTTCGATATCTACTCTCGCCTGCTCAACGAGCGCATCGTGTTCATGGGCACGCCGGTCACCGAGGACATCGCCAATCTCGTCGTCGCCCAGCTGATCCACCTCGAGTCTGAGGACCCGGACAAGGACATCTCGATGTACATCAACTCGCCGGGCGGATCCGTCTATGCGGGCCTCGCGATCTACGACACGATGCAGTTCATCAAGCCCCAGGTTTCGACGATCTGCGTCGGCGTCGCGATGAGCATGGGGGCCCTGCTGCTCGCCGGCGGCGCCGAGGGCAAGCGGATGGCGCTGCCCAACTCGAAGATCCTCATCCACCAGGTCTCCGGCGGCTTCTCCGGCCAGGCGACCGACATCGAGATCCACGCCAAGGAGATCATCGACGTGCGCCAGCGGCTCGACCAGATCATCGCCACCCACACCGGTCAGGACCTGGACAAAGTCGCCAAGGACACCGAGCGCGACTACTTCATGAGCGCGGAGGAGGCGAAGGAGTACCACATCGTCGACCGCGTCCTCGATAGCCGCTGACCCGCCGCCTGGCTCCCTTCCTTCTCGCGGTCGCCCTGGCCGCCGTCGCCGCGGCGCCGACCGCCGCCGACATACCGGCGCTGCAAGCGCTCTCGGTCTCGCCCCAACGCGCCTTCGTCGACCAGGAGGGTGGCGTCAAGATCGGCTTCGAGCTCGGCGGCACGACACCGGCGGATGTCTCGATCCGCGTGCTCGGCGCCTCCGGCGAGGTCCGCCGCTTCAGCGAGCCGGCGGTCGCGCCGGGCGTCAAGCGCACCGAGACCTGGGACGGGCTCACCGGCGGCGGCAAGCCGGTCCCCGACGGCAGCTACCGCGTGCTGGTGGCGCCCGCCGGCGGCGGCGAGCAGGAGGCAGGCAAGGTCAGCCTCCTCGGCCACTACTTTCCGGTCCGCGGGCCGCACGGGACCCGCGGGGCGGTCGGCGCCTTCCACGCGCCACGAAACGGCGGCCGTATCCACGGGGGCTTTGACGTCACCGGCCGCTGCGGGACGCCGCTCGCCGCGGTCCGCACGGGCACGATCGTCCGCAAGGGCTACGACCCGGTGCTCTACGGCAACTACATCCTGCTCAAGGGCCTCGGCGAGAACCGCTCCTACTTCTACGCCCACATGGTCAAGCCGTCGAGCTATAGGCGCGGCGAGCACGTGCAGACCGCGGCGATCGTCGGCAACATCGGCCAGACAGGGGATGCCGCGGGCACGCCCTGCCACCTCCATTTCGAGATCCACGTCAAGGGGAGGCGGATCAACCCCGAGCCCTCGCTGCGCGCCTGGGACCGCGTCAGCTGATCGGTTAGTGTCGCCCCCCTGGCCGAGCGCGACGACATCCGCTTTGCCTCCGGCGACGGTCACTGCGCCGGCTGGCTCTACTCGGCGCCGAAGGGCTCGAAGCTCGCCGGAGATGCCGGGGTTCCCTGCGTGGTCATGGCGCATGGGTTCGCGGCGACCAAGGAGGCCCGGCTCGACGCCTACGCCGAGCGCTTCGTCGACAAGGGGATGGCGGCGCTCGTCTTCGACTACCGGCACTTCGGCGACTCGAGCGGCGAGCCGCGGCAGCTCGTCAACATCGGCCGCCAGCACCAGGACTGGCAGGCCGCCGTCGAGAAGGCGCGCTCGCTCGAGGGCATCGACCCCGAGCGGATCGCGCTCTGGGGATCTTCGAACAGCGGCGGGCACGTGGTCTGGGTCGCGGCGCGCGACGATCGCGTCGCCGTCGTCGTCGCCCAGGTTCCGCACGCCGACGGCCTCGCGACCCTGCGCAACCTCGAGCCCTTGCGCGCAGCGAAGCTGACTGCCGCCGGCATCGAGGACCGCGCCCTCTCGCTGATCGGCCGCACCCACAACATGGCGATCGTCGGGCCGCCGGGATCGACCGCCGCGATGACAGGCAACGACGCCGGGACTCTCTACCCGGGGATGTACCCCGACGACTACGAGTTCGTCAACGAGACCCCCGCCCGGATCATGCTCACCTACGCGAGCTACAGCCCCGGTCGCGACGCCTCCAAGGTCAAATGCCCGATTCTCGTCATCGTCGGCCGCGACGACGAGATCACCCCGCCGGACCCGGCGCGCAGGATCGCCGACAAGGCGCCACAGGGCACGCTGCTCGAATTCGACGGCGGGCACTTCGACATCTATCGCGGCGACGTCTTCTTCGCGGTCGTTAGGGAGGAAGCGAACTTCCTCGAGGCAGGACTCCAGGCACCCGCGGCGTAACAGGAGTGCGTCAGGCCGGTGCCTGGCGTCCCCTAAGCTTCTTGGTGAAGCGAGGATCGCCGGCCGGAGAACGTCGATCTCTAGGAGTGGATTCCGCTGGCACGCCCAACCGACTCAAACGAGCAGCTTCTCTGCAGCTTCTGCGGGAAGTCGCAGCGACAGGTCAAGAAGCTGATCGCCGGTCCCGGCGTCTATATCTGCGACGAGTGCATCGATCTTTGCAACGAGATCATCGACGAGGAGCTCACCGCTCCACCCACCTTCGAGCTCGAGAACCTGCCGAAGCCGGCCGAGATCAACGACGTCCTCAACGACTACGTCGTCGGCCAGGACTCCGCCAAGCGCTCGCTCTCGGTCGCGGTCTACAACCACTACAAGCGCGTCCAGATCGCCCAGGCGGAGGGCGAGGCCGGCGACATCGAGCTCGAGAAGTCGAACATCCTCCTGCTCGGCCCGACCGGCTGCGGCAAGACGCTGCTGGCCCAGACGCTGGCGCGCATCCTCAACGTTCCGTTTGCGATCGCCGACGCGACGGCGCTGACCGAGGCCGGGTATGTCGGCGAGGACGTCGAGAACATCCTGCTCAAGCTGATCCAGGCCGCCGACTTCGACGTCAAGAAGGCCGAGACCGGGATCATCTACATCGACGAGATCGACAAGATCGCGCGCAAGTCCGACAACCCGTCGATCACGCGCGACGTCTCGGGCGAGGGAGTCCAGCAGGCGCTGCTCAAGATTCTCGAGGGCACGACCGCCTCGGTGCCGCCGCAGGGCGGCCGCAAGCACCCCCACCAGGACTTCCTCACGATCGACACCAAGAACATCCTCTTCGTCTGCGGCGGCTCGTTCGCCCAGCTCGACAAGGTGATCGAGCGACGGGTCGGCCACAAGGGCGTCGGCTTCGGCGCCGAGGTCAGCTCCTCGGTCGACAAGGACACCGGCGAGATGTTCGAGAAGGTGCTGCCCGAGGACCTGATCGAGTACGGCCTGATCCCCGAGTTCATCGGCCGCCTGCCCGTGATCTCGGCGATCCACCAGCTCAGCCGGGACGACCTGGTCACGATCCTGACCGAGCCGCGCAACGCACTCACCAACCAGTTCAAGCGCTTCTTCGAGTTCGACGACATCGAGCTCGTCTTTCAGGAGGACTCGCTCGGCGCGATCGCCGACAAGGCGATCGAGCGCGAGACCGGCGCCCGCGGGCTGCGCTCGATCCTCGAGGAGACCCTCCTCGACGTCCAGTTCGAGCTGCCCTCGCGCGGCGACGTGACCAAGTGCGTCGTCACCAAGGAGACGATCGCCAGCGGCAACCGGCCGACGCTGCTGACCGAGGCGACCGGCGACGAGCCGGGCGAGGAGCTCGAAGAAACAGCCTGATTTCGGGCTGACACCGCTACACCGCCCCGTCGATCGTGTTTATAGGGGTCGATGAGGGTACGCAGAGCGCAGATGTGTCGGTTCGCGCGCCGGACGCTGTTCGGGGGTGCGTGCGCGGTGAGCGCCGCGCTCGCTGCGCCGGCGCTCGCCGCCGCCGCGACGGACGTCTCGGTCAGCTCCTCGGGTAAGACGCTGGAGGTGGTGGCGAAGAACAACGCCACGAACAACGTCGTGGTCAGCGCCACGCCGACGCACCTGGTCGTCACCGACAGCGGGGCCGGCGTCGATACGAGCGACCCGCTCTGCGCCAAGGCAAGCCCGATCGTCTCCTGCCCGATCGGCCAGATCACGACGATCGAGATCAAGCTCGGGAACCGCAACGACGCCGCGGGGATCTCGGCGACGCCCGGATCGGCGGTGCCCGCGTCGATCAATGCCTCGATCGACGGCGGCACCGGTAACGACGCGCTCTTCGGGGGGCTCGCCGCCGACAAGCTGCGCGGGAGCGCCAACAGCGACTTCCTCGTCGGCGGCGACGGTGCCGACGACCTGGGCGGCGGTTCCGGTAACGACAACCTCCAGGGCGGGCCGGGCCCGGACTCACTTGCGGGCGATCAGAACAACGACCTGCTCGACGGCGGCGCCGGCGGTGATCTGATGAGAGGCGGTTCAGGCAGCGACACGGTCACCTACGCGACGCGTTCGACGGGTGTCTCGGCGACGATCGGAGGACCCGCACACCAGAGTGGCAACGCCGAGGACGGCGCCCCGGCGGCGGGCGACACGATCGACAAGGATGTCGAGAACCTGATTGGCGGCGCCGGCGGCGATCTGCTCGTCGGCGACGGCGATGCCAACGTGCTGTCGGGCGGCGACGGCGCCGATTTCCTCCTCGGGGGCGCCGGCTCTGACCGCCTCGTCGGCCGTGGCGGCGACGACTTCATCGCCGGCGACGTCGGCGATGACATCCTCAAGGGCGGCTCGGGCTCCGACGTGTTCAAGGGCGGCGACGGCAACGACCTGCTGCGCGCGCGCGACGGAACGGCGGACCAAAAGCTCCGCTGCGGGCCCGGCTTCGACCGCGTGCGCCGCGACAAGCAGCTCGATCCCCGGCCGAAGGGCTGCGAGCTGCCGGCTCGCCGCCGCCACCGCCGCTAGCCGGCGCCCGCGATTAACATCGCCGCCATCGACGCGGCGCGCCGAAAGAGCCTGGAAGCGACGACCCGCTGGGATCCCGGCGAGGTCGAGCAGCGCGTGTTCGCGTCGTGGCTCGAGGGCGGTCACTTCCACCCCGAGGCAACCGGCACGCCCGAGCAGAACTACTCGATCGCGATACCGCCGCCGAACGTCACCGGCGCTCTGCACATGGGTCACGCGCTGAACGGCACGATCCAGGACGCGCTGATCCGGATGCATCGGATGCGCGGGCGCAACTCGCTGTGGATCCTCGGCACGGACCACGCCGGAATCGCAACCCAGGCGGTGGTCGAGAAGGAGCTCGCCAAGGAGGGCGTCTCGCGCCAGGAGCTTGGCCGTGAGAAGTTCGTCGCGAAGGTCTGGGAGTGGAAGGAGAAGTACGGCTCGACGATCGTCGAGCAGCTCAAGCGCCTCGGCGCCTCGTGCGATTACGAGCGCGAGCGCTTCACCCTCGACGAGGGCTACGTCACGGCGGTATACCGCGTCTTCACCGAGCTGTTCCAGAAGGGCCTGATCTACCGCGACAACTACATGGTCAACTGGGACCCGGGCACGCAGTCGGCGATCTCCGACCTCGAGGTCGAGAACCGCGACGTCGACGACACGATCTACGAGATCGCCTACCCGCTCGAGGGCGATGACGCCGGTGAGCTCGTGGTGGCGACGGTGCGGCCCGAGACGATGCTCGCCGACACCGCGGTCGCGGTCAACCCGGGCGACGAGCGCTACAGGGACCTGGTCGGCAAGAACGTCGAGCTGCCGCTGGTCGGCCGCCTGATTCCCGTGATCGCCGACGAGCATGTCGACGTCGAGTTCGGCACCGGGGCCTTGAAGATCACCCCCGGCCATGACCCCAACGACTTCGCGATCGGCCGAGCCCACAGCCTCGCCGAGATCACCGTGATCGGCGAGGACGGCCGGATGACCGACGCCGCCGGCGACCGCTTCAAGGGCATGTCCGTCGCCGACGCCCAGAAGGAGGTCGTGCAGGCGCTGCGCGACGAGGGCTTCCTGCGCAGCGAAGAGCCCTACCGGCACTCGGTGCCGTTCTCGCACCGCTCCGGCGAGCGGATCGAGCCGTTGATCTCGCTGCAGTGGTTCTGCCGCATCGACGAGCTCGCGCCGCCGGCAGTCGAGGCGGTCCGCGAGAACAGGGTGCGGATCACGCCCGACGGCGCCCGCCGCCAGTACTTCGAGCGCATGGAGAACATCCCGCCCTGGTGCATCTCGCGCCAGCTCTGGTGGGGTCACCGGATTCCGGTCTGGTACCGAGGCGACGAGACCTACGCCGGCGAGAAGCCGCCCGAGGGCGAGGGCTGGGAGCAGGACCCCGACGTCCTCGACACCTGGTTCAGCTCGGCGCTGTGGCCGTTCGCGACGCTCGGCTGGCCCGGCGCCGACACCCCCGAGTACAAGGCGTTCTTCCCGACCGATGTGCTCTCGACGGCGCGCGACATCATCGCCCTCTGGGTCGCGCGGATGGTGATGATGTCGCT
>JAWVFN010000040.1:0-28393 GCA_033855935.1 Solirubrobacterales bacterium | reverse complement strand
GCGCCTTCGGCCTCGTCAACGGGTCCGAGGTCCTGGTCGCCGGAGTCAAGAGCGGCACCGTCGAGAAGCTCGAAATCAGCCCCCAGAAGCGGGCCCTGGTCCAGATCAAGACCTCGGGCGCCCTCGGCGTCCTCGGTGCCGGCACGACCTGCTCGCCGCAGCCGCAATCGCTGATCTCCGAGTATTTCCTCGACTGCGAGCCAAAGGGCGCTCCGCTCGCCGAGGGCGGCACGATCCCGGTCGCGCAGACCTCGCAGACCGTCCAGCTCGACCTCGTCCTCAACACGCTGCGCCAGCCCTACCGCGCGCGGCTGGCCCTGCTTCTCAACGAGTTCGGGACCGCGCTGGCGGGCAACTCCGACAACCTCAACGCCGCGATCCGCCGCGGCGCCCCGGCGCTGCGCAACCTGCGGCGCGCCTTCGGCATCCTCGCCGAGGACCGAAGCCAGATCCGCGGCCTGATCGGCGACTCGCAACAGATCTTCTCGCGCCTCGCCGAGCGACGCACCGACGTCAGCCGCTTCGTCAACACCGCGGCGACAACGGCCAGCGCCGCCGCCAACCGCCATACCGAGCTGGGACAGGACGTCGGCCTGCTCGACGATTTCCTCAAGGAGCTGAAGCCGACCGCGGTCCAGCTCCGCGACTTCACGGCCCAGGGCGAGCCGCTGCTCGCCAACCTGAACGCCGCGGCCCCGCAGCTGACAAGGCTGGGGAAGCTGTTCCCCGGCTTCGCCGACTCGGCTCGCGGCGCGGTGACCGGGCTCGGCGACGCGGCGGCGGTCGGCAACCGGGCGCTGTCCAAGGGCAGGGACGAGATCTCGACCCTCGCCTCGGGGTCGTCGCTGGTACCGCCCACGGTGAAGCCCCTCGACGACCTGCTCGCCGACCTCAACGACCCGCGGCGCGCGGTCGAGGTCGACGCCCGCGCATCGCGCACCTGCGACGACAAGACGAAGTCGTGCTGGTCGACCGGGCGCGACGCGCCGACCGGATACACGGCGATCGAAGGCATCCTCAATTACGCCTACTACCTGACCGGGGGCACGAACCAGTACGACTCGCTCGGCCACCTGCTCCATTTCAGCGTCTACGCGGGGGGACCGACCGACCCCTGCGGCGGCGCCAACACCGGCGGCAGGCCGGGCGCTCCCAACTTCGGCGTGCCGAAGCTGGGCGGCGGCTACACGACCAACCTGCTCGACGCGGCCCACTGCGTCTCCTGGCTCGGGCCGAACCAGCCGCGGATCAACGAGCAGCTGAACCTGCCGCCCTACGACAAGTCGGTCTGCCCGGACGGCACCGACGCGCCCGAGCTCTGCGACCCGACCAAGAAGCGCTCGGGCAAGACCACGGGCCTGCTGCCGAACCTGACCGCGGCGCCAACGCCGAGCGCGCAGGCGGCAGCCCCGACCGGCGGCGGCAACGCCGGCTCCGCCGGGCAACCCCCTGTAGACAAGAACTCGGTTGATGGGCTCCTCCAATTCCTCTTCGGCTCATGAGCGGTCCCGCGCGACAGCCACGGCCGGTCTCAGGGTTATCGGCCCTGGCGGGGTCGCCGACCCTGGTCGGCGCGCTGACGACGCTGGTCACGCTGGTCGCGGTTTTCCTCGCCTACAACGCCAACAACGGGCTGCCCTTCGTGCCCGTCTACCACGTCTCGGTCGACGTCCCCAACGCCGCCCGGCTGCGGCCCAACAACGACGTCCGCATCGGCGGCCAGCGGGTCGGCCTCGTCGATTCGATCACGCCGGTCGCGGTCAGCGGCGCCGAGGCCTCGGCCGCGGGCGGAAGCGCCGGCGCCCGCCTCGACCTGAAGCTCAACAAATCGGTCGAACCGCTCGCGCGCAACTCGGTGTTCCGGGTCCGCTACAAGTCGGCGTTCGGGCTCAAGTACCTCGAGATCGAACGCGGCGACGGCCCGGCCGCGCCCGACGGCTACGCATTCAACGGCCTCGACGACGGCGCAATCGCGAGCACCGCCGACGTGGCGACGGCCGGCCAGGCGGGCAACGGCGTCTTCGTCCGCCAGACCGAGTCCGATGAGATCAGCAATGCGCTGGACGCCCCGACCCGAGCCGCAGTGCGGGACAACCTCGTCGGCTACGGCGACGCCTTCACCGGTCGCGGCGCCTCGCTGAACCAGGCGGTCGCGGCGCTGAACCCGCTGCTCACCGACCTGGCGCCGGTCTCGGCGACCCTGGCGGCGCCGGGCACCGGCCTCGACAGGCTCGTCACCTCGCTCGCCGACACCAGCCGCATCATCGCCCCGGTCGCCGGCGATCAGGCCGAGCTGTTCACGAACCTCGCCAACGTCTTCTCGGCCCTCGCGCAGGACCCCGGCGCCGTCGAGCAGTCGATCTCGCGCGGTGTGCCGGCGCTGCAAACCGCCGTCAACACGCTGCCCGCAGAGCGCAGCTTCATCGCCGACCTCTCGACCCTGGCGACCCGCCTGCGCCCCGGCAGCGCCGAGCTGCGCCGGGCACTCCCGGCGCTCAACGACGCGCTCGCCGCGGGCACACCGGTCCTGCGCCGGACTCCGCAGACGATGCTCGACCTGAAGAGCGTCTTCGCCGAGGGCGAGCAGCTGTTTAACGACCCGAGCACGGCTTCGTCGGTGCTGCGCATCAACGACCTGCTCAGCAACCTCCAACCGACGCTGGCCTTTGCGACGCCGATGCAGACCGTCTGCAACTACATGACCTACTGGGCCACGTTCGTCCCCAACGCAGTCTCCGACCGCGACCAGGTCGGTTTCAGCCTCCGCAACAACGTAATCGTCTACCCGCTCGGCCCAACCGAAGTCGGGTTGCCGGGACCGCCGCCGCTGGACAAGATCACGATCCCGGGTCAGGTCCAGACCGGCTTGATGAACTACTCCGGGATCGCGGCCAACGCCCGGGCCGGAGCGCTAGACCCGAATCCGGGGCAGTTCAAGCCCTACGAGCTGCCGCTCCTCCACTCGCCCGCATTCGGACCGGCGGGCCAGCACAACGCCGACTGCCAGGTCGGGCAGCTCGGCTACACGCTCGGCGATCTGCGCATCCCCGGCCAGGACAAGAGCAGCCCGGTCGCGGCCGTGTCCGACATCCCGGGCTCGCGCGGGCCGACGACGCTGTTCTACGACCAGAACGGGACCAGGGAGCTGCGCGACACCCGCGTTCCCTCGAGGCAGCCATGAGGAACCGCCCGGACAAGAAGCGGATCCCGAACGAGGTCATCGGCCTCGGCCTGATCGTGCTCTGCCTGGTCGGCGGCTTCCTGGCGCTGACCAAACGCATCCCCTGGGATCACGGCTACCAGGTCAAGGCGCTGTTCAGCTCGGCCCAGAACATCCGCCCCCACGCCCAGGTGCGGATCGCCGGGATCAAGGTCGGCGAGGTCACCGGCGTGCGCCGGGTGATCCCCGATTCGCCCGACGCGGTGCCGGTCGCCGAGGTGACGATGCGGATCGACGACGCCGGCCGGCCGCTGCACGCCGACGCGACGATGAAGCTGCGGCCGCGGCTCTTCCTCGAAGGCAACCTGTTCGTCGACGTGACGCCGGGGACGCCTTCTTCGCCGGAGGTCGCCAACGGCCACGAGTATCCGCTGACCCAGACGGCGACCTCGGTTCAGCTCGACCAGGTGCTGACCACCCTCCAGGCGCCGGTCCGCAGCGACCTCCAGGTCCTGCTGCGCGAGTTCGGCAGCGCCCTCGCCGACAACGGGGGCGCCGCCGGCCTCCACCAGTTCTACGCGTCCTCGGGCGCCGCCTTCAAGCCGACCGCCGTGGTCGCCGAGGCGCTCCAGGGCACCGCGCCCGGCGACCTCTCGGGCACGGTCAACGGCCTCGACCGCATCTTCCGCGGTCTCGGCCGCAACGAGGCCCAGCTCCGGGACCTGGTCACCAACTTCAGCGTCGTCGCCGGAGCACTCGCCTCTCACGACGACGCCCTGCGGCGCGGCATCGGCGCGCTGCCGGGCGTGATCCAGTCCGGGCGCCCCGCCCTGGCGGCGCTCAACGCGGCGCTGCCGCAGACACGCGCCCTGGCCCGCGAGATCACGCCCGGCCTGCGCAAGGCCTCGCCGGCGATCCGCCACGCGACGCCGTTCATGCACCAGGTCCGCGGGCTCGTCTCGCAGCCGGAGCTGCGAGGGCTGATCTCCGACGCGCGGCCGGTGGTGCCCGATCTGGCGGCGCTCTCGGCCGGCGCCGACCGGCTCCTGACCGGGGTCGGCGCCCTCGGCGGCTGTTTCAACAACGTCGTCATCCCCTGGGCCAACGACAAGGTCAGCGCCGACGCCAGCTATCCGTTCCCCGCCAACGCTCCCGTCTACAAGCAGACGGGCTACGGGCTCTCCGGGGTCGCCGGCGAGAGCCGCAGCGGCGACGCCAACGGCCAGTACGTGCGGGCGTTCGTCGGCACAGGCACCAACGCGGTCGCCTCGCAGCCCGCCCTCGCCGGGGCCGCCGAGCAGTTCGGCACCCTGGCGGCGCCGATCCTAGGATCGGTTCCGGCGATCAACTCGTCGGCCAAGACCCCGTACCGGCCCGACGTCCCCTGCGAGACCCAGCAGCCGCCGGACCTCAACGCCGGCGGCGTCGGCCCGGCGCCGACCCAGACACCGCTCTCGACCGCGTCGGCCGCCGATCTGCCCGGCGCCCTCGGTTCCAACGTGCGCGACCTGCGCTCGGCGCTCGACCTCGGCGCCGCGACCGGCGCGGCGGGCTCGGGCGCCGCTCCACGCGCCGTCCGCAAGGTGCTGCAGGCGACGCTGCTCGACTACCTCAAGCGCGACTGGCCGCGGCTGGCGAAGCAGATCCGGGCGGAGGGGACGCCATGAAGCTCTTCCTCTCGCGCAATTGGCGCAACGCCATCGCGGTGATCGCGATCGGGGTCGCCGGCCTCGCCAGCACCTGGATCATCCTCCAGAACCAGAGGCTCCGGATTCCGATTCTTGAGGAGAAGCCGTTCGAGCTCAAGGCCGAGTTCCAGACCGCCCAGGCGGTGGTCCCGGGCCAGGGCCAGACGATTCGCGTCGCCGGGATCAGGATCGGCGACGTCTCCGGGGTCAAGCTCGACCAGGGCAAGGCCGTCGTCACCTTCGCGATCAACCGCGACTACCTGCCGATCTACCGTGACGCGACGGTGTTGATGCGGCCTGCGACCGAGCTCAAGGACATGTTCTTCGAGCTCGACCCCGGGTCGAAGTCGGCGGGGGAGTACAGCGAGGGCGCGACGATCCCCGAGGCGAACACCGAGCCCGACATCGACCTCGACCAGGTGCTCGCCGAGCTCGACTCCGACACCCGCGCCTACGTGCGGACCCTGCTCGTCAGCGGCGGCGAGGGGCTGCGGGGACGCGGCAAGGACCTGGGCAACGTCTTCGCCAACCTCGGCCCGCTCAACGGCGAGCTCGCGAGGCTCGATTCGCAGGCCGCGGCCAAGCGCGCCGACCTCGCCCAGCTCGTCCACAACCTCCACCTCCTCGCCGGCGAAGTCGGCGGCCAGGACCAGGCCCTGAGCCGGCTGGTCGACTCCTCGAGCAGCGCCCTGGGCGCGGTTGCGCAGCAGTCGCCCGACCTGAGCCGCGCGACCGCGTCGCTGCCGGGTGCGCTCGACAAGACGCACCAGGCGCTCGATGCGCTCGCCGGCTTTGCCGACCAGCTCGGCCCGACGGCCAAGAGCCTGCGCCCGTTCGCGCGGCGCACCGGCGCCGTCAGCGGCGCGCTCAACCGGCTGGCCAAGGACGCGACCCCGGCGATCCAGAACCAGATCAGGCCGTTCGTGCGCACTGCGAGGCAGCCCGTGCGCGATCTCGGCGTCGCCGCCCATAACTACGTCGTCTCGATCCCCCGCCTGACCTCGATCGTCGACAGCGTCAACGGGGTCGCCAACGAGGCGGCGTATAACCCGCGCGGCCGCGAGCCGGCGGGCACTCCCGGCCGCGACGAGGGCTACCTCTACTGGATCGCCTGGCTCGCTCAGCACGGCGAAACCGTGTTCGGGGCCCAGGACGCCAACGGCCTCTTCCGCCGCATCTACCTGACCGCGAGCTGCTCGAACGCCGCCGAGATCCTCTCGACCGGGCCGCTGCAGGCACTGGTCAACCCGATCGCCCAGCTGTTCCAGAGCGGCGGGGTCTGTAACTGATGCAAAAGCAGGCCCCTTCAGTCGGCAAGATCCTGATCGCGGCGGGCTTCGCGCTCTCCTGCTTCGGGCTGCTGCTCTTCCTCTGGATCACCTTTGGCGGGCCGATCCCGCTGGCGCCGACGAGCTACCGCTTCACCGCGGACTTCCCCGAGGCGACGACGCTGGCCAAGGAGGCCGATGTTCGGATCGGCGGCGTCACCGTCGGCAAGGTCAAGTCGACGTCGCTGGCCAAGAACACCGATGCGACCGAGGCGACGATCGAGATCCAGCCGCAGTACGCGCCGATCTCCTCGAACACCCGCGCGATCCTGCGGCTGAAGACGCTGCTCGGCGAGACCTACATCGAGCTGACGCCCGGCGGCGGCAACGCGCCGGTCTCGCTCGGATCCGCCGTCGAGGAGTCGCCGCAGGTGAAGGCGGCCGCGGCGCCGGTCCCCGAGGGCGGCCACCTCGCCGACTCGCAGGTCCAGCCGTCGACCCAGATCGACGAGATCTTCAACGCCTTCGATCAGCGCACCCGGACCGCGTTCCAGGGCTGGCAGCGCGGCTGGGCCGAGGCGATCCGGGGCAGGGGGCTCGACCTCAACGAGGCCTTCGGCAACGCCGGCCCGTTCGTCGCCGAGACGGCGCAGATCGTCCACACGCTCGAGGCGCAGAGGCCGGCGCTGCACGCGTTCGTCCACGACGCCGGCACCGTGTTCGAGGCGGTGACCGAGCACGACCGCGAGCTCGCCGGCGCGATCACGGGCGCGAACCAGACCTTCGGCGCCCTCGGCGCCTCTGACCGCCAGCTCGCCGAGAGCGTTAAGATCCTGCCCACCTTCGAGACCGAGGCGAAGCTGACCCTCGACCGCCTCGAGCGCTTCCGCCAGGGCGCCCAGCCGCTCGTCCGCGACCTGCTGCCCGTCGCGTCCGACGTGACGCCGACCCTGCGCAGCGTCCGCCGCCTGGCGCCGAGCCTGCAGAGCGCGATGCCGAAGCTCGGCGACTTCGTCGACGCCGCGCAGACCGGCCTGCCGGCGCTCCGCGGCACCCTGCACGAGTTGCGCCCGGCGCTCGACGCTCTCGACCCGATCCTCGCCAACCTCAATCCGGTCGTCCGCTATCTCTACTCGTACAAGGAGTACCTCACCGACTTCTTCAACGCCCCGGCCGGCCTGGCGGGCATCCTGACCCCGATCGCCGGCGAGCCGGCCCCGCGCCACACGCTGCGCCAGTTCGCCTTCGCCAGCCCCGAGGCGGCGGCGATCTATCCGTCCCGGCCGTCGAGCAACCGCGGCGACGCCTACCCGCCGCCCTCGAAGGTGGTCATCCAGGAAGCCGCCAAGTTCGGCGCGCTGCCGAGCTTCGATTGCAAGAACACCGACTACCCGCCGACCGGGCTCTCGTTCAATCCGGACGAGGACGAGTACACGTGGCTCGACGTCCCCCCGGTCAGCGCCGGATTCCCGCCCTGCGGGATCGCCGGCTCGGCCAGTTCCTGGGGACTGCCCGGGGGCGGGGGCCGCTACCCCCAGGTCCATGCCGACCCGCAGCCGTAGTCATCCGCGCACCAGCGACGCCCGGCTGGCGCTGACGCTCGCCGGGCAGGCGGCGAGAGCCGGGGCGCTCTATTCGCGCGACAGCCTCACCGGTCTGCTGCGCCGCGGCGACGCCGAGGCGCGGGGCGCGATCCCGACCGCGTTCGATCCGGTCTCGCCGGCGGTCCTCGCCGACCCCTATCCCGCCTACCGGGAGCTGCTCGAGGGCGACCGCCTGCACCACAGCGCCCGCCGCCGCGAGTGGATCCTGAGCCGCTACGACGATGTCCACGCCGCGGCGCGCGCGCACGACCGTCTCTCCTCGGCCGAGGGGGTCACGAGCTACCCCTCGCGGACGCCGATGATGCTGACCAGCGACCGCCCCGATCACACCCGGCTGCGACGGCTGGCGGCGGGCAGCTTCACCCACGCGGCGATCGAGGGCTGGCGGCCGGCGGTCGAGCGGCTGGCGAGCAAGGCAATCGAGGCCATGCTCGGAAAGGGGGGAGGGTGCGACGCGGTGGCGGCGCTCGCCGGGCCGCTGCCGGTCGCCACGATCGCTCGCGTGCTCGGCATTCCCGAGGACGACGAGCCGCGGTTCCGCCAGTGGTCCGACAGCGTCGTCGAGGGTTTCGGGGTCGAGCCCGGCGCCGGCCGGGTGCGCTCGAGCGCCGGCGTGCTCGGCGCCACCCTGCGGCTTCACTCGTACTTCCTCGAGCTGTTCTCGCGCCGCCGCCGCGACCCCGGCGATGACGTGCTCAGCAAGCTGCTCGCCTCCTCCGACGAAGGAGGGCTCAGCGAGGATGAGCTGTTCTGGTTCGCCTTCCTGCTGCTGATCGCGGGAAACGAGACGACGACCAACCTGATCGGCACGATGCTGCTCGCGTTCGCCGAGCACCCGGACGAGTACGCGCGGGTCGCCGCCGACCCGTCGCTGATCCGGCCCGCGGTCGAGGAGGCGCTGCGCCACACCTCGCCGATCCAGGGCATGTACCGCGTCGCCCGCGCCGACCACGAGGTCGGCGACGCCGTCATCCCGGCCGGCGGCCGTGTGCTGCTCCTGTTCGGCGCCGCCAACCGCGACCCGCGCCACTTCCCCGAGCCCGACCGCTTCGATGTCACTCGCAATCCCTCCGACCACCTCGGCTTCGGGACCGGCATCCACTTCTGCCTCGGCGCTCACCTCGCGAGGCTCGAGGCCGAGGTCGTTCTGCGCCTGCTCACCGAGCGCGTCGAGCGGATGGCGCTCGCGGGCGAGCCACTCTGGCGGCGAAATCCGGCGCTTCGGGGCCTCGATCGGTTACCGCTGCGCCTGATCCCGCGCTGCCGGCCGCGCGTTTAACTTAAGTAAGTAGGCTCCCCCCAGGCGGGACCCCAACTAGGAGGCGCAATTGACTCCCCGATCGACCGGCCTCACAGTCCTCGCCGCGACCCTCGCGGTTGCCCTTGTTGCCGCAGGCTGCGGCAGCAGCAGTACCAGCAGCACCGCGAGCAGCACCTCGCCCGCGGCGCTGACCAAGACGGAGTTCCTGGTCAAGGCAAACGCCATCTGCGCCGCCGGCAACAGGGCAAAGCCCTCCGTCGCCAGCATCCAGGCTCAAATCTCCGGCGTTCGTGCGCTCGGCGCACCGTCAGGAGACGAGGCAACGGTGACGAAGATGCTCGACACGGCCCAGGCTGACCTGAACACGGTAAAGAGCAACCCGGCCCTGTTGAGCGGCAAGTCGGATCCATTCACGGACTTCGCGGCTCTCGCCCATCCGTACGGGCTGACTCAGTGCGCGCCTAACAGCTGAGGCCGGCGAGCGCCCGAACGCTCCGCTAGGAAGTGACCACAGGTGCGATCAGCCTTCGCGCCAGGTCCGCCGCGGCTTCGGGATCGTCGAGCGGCAGGACGCTCTCCTGGAGGAGGACAAAGCTGACGCAGAGGCGAACGAGGAGCTCGGCCGCCTGCTCGACCGGGACCGGCCCGAGGTCGCCTTCCTCCTGGGCCTCGCGTAGTCGCGCCGCAAGGAAAGCGCGGGCGAGGGCGAAGTTGGCGCCGCCGTCGGCGCTGAGCGCGGCGAGGACCGATTCGGGCTCGACGCGGGCCAGGCGGCTGAGCAGCGGGTGCTCGTGAATCAGGCGCAGGCTGGTGACGAAGCCGGCGGCGATCCGGTCCTCGATCGGTCCGTGCTGGGGGGTCTCGGCGTCGAGCTCCGCGAGCAGCGCCCGCGCCTCGCGGGCGCCGAGGGCGTCCATCAGCGCCTGCTTGTTGCCGAAGCGCCGGTAGACGGTGACCCGGCCGACGCCGGCGCGGCCGGCGACGTCCTCGACCGTCAGATGGCGGACCCCCGACTCGGCGGCGATCGCCAGCGCCGCGTCGAGGATCCGCTCGCTGAGCTCGTCTTCGGGGACCTCGACGGTGCCGTCGAGGGCGCGGGTCAGGAGGCCGGTCGTCGCCGCCATCAGGCCGCCTGGGTCGCCGGGGTCCGCGAGTCTCGCCCGGCGGTCGCGTCGCCGCGGGCGATCTGCTTGCGCCGCCAGCGCAGGTAGCCCGGCCCCATGTTGCGGAGGCTGGCCGGCATCAGTGGAGTCGCGGCGCGGGAGGCGCGTCCCATCGCGCGAAACTGGAGCTGCTTGGCGCGGGTCCAGTCGATGCCGAGCCGCTCGCGCAGCTCTGGCGGCAGCTGACCGATTGTCGCCAGCGAAGACATGTGAGCGGCCGGGACTCCGGCCAGCCGCGCTGCCCCTGCGGCGATCCCCGAGACCGGCGGCGGGGTGGGGTTGGCGAGGCCGTCGAGGACGTCGCGGACGGCTTGGTTGTCCTCGAGCCGCGAGATCATTTCCTGGAGGTAGGCGCGGAAGCCGTCCCAATCCGGCGGCAGGTCGCGTTCGCGAACGCCGAGCAGCCGCCCGAGTCCGCGCCACTGCGGCCAGAATTCCTCGAGCTCGCCGGGGGAGAGGGGCCGCCCGAAATTGCGGTGACCGCTGACGATCGCCTCGCCGAGCGTCGCATGGACCCAGGCGTATGCCTCGGGCTCGAGCGCGTGGTAGCGGCTGCCGTCGGGCTTCGTGCCCTTGATTTTCTTGTGCATCTCGCGCACCCGCCGGCACATGTCCGCCGCCGCCTCGGATCCGCCGTAGAGGGTGACGTTGACGAAGTCGAGCGTGCGGAACAGCCGTCCCCACGGGTCGGTCTTGAAGTCCGAGTGCTCGGTGACACCGGCGCCGACGGTGGGGTGGGAGACCTGGAGGATCAGCGCGTAGCCGGCGCTGAGGAAGCCGCGCGCGTCGCCGGCGCGGTCCCAGGTGATCGAATCGCGCCCTGGAACGAGGTCCGGGACCTGTTCGCGCGGGGGATAGATCGGCTCGGCCACGTGGGAACTGATGATACAGATCGCGTTTCACTGTTTCACGGCCGGGTCCGGCGCCCAGGGCGCTCGGAAAGCAGGGGGGAACAACCGTTCGCCTGCGTAAACTCGTTGGGGATGGCCGTTTCCGAGCAGATCACCATTCGCGGCGCCCGCGAGCACAACCTCAAGGGCGTCGATCTCGAGCTGCCCAGAAACGCGCTGATCGTGATCACCGGGCTCTCGGGCTCTGGCAAGTCGAGCCTCGCCTTCGACACCATCTACGCCGAGGGTCAGCGCCGCTACGTCGAGTCGCTGTCGTCGTACGCACGCCAGTTCCTCGGCCAGATGGAGAAGCCCGACCTCGACTCGATCGAGGGTCTGTCGCCGGCGATCTCGATCGACCAGAAGACGACATCACGGAACCCACGATCGACGGTCGGAACGGTGACCGAGATCTACGACTACCTGCGGCTGCTCTGGTCGCGGATCGGGCAGCCGTTCTGCTCGAACTGCGGCGAGCCGATCCAGGGCCAGTCGGTCGAGCAGATCGCCGACCGGGTGATGATCCAGCCCGAGGGAACCAAGTTCATGGTCCTGGCGCCCGTCGTCCGCGGGCGCAAGGGCGAGTACGACAAGCTGCTCGACTCGATGCGCGCCGAGGGCTACGCGCGGGCCCGGATCGACGGCGAGGTCCGGCGCCTCGACGAGCTCGAGGGCGTCAAGCTCGACAAGAAGTACAAGCACGACATCTCGATCGTCGTCGACCGCTTGGTGATGAAGGAGGACCTGCGTAAACGACTGACCGAGGCGATCGAGGCCGCCGCCGGGCTCGCCGACGGGATCATCGAGGTGGAGGTACTCAAGGCTGATCCCGACGCCCCCGGACGCGCAGCGGAGGAGGCGTCGGTTCGTGTCAAAGGCGTCAAGGGCGCTTCGGGGGCGGGAGAGCTGCCGCCGGATGTCGCCGATCGCCAGACCTATTCAGAGAAGTTCGCCTGCCTCAACTGCGGTCAGTCGATGCCCGAGCTCGAGCCGCGGATCTTCTCCTTCAACTCACCGCACGGCGCCTGCGAGCGCTGCCACGGGCTCGGCTTTCAGAAGATCATCGACCCGGACCTCGTCGTCCCGGATCCGACCTTGTCGCTCGACGAGGGGGCGCTGCAGCCTTGGCGAACCGGCCACTCGCGCTATTGGCGACGCCTGATCGAGTCGGTCGCCGAGGCCTATGACGTCGATCTCGAGACGCCGTGGCAGGAGCTGGACGATGAAGAGCGCGAGATCTTCCTCCTCGGCACTGGAGCCGACCGCCACAAGGTCACGTACCGCAATCGCTTCAACCGCCAGCGCTCCTACTCAGTCCGGTTCGAGGGCATCGTCAACAACCTCGAGCGGCGCTACGAGGAGACCGACTCCGACGCCGTCCGCGAGCGGATCGAGGGTTACATGGCCGAGCAGCCGTGCCCGGCCTGCCACGGGGCGAGGCTGCGGCCCGAGAGCCTCGCGGTCCGGGTCGGGGGAATCAACATCGACGCCTACACGCGGATGTCGGCGACGGCAGCGCTCGACTGGATCGCCGGCCTCGAAATGACCAAGACCGAGGAGGCGATCGCCCGCCTGATCGTGCGCGAGATCTCCGAGCGGCTCTCGTTCCTCAACAACGTCGGCATCGGCTACCTGTCGCTGGCGCGTTCCGCCCGGAGCCTGTCTGGCGGCGAGGCGCAGCGGATCAGGCTCGCGACCCAGATCGGCTCGAGCCTGGTCGGCGTCCTCTACATCCTCGACGAGCCCTCGATCGGGCTGCACCAGCGCGACAACGAGCGGCTGATCGCCACCCTCGAGCGCCTCCGCGACCTCGGCAACACCGTGATCGTCGTCGAGCACGACGAGGGCACGATCCGCGCCGCCGACCATGTCGTCGACCTCGGACCGGGTGCCGGCGAGCACGGCGGCTACGTCGTCTCCGAGGGGACGCCGAAGCAGATCGAGGCCGACCCGGCTTCGCTGACCGGGCAGTACCTGAGCGGAGGCCGCGAGATCCCGACTCCCGAGACACGCCGCAAGCCGGCCGGCGAGCTCGTCGTCAAGGGCGCCAAGCAGCACAACTTGAAGAACATCGACGTCGCCTTCCCGCTCGGTGTCTTTTGCGCCGTCACCGGCGTCTCGGGCTCGGGTAAGTCGACCCTCGTCAACCAGATCCTCTACCCGGCGGTCGCCAACCGCCTGCACCAGACGCGGCTGCGGCCGGGTGAGCACAAGCGGATCGACGGCATCGAGCAGGTCGACAAGATCATCAACATCGACCAGTCGCCGATCGGGCGCACGCCGCGCTCGAACCCGGCGACCTACACCGGGATCTTCGACCACATCCGCCAGCTCTACTCGCAGACCAAGGAGGCGCGGGCTCGCGGCTACAAGCAGGGCCGCTTCAGCTTCAACGTCAAGGGCGGTCGCTGCGAGGTCTGCAAGGGCGACGGCCAGATCAAGATCGAGATGCACTTCCTGCCCGACGTCTATGTGCCCTGCGAGCAGTGCGGCGGCCGGCGCTACAACCGCGAGACGCTCGAGGTCCGGTTCAAGGGCAAGAACATCTCCGACATCCTCGAGATGCCGGTCTCGGAGGCGGTCGAGTTCTTCAAGGACATCCCCAAGATCCACCGCCGGCTGCAGACGCTGCACGATGTCGGCCTCGACTACATCCGGCTCGGCCAGCCCGCGACCGAGCTCTCGGGCGGCGAGGCACAGCGGGTCAAGCTCGCGACCGAGCTCTCCAAGGTCGCGACTGGCGACACCCTCTACTTCCTCGACGAGCCGACGACCGGCCTCCACTTCGCCGACGTCCAGCGCCTGCTCGAGGTCCTCGACCGCCTGGTCGAGGCGGGCAACAGCGTCGTCGTCATCGAGCACAACCTGGATGTAGTCAAGACCGCGGACTGGATCATCGACCTCGGCCCCGAGGGCGGCGAGGAGGGGGGCGAGGTCGTCGCAACGGGTACCCCGGAACAGGTCGCCGCCGTGCAGAGTTCCTACACCGGGCAGTTTCTCGCCGAGATGGTCGAGCCGCAGGTCAAGGTCCGCCGCGCCAAGCGCAAGGCGGACCCTGTCGCGGCGTGAGCCGAAACCCCCCACGGGCCGCTCAGGGCGCTATAGGGTGGTCCAGCGTCCAGGGATATACCTAAATTCGGCTGTGTCAGCCCCTTCGGACGCAGGGCAAGCACAGCCAGCAAACGGAGGGATGAGGATGAAGAGCAACGTCAAGCGTCCATCACCAGCGATGGTCATAGCGATCATCGCGCTGATCCTGGCGGTCGCCGGCACGGCTACGGCCGCGCTCAACAGCAAGGACAAGAAGAAGGTCAAGAAAATCGCCGACCAGGAGATCACCGCCAAGGCGCCGGGGCTGTCGGTCGCCAGTGCCGGTAGCGCCACCAGCGCCACCAATGCCACCAATGCAGCCAACGCGACGAACGCAACCACCGCGGCGGGCGCGAACGCCGTCAACGGCTTCTCGGTGACCTCGTTCAACCACCGGAACATCGCCCCGAACTACGACAGCGGGTTCGTCGACCTCCTCGGCGCTTCGGGTTTCCACGGGGTCCGTGTTCAGGCCAGCTGCACCGACAACGGCGGCGTCGTCAATGACAACGCCAACATGAGGATCGTGGGTACGGCCGCCACGAACGGCGGGTTCGCTGTGGTCGGCTCGACCTCGGCGAGCAACAACGCCAACCAGGACGAGGATCAGAACTTCAACACAGGTGACACCCTGGCGTTGAAGCCGGCGACCCAGAACACGCAGGGCACCGCGACCATTCAGTCCGCCGATGGCTCGAAGACGGCGACGATCACCTATTACGGGGTGTCGATCATCCTCGGCCTTGGCTGTGAGGTCGGTGGCACCGTCACCTCGAACGGCTGAGGGCTCGCCTCACCCATCACCCGCTCCCGAGCGAGTGACAAAGGAGATCCCCGCTTCGGCGGGGATCTCCTTTTTTTACGCCTGGTCAGCGCAGCAGAGCGGCGGTCGCCTGCTCGGCCTTTTCCGGATCGGGCTCGCCGCCGGTGATCACGTCTGAGTAGACGAACGACTCGCCGAGGCGGACGATCACGTAGGCGAGGTCGTGGACCTCCATCGGCGGTTTCAAGCGCCCGGCCTCGACCTCGACCGAGATCATTTCGCTGACGGCGTCGACGAGGCGCGCTTGGAGTGGCGCGCGCTTCGTCGTCAACACCCTCAGGGCGATCTCGGGCTCGCGCTCGAGGAAGCTCCGCATGAATCTTGCGGAGTTGACGACGCGCAGGAAGCGTCCCCATGTCTCGGCGACCCCGGCGCCCCCCCGCTTGCGGGTCGCGTTGCGCGCGTCTTGCAAGGTCGGCTCGGTCAGCGACCAGAGGATCTCGCCGAGCAGCAGGTCGCGGCTGCCGACCCAGCGGTGGAGCGTGACTCGGCTGGTGCCGACCTCCTCCGCCAGCGCCTGCATCTCGATCCGCTCGCCGGCGATGAACTTGCGCCGCGCGGCCTTGAATGCGTCGAGGGCGGTCGGGCGGCCCGGACGGTCGGGGCTGAGCTGTCGCGCGAGGGCGGTGTCGTTAGCCAAATGTTACGTCCTAGGATATGTCGCGGAGGTGGTGCGTTGTTGATAGTGTCTCATACTGCAAGGAGGCTGTTCCTCGGAGAGGAGAGATCGTGCGGAGCTGGGGTTTGCGTTTCACTTTGACGGCGGTGCTCGGCGCCGCGGCGCTGGCCTGCTTTTCGAGCAGCGCGAGCGCGATCAGCTACGCGCCCGTCGATATTCCCGGCCCGCCGCTGGACGTCTCGCAGGCGCAGCTCGACGCCAACCTGACCTGCAACGGCACCCTCGCCGGATCGGCCAAGACGCCGGTGCTGCTAGTCCCCGGGACGACGGTCAACCCGAGGGTGAACTACTCCTGGAACTGGGAGCCGGCCCTGACCGCGCTCGGGATCCCCTGGTGCGCGGTAGAGCTTCCCGGCCAGGCCATGGAGGACATCCAGATCGCGGGCGAGTACGTCGCCGGTGAGATCCGCGCGATGCATGCGCGCGCCGGCGGCAAGATCGACGTCGTCGGTCACAGTCAGGGCGGCATGGTGCCGCGCTGGGCGCTTCGCTGGTGGCCCGACACGCGGGCGATGGTCGATGACCTGATCGGCTTCGCGCCCAGCAACCACGGCACGATCGACGCCGAAGCCCTCTGCATCCCGGACTGCGCTCCCGCGATCTGGCAGCAGCGCGACAACTCCGACTTCGTCAAGGCTCTCAACTCCGGCCAGGAGACCTTCCATGGCGTCTCCTACAGCGCCATCTACACGCACACCGACGAGGTCGTCTTCCCCAACCTCAACAGCAGTGGGAGCTCCTCGCTCCACGGTGGCGACGGCGACGTCGCCAACGTCGCGCTCCAGGACGTCTGCCCCCTCGACGTCAGCGAGCACCTGCTGATCGGCACGGTCGACCCCGTCGCCTACGCGCTGGCGATCGACGCCATGACCCACCCGGGGCCGGCCGACCCCTCGCGCATCTCCGCTGCGGTCTGCTCCCAGCTCGCGATGCCCGGGGTCAATCCGCTGACGTTGGCGACCGATTTCACCTCCCTGACCGTGGCGATCGGCTCGACCCTCGCCACCTTTCCCCACGTGCCTGCCGAGCCAAAGCTCGCCTGTTACGTCACCGCGACCTGCCCGGCGGGTTCGTCCTCGCCGGTCAAAGCGCAAAAGCCGGCGAGGACGAAGAAGCACCGGAAGTGCCGGAAGCGCGCCCGGCACCGCAAGCGCTGCAACAAAAAGCGCTAGCGCGTCGCCTCGGCCGAGTCGAAGTTGACCGAAAACGAGACGCTGGCGCGGCTGAGGACGCCGCCGACGAACAGGCCCACCGAGCCGGCCAGGGCCAGCCAGGCGCCGATCGCGGGGTCCGGACCGACCGTACCCGGCGCGGTCACCGGCGGCGAAACCACCGGCGGTGGGTTGAGGATCTGCGAGCCGACGATCGCCAGTCCGGCGATGCCGAGGGGCAGCATCCACGCCCGGCTCGAGGCCAGGCCGCCGGTCGCCTGCGCGTAGGCGAGGTAGATCGACCCGGCCGCGATCGCCGCCAGGATCAGGTCGAGCGACTCGAACACGTCCCAGGCGTTGCCGACCGCGACGTCGGGCGCCGGCGCAACGCCGGGGGCCACGTACCAATTGAGAAACAGGCTGACCAGCAGCAGCGCGCCGCCGATCACGGCGAACACCGTGCCGCCGTCGATTCGTTCAGGCATTCCCTTACCTCCATTTCGTGCTCGCGCCATCCGGGCGCTCCGGCCAATTCCGCGCTTTTACCCCAGAGGCGGAGGGGCTAACGGGGAGCGCCGGGGAATCGCCGCTGTTTGCGCGCTAGGCGACCAGCAGCGCTGCGCCGACCGCACCGCCGAGATCGCCGAGGGCCGCGATCTCCATCGGCGCGGGGTTGTCGTCGACGAAGAGGTGCTTGAGGGCTTCCTTCTTGATCTCCGGCAGGAAACGTTCCCCGAAGCGGCTGCCCATGCCGCCGCCGATGATCACGGCCTCGGGGTCGACGAGGTTGACCGCCGAGGCGATGCCGGTGCCGAGCGCCGTCAGCGCCCGGTTGATCAGCTCCTGGGCGAGCTTGTCCTCGTGCTCGAGCGCCCGCTCCCAGATCCCGCTCGAGAGCCGGTCGCGGCCGTGCTTCTCCATCAGCTTGAAGAGGTCGGTCTCGGCGCCGTCCTTGACGTCCTGGCGGGCCTTGATCTCCATCGCCATCCGCCCGGCGTAGGCCTCCATGCATCCTCGGCGCCCGCATGTGCACTTGGCGCCGTTGCGTTTGATCACCATGTGGCCGACCTCGGCCGCGGCTCCCCGGCCGAGCCAGGGCTTGCCGTCGAGGATCAGGCCGCCGCCGACGCCGGTGCCCCACCAGATGCCGAGCACCGACTTGTAGGGCTTCGCGGCGCCGAGCTGGAACTCGGCTTGAACAGCGACCTGGACGTCGTTGCCGACTTTGACGTTCTTCGTCCCGAGCTCTTTGGCGAGCCAATCGGCGAGCGGGAAGCTGCCGTCCCACCCGGGCAGGTTCTTGGCGGCGCTGACGACGCCGGTGTTCTCGTCGGCGTCGCCGGGCGAGCCGACGCCGATGCCCTTCAGGTCCTTGGTCTCGACCCCGCCCGCCTCGGCGGCCTCGCGCATCGCGCCCGCCATCTCCTTGGCGACGTCCTCGGGACCGCCCTCGGTCGGCGTCTGGCGACGGGCCTCGCCGAGGACCTTGCCCCTGGCGCCGACGACGACGGTCTGGATCTTGGTGCCGCCGAGGTCGATGCCGCCGCGGATGGCTGGCTTGCGGCCGGCGGCCTTCTTCGGAGCCGGCTTCTTCTGGGAAGCTGCGGGCATGGCTGAGCCCTCATCCTGGCGCATCTGGTGGCGGAAGCGCCGCTGGTACGACCGCAACAAGCGTCTGCGCCGCCGCTGGCGCCTCAACCGGCACGCGGCGCAGGGGCGCTTCTACATCCGCTACCCGGTCGAGGGCGAGGTGCTCGAGGCGCTCGACTCAGGGAACCTCGAGATCGGCGCCGACACGCTGCTCGAGCCCGGGTGCTGGATCACGATGGCGCCCGGCGCCAAGATCTCGATCGGTGAAGGCTGCTTCCTCAACCGCGAGACGATGCTCGCGGCCCAAGAGGAGATCACGATCGGCGACCACGTGATGTTCGCGAATCACTGCTTCGTCGGCGATGCCGACCACCGCTACGACGACCCCGACAAGCCGATCACCTGGCAGGGCTTCAAGCCGCGCGGGCCGGTGCGGATCGGCGACAACGTCTGGTTCGGCGTCGGCTGCGTCGTCACCGGCGGCGTCGAGATCGGCGACCGCTGCGTGATCGGCTCCAACTCGGTCGTCACCAAGAGCCTGCCGGCGGGGACGATCGCCGCCGGAGCGCCGGCCAAGGTTCTCAAGGAGATCGAGTTCAAGAAGACCGAGGACTAGGCTTGCGACGTGTGCGTCGAGGACTTCCACGTCTTGAGCGCCGTGGCGCGGCAGCGATTGCGGCCGTCGCGACCGTCCTCATCGCCGGCGGATGCGGGGGAGGTGGCGGTGACTCTGGAACCTCGTCCGGGGCGGCCACGACCTCGGGTGACATCACCCGGACGATCAAGACGATCACCAACGGCGCCACTCACGCCGGAGCCGGCGACCAGAGCCTGATCCGGTCGGCGATCACCGCTGTCTTTGCTTCCGGCGACCCGGTTACCGCATGCCAGACGTATGCAACCGCGGCCTACGTCGCCCGGGCCTTCGGTGACATCGACGGTTGCAAGGCGGCCCAGACCTCCGGCGGACACGCCAAGGCCGTGACGATGGCCCGGATCGTCGTCAACGGCGATAAGGCGACGGCAGTGGCGGTGCCGATCGGCGGGCCGTCCGCCGACGAGGCCATCGATCTGACCCTGGTCAAGGACGGTGGCCTGTGGAAAGTCGACACCGCAAAAGCCAACGTCCCCGTCGGCCCCTAGGAGACCACCTGCACCACGACCGTCCGCTCGCGCGGCCGGTCGTCGAAGTCGATCAGGACGATCTGCTGCCAGGTTCCGAGCGCGATGCGGCCGCCGCTGACCGGCACGCTCAGCGAGGGCCCGACCACAGACGCCCGCTGGTGTGCGTGCGAATTCGAATCGTGGTTCAACCGGTTGTGCTCATAGTCGCCCTCCTTGGGGACGAGGCGCTCGAGCAGCTCTTGAAGGTCGTGGACGCCGCCGGGCTCGTACTCCATCGTCGTCACCGCGGCGGTCGAGCCGCGGACGAACACCGTGACCAGTCCTTCGCCGATCCCCGCGGTCGCGACCACCTGCTCGACCCCGGCCGTGATGTCGACGATGTCGGAGTCGCCTTGGGTCGAGAGGCGAAGCTCGCCCGAGTGGAACGGCACGAGGGCTGCCTAGCTCGCGGGGTTCTCGGCGACGACGACCGGGCGCCGCGCCGGACGCTTGGCGGGAGCCTTTTCAGGCCCCCGCGCCTTGCGCAGCGCCGGCTTCTCGACGAAGCGCCAGCTCAACGCCCCGGCGAGAACAGCGAACGGCAGCGCCGCCGCGAAGCTGAGCAGGAAGCCGCCGTGGGGATAGATGTCGCGCTGGATGATCAGGATCGGCATGTGCCAGAGGTAGAAGCCGTAGGAGATCACGCCGAGGCCAACCAGCCAGCGCATATGGAGCCAGCGCAGGGAGGGACCGGTGCCGACGATCGCCAGCGCGGCGAGCAGCGCGAAGCCGATCGCGGCGGGAAGATCGTTTATGTAGTGCATCGCACCGCCCTGGACCGTCCCGAGCAACGCGGCGTTGCCCGCGACCAGGAGGACGGCGACGGCGAAGATCGCCAGCGTGCGGCGCGGCGACAGCGGCTTGGGCTTGGCGTACTCGAGCCACAACGCCGCCGCCATCCCAAACGCGAAGAACGGAAGCCACACGGGCAGCATGTTGTCCCAGGTCTGACCGCCGCCGATCGTGTAGCCGGTCCATCGCCAGGCGAGGCCGACGACGACCATGCCGACGAGCACGCCGGCTTGCGCCTTCCACCCCGCCCGCAGTTTGATCAGCGCCAGGACGATGAGAGGCAGCAGTGCGTAGAAGCCAACCTCGATGCACAGTGTCCAGGTCGGCGAGTCGACGGTGAGGAAGGTCGCGTGCGAGTAGTTCTGAGCGAAGACGGCGAACAGCGGCAGCTGCTCGGTCGGCGGCATGCCTCTCGCGTCGGCGAGTAGGACGAGGATGATCGCCCCGATCACGGCGACGTAGTAGGCGGGGAGGATGCGCGCCGCGCGACGCCTGAGGTAGAGCCGCATGTCGGGCTTCGTGCCGTTGTGCAGGTGGCGGAGAAAGCCGCGGTAGAGCAGGAAACCGGTGAGGACGAAGAACAGGAACAGGCCCAGCCGCAACTCGGTTCCGACCACCGACCAGAAGTCGGTCATCTGCGGCGTGTTCTTGGAGCCGAGCTGGTGGCCCCAGACATGGTGGACGAAGACGGTCAGGGCGGCGAGGCCGCGCAGGCCGTCGAGGGAGTGGTTTCGCTTCGTCTCGGTCAGGCGAAGGAAATTACCAATGCTGTCTTAGTGTTTCCTTACCAATCCCATTTGGCGTGCGCGGACAGGCTTTCTTCCTCGAGGTACGTGTGGAATTCGGCCAGCTCCTCGGGCTCGATCGAGTAGCTGTACTCCTCGCTCGGGAACGACCGCGAACGCACCGCCTCGGTGTAGGCGCTGACCCCGGCGAGCGTCTCGGTCCGCAACTCGGCGAAGCGCTTGACGAACTTCGGCTTGTGGCCACCGTAGATGCCGAGCAGGTCGTGCCAGACGAGAACCTGGCCGTCGGTCGCGTTGCCGGCGCCGATGCCGATCACGGGGATCTCCATCTTCTGCATCATCGCCTCGGTGACGCCGGCCGGGACGGCCTCGAAGACGATCGCGAAGCAGCCGATCGACTGCAGGGCCAATGCCTCTTCGACCAGCTTCTCGGCCTGCTCTGCGGTCTTGCCCTGGGCCTTGAAGCCGCCGAGCGCGGTCGCAGTCTGGGGCGTCAGGCCGACGTGTCCCATTACCGGGATGCCAGAGCGGACGATGGCGCGGGCGCGATCGACCGATGCGCCGCCGCGCTCGAGCTTGACGGCGTCGACGCCGCACTCCTTGACGAAGCGCTGCGCGTTGCGCACGGCGTCCTCGTTCGAGGTCTCGTACGAGCCGAAGGGCATGTCACCGACGAGCATCGGCGTCGTCAAGCCGCGCCGTACGGCGCTGGTGAGGACGACCATCTCGTCCATGCCGACCGGCGTCGTCGCGTCATGCCCGAGGACGACCATCGCGGCGGTGTCGCCGACGAGGACGATGTCGACGCCGGCCTCCTCGGCGATCTCGGCCGAGGGGTAGTCGTAAGCCGTGATCATCACGATCGGCTCGCCGTTTGCCTTCATCTCGGCGAGGCGGGGGAGGGTGACTCGCCGCCGGTCGCTCATTGGAGGGCCTCCGGATCGGGGTGACTCAACAGAACCGTCGGGTCGCTGTCGACGCTGACGACCTCGTTGTTCTCGCCGACGTGGACGACCACGGGCGAATAGGTCTCGAGGTCCGCGTCGTCGTAGGCACCGAAGGAGGCGACGATGACCTTGTCGCCGGGGCGCACAAGGCGTGCAGCTGCGCCGTTGACCTGCACCGTGCCCGAGCCTTCATCGCCCTCGATCGCGTAGGTGACGAAGCGGGACCCGTTGTCGATGTCCCAGACGTGGACCTGCTCGTTGACCAGCAGGTCGGACTGGCGCATCAACTCTGGGTCGAGCGTGATGCTGCCGACGTAGTCGACGTCGCAGTCGGTGATCGTCGCCCGGTGGATCTTCGATTTCAACATTTGCCGAAGCATTTAGTGCATGGTCCTTCCTACTCCGTGGGAGTGGTGGTGGTGAGAATCGTGTTGTCGATCAACCGGGCTCCTCCGACCCGGGCTGCGACGGCGAGCAGCACCGGTCGCCCGTTCAGCTCCGAGACGAGCGAGAGATCTCGCGCGTCCCGAGCCTCCACGTACTCCGGGTCGATGCCGGCGATGCGAAGTTCCTCACGCACTGCATCGACGATCACGTCGACGGAGCGCTCGCCCTCCGCGGCTACCTCCTCGGCGGCGCGCAGGCCGCGCGAGATCGCCACTGCGCGGACCCTCTCGTCGTCGCCGAGATAGGCGTTGCGCGAGCTCAGCGCCAGCCCGTCGGGCTCGCGGACGGTGGGCAGCACCTCGATCTCGACCGGGAAGTCGAGGTCTCTCGTCATCCGCCCGATCACGACAGCCTGCTGGGCGTCCTTGCGGCCGAAGAAGGCGACGTCGGGCTGGACCGAGTTGAAGAGCTTGGCGACGACGGTGGTGACGCCGCGGAAGTGGGAAGGGCCGCGCTGGGCCGAGTCGCCGTCGAGGACACCGGTGAGCGCCTCGCCGACCTCGACCGCGGTGTCGAAGCCATCGGGGTAGACCTCCTCGAGCGAGGGGGCCCAGAGGACGTCGGCGCCCTCGCCTTCGGCGAGGGCTGCGTCACGCTCCTCGTCGCGGGGGTAGGCGTCGAGGTCCTCGCCCTCGCCGAACTGCGCGGGGTTGACGAAGAGGCTGACGACAACGACGTCGCAGCTCGCGCGCGCGGCGCGGACCAGCGACAGGTGGCCTGCGTGGAGGTAGCCCATCGTCGGCACCAAGCCGATGCGGCGGTCCTCGCGGCGGGGCGCGGCGAGCTCGTTGCGGAGCTCGGCCTTGGTTCTCAAAATCTTCACGACGACTCCTCGGCGACGGCGCGGGCCCGGGCGACGAGCGCCTCGTACATGTCGCTTAGCTCGGGGGCGAGCTCGGCGATCGCGGCGCGCTGGCGATCGACGGTGACGGCGTCGCCGCGGGCGATCGGTCCCGTCAGCGATTCGGCGCCGCCCTCGGACCAGTTGGCGGCGGTGCGGAGGACGAGCGGAGACAGCAGTTCGCGCGCGTCCTCGTTCACCCCCGACCTCTCCATCAGCGCCGCGGCGCTCTCCTCGAGCGCGATCAGGAAGTTCGACGCGATCGAGGCGGCGGCGTGGTAGGCGGCGCGGTGCTCCTCGGGGACGACGAACGGGCGCATGTCCAAGCGCTCGGCGAGCTCGGCCGCGAGGATCGCGGCGTCGGGGGTCGAGCCCGCGATCGCGCACGGCGCTCCAGTCGGGTCGGTGTGATCGTCGGCGAACGTCTGCAGCGGGTGCAGCGAGAAGGTGGCGGCGCCGGCGGCGACCGCGGCCGCGAGGAAGTTGAGGGTCGTGGCGCCGCTGGTGTGGCCGATGAAGCCGGGTCGCGGCTCGGCGGCGGCGACGACCTCGCAGGCCGCCTCGATCTCGCCGTCAGGGACGCAGAGGAGGACCACTTCGGCCCCGGCCGCCGCGGAAACGGCGTCTTCGCGGCCGGCGACGGTCACGTCGAGGCCCGCGGCCTTCGCGGCGGAGGCGAGCGAGCCGCCGAGCCTGCCGGCGCCGACGATCGTCAGGCGCGCCGAGGAGGACAGCACGGCTGCCTCGGACTCAGGGGTTTCGGGAGTGTCCCGTTCCAGTTCCCGCATTGGGAGATACCAGACGAGTTGATCGATTCGGACGAGTGGATTTTCGGTCCGCGCTCGAACACGAGTCGCGGCCTGACCAAATGATACCCAGAGACCCCCCGGATACGATCAGTTCCGTGTCCGATGCCGCGGCCCGACGCGAACAACTGGTGCAGGTCTACAACCAGGCCTCGACCTGCACGCTCTGCCCGCTCTCGGAGAGCCGCAATACGGTCGTCTTCGGCGCGGGCAATGCCGATGCCGATCTGATGTTCGTCGGCGAGGCCCCAGGCGCCGAGGAGGACAAAACTGGGCTGCCGTTCGTCGGTCGCGCCGGCGGGCTCCTCAACCAGTTGCTCGAGGGGATCGGGTTGAAGCGGGAGGACGTCTTCATTGCCAACACGGTCCTTTGCCGCCCGCCCGGCAACCGCGACCCCCAGCCCGACGAGATCGCCACATGCAATCCCTGGCTGGCGAAGAAGGTCGATCTGATCCAGCCGCGGGTGATCTGCACGCTCGGCAATTTCGCCACCAAGCTGCTGACCGGCAATCAGACCGGGATCACCAAGGTCCGCGGCTCGGCCCAGGCGCACATGATCGGCGGCCGCCCGGTGCACGTGTTCCCGCTGCTGCATCCGGCCGCGGCGCTGCGCACCCCGGCGATGGCCGACACCCTGCGCGAGGACTTCACGGCGTTGCCGGCTCTGCTCAAAGAGCCGCTGCCCGACATCGCGCCGCCCGAGCCGATCGGGCCACCCGGTGGCGAGGACGAGGAGCGGCCGGTCGAGGTCGACGCCGATCAGATGGGCCTGTTCGGCGGCTGATCATCTAGTGGCCACCGAGGAAACGGCTAGCGCCGAAGAGACTGAGGCGCTCGGGGCGAGGCTCGCCGAGAACCTCGCGCCAGGCGACGTGGTGCTTGTGCGCGGCGAGCTCGGCGCCGGCAAGACGACGCTGATCCGCGGCGCCGCGCGGGCGCTCGGGGTCGAGGGGCCGGTCACCTCGCCGACGTTCACGATCGGCCAGCGCTACGAGGGGCAGATCCCGGTCTCGCACCTCGACCTCTACCGGCTCGGCGAGACCGGCCTCGCGACCGAGGAGCCTGCCTTGCTCGACGACTACCTGACGCCCGATACGGTCGCCTTCATCGAATGGCCCGACGCGGCCGAGCCCGGGCTCGACCGCGTCGCTCTCAGCATCGAGATCAGCCACGCCGGCGAAGACCGGCGCCGCGTGTCGTACTAGTAGCCGTAGCCGCCGCTGTTGCTCGAGCCGCCCGAGGTCGACGAGCCCGAGCCGCCCGACCCGGAGCCGCCGGCGCTGGTGCCGCCGTTGGATGCGGTGCCGGTGGTCGGCGAGGACGTCGACGGCGTGCTCGTGGCGCTGCTGGCGGGAGCGGCGGTCGTCGTGTTGTTGCTGCTGCTTCCGCATCCACTCCAGGCGAAGCCGAAGGCGGCGACGGCGAGGACTGCGGCAAAGCTCATGGAGCGTTTCATCTGCACATCCTTTTCGGGGGCTTGGCAGCGAGCCTAATAGCCGCCGCTGTTCTTATTTACGTTGTTCCGGGCCCGATCGGCTTGCTTCTGTGCCTGGTCGAGCTGCTCCTGGGGCGCGCACCGTATCGTCGCTGCCGATGAGTGTCGTACTCGGCATCGACACGGCCACCGCCGACGCAGCGGCTGCCCTGACGAGGGACGGCGAGTCCATCGCCGAGCGGCTTGTGCCGCCTGGGCCCGACGGGCGGCCGCGCCACTCGCGGGCGCTGCTCGGCGAGATCGAGGACGTAGTCGCCGCAGGCGGCGGCTGGGACGCCGTCGATCTGATCGGGGTCGGGATCGGGCCCGGGTCCTACACCGGACTGCGGATCGGGATCGCGACCGCGCGGGCGAGCGCCCAGTCGCTCGGCAAGCCGATCGCCGGGGTCTCCTCGCTCGCGGCACTGGCGCGCGGTATCGGTGAGCTTCCCGAGGCGGCAGGTCGTCCGCGGCTGCCGCTGATCGACGCCCGCCGGGGCCAGCTCTTCGCCGCGCTGCGGGGCGACGATGGTGAGGAGATCTGGCCGCCATTCGTCGCCAGCCCCGAGGAACTGGCGGCGCGCATCGCTGAGCTGGCTCAAATCCCCCTGGCCGCAGGCGACGGGGCGATACGATTTCAGGACGGTCTGGAAGCCGTCGGCGTGACCGTTTCCCCCTCTGGGGACCCGGTCCATCGCATCGCCGCCCGCCACATCTGCGCACTGGCGGAGGCGCTGGCGCCAAAGCGGCCCGAGCAGATCGAGCCCCTGTATCTGAGAGCACCCGACGCGGAGGTTTGGCTTGAGCGAGATCGCCCATAGCCCGGAAGCCGGCTTGGAAGCCGGCCCCGCCGTGCGCATCCGCCGCCTGGCCTACAGCGACCTGCCGGCTGTGATCGGGATCGAGCGTCGCTCGTTCGTCACCCCCTGGTCGCTGGCGATGTTCGTGCTCGAGCTCTCGAAGCCGTCGGGCATCTGCCTGGCGATGGTCGACGACGAGGGCGTCCTGATCGGCTACCTCGTCTGCTCGCGCTACGAGGAGGTCTGGCATCTGATGAACGTCGCCGTCGACCCGGCCCGGCGCCGCAGGCGGATCGCGACCGAGCTGATCGAGCAGCTCTTCGAAGATGCGGGCGCCGATGCCCGCTTCACCCTCGAGGTGCGGATCTCCAACACCGCCGCGATCGCCATGTACGAGCGCTTTGGCTTCCGCTCCGCCGGCCTGCGTCGCCGCTATTACCACGACAACGGCGAGGACGCACTGATCATGTGGCTGGACGCCGCGCGGCGCGCCAGCGTCGTCTCCTAGGCGAGCGATGCGACTCCTCGCCCTGGAAACCTCCTGTGACGACACCTGCGCTGCCGTCGTCGAAGGCGCGGCCATTCGCTCGAGCATCGTCTCCTCGCAGGCGGCGCTGCACGAACGCTACGGCGGCGTCGTCCCCGAGGTCGCCTCGCGCCACCACCTCCAGCTCGTCAACGCCGCGGTGGAAGCTGCGCTGGACGACGCCGGGACCTCGCTCGACGAGATCGACGCCGTCGCGGTGACCCGCGGCCCCGGCTTGATCGGCGCCCTTCTGGTCGGGCTCTCGAGCGCCAAGGCGATCGCCGCCTCGCGGCGGCTGCCGCTGATCCCGGTCGACCATCTGCATGGGCACGTCGCCGCCAACTTCCTCCAGCCCGACCCGCTCGATCCGCCCTTCCTCTGCCTGATCGCCAGCGGCGGCCACACGCTGCTCGCCGGGGTCAGGAGCAAGCAAGAGCCCCAACGCGGCCCCGGACGCGAAGCGGAGGAGCCGCCGTTTGATGTCCTGGGCACGACGCTCGACGACGCCGCGGGGGAGGCGCTCGACAAGGCGGCCCGCCTGCTCGGCCTCGGCTACCCCGGCGGCCCGGCGGTCGAGCGCGCGGCGGCGGGCGGCGACCCGGACTCCTTCGAGCTGCCGGTGGCGATGACGCGCGACCCCGGCCTCGACCTCAGCTTCAGTGGCCTGAAGACCGCGCTCGTCTACATCGCCCGCGACCTCGGCGATGACGAGCTCCGCGAGCGGACGGCCGACTTGGCCGCCTCGTTCCAGCAGGCGGTCGTCGCACAGCTCGTCGCCAAGGTCGGCCGGGCGCTCGACGATGGGGAGTGGGAGGCGGTCGCCCTCGGCGGCGGCGTCGCCGCCAATTCGCTGCTGCGCGAGCGCGTCGGCGAGCTCTGCGAGAGCCGCGGCGTGCGGCTGAAGCTGGTGCCGCCCGCGCTCTGCACCGACAACGCTGCGATGATCGCTGCCGCCGCGCAGGTCAGCGAGGCGATCGCTTACCCCGGATACCTCGATTTCGATGCCTTCTCGACCGACGATAACTCTCTACGCGCGGCCTGACTGCCACCTCTGCGACGAGGCGCGCGCGGGTCTCCAGCAGATGCTGGAAGGTGGCGCGGCGTTTGAAATCCGCGAGCTCGACATCGACGCCGACGACGAGCTGTTCAAGGCATACCTCGAACGAATCCCGGTGATCGAGCTCGACGGCGATGAAATCTGCGAGCTCGGCCTCGACGCAGGTGCCGTGCGCGCGGTCCTCGCTACGGTTTCCGCATGATCGAGGACACGGCGCCGCCGAGCGCCGACGAAGCAGCGGACACCCCGGTTCCCTTCGCCGAAGGCGAGCGGCTCTCGCTCGGCGTCGCCGCTCGGCTCTCGCGCTACCTCCAGGTTCTGACCCAGGCCCGCAAGATGGGCAAGGAGACGATCTCCTCACAGGAGCTCTCCGACTACACCCACATCAACTCGACCCAGATCCGCCGCGACCTTTCGGGCTTCGG
>JAWVFN010000039.1:0-3044 GCA_033855935.1 Solirubrobacterales bacterium | reverse complement strand
CCGGGGGCGTCGGGGGAGGGCGCGGGCGGGGTGGACCGAATCAGCCGCATCATTCGATGACGGACGGGTCTCGCGAGGCTGAGGCCGGGGCGCGTTCCTATGGCAAGCGCGCCAGCCTGCTCTCGATCGGGGTCGGGGCCACCGGGCTTGTCACCTACCTCTACTTCGCGATCGCCTCGCACGTTCTCTCGAGGACCGAGTACGGCGAGATCGCGATCCTCTGGTCGGCGTGCTTCATCACGATCTCGTGCCTGCAGCGGCCGATCGAGCAACTGCTGTCGCGCTCGATCGCCGAGCACACCGCGAAGGGGCAGTCTCCCCGCCGGCCGATGCGGGTCGCGGCCGAGATCCAGATCGCCGTCGCCTTCGCCTTCGTCGTGCTGGCGCTGATCTTCCGCACACCCCTCCAGGACAACCTGCTCTCCGGCAACGCGACGCTCTACTGGATCTACGTCGGGTCTGTCACCGCCTACGGCGCCAGCTACTACGCCCGCGGCTACCTCGCCGGCAGCCACCGCCTGCCGCTCTACGCCGGGCTGATCTTCTCGGAGTCCGTGTCGCGGACGCTGTTCGCGCTACTCGTCGCCGTCGGCATCGCCAGCGGCCAATCTGCCGTCGCGCTCGGGATCCTCGTCGCCCCCTGCCTGAGCCTGATCGTGGTGCCTTTTGCATTCACAAGGCAGGGGCGGGCCGAGGCCGCCGCGGCGGCGGGGCCGGTCGACGAAAGCTCCGAGTCCGATTTCACGCTCACTCACGGCGGCGGCTTCGCGGCGGCGGTGTTGCTGATCATGATCAGCGAGCAGACTTTTCTCAACGCCGGGCCGCTGCTGATCCACGCCAGCTCCGGCGCCGCGCTCGCCGGCTTCGTCTTCAACATCCTGATGATCGCCCGGGCGCCGATCCAGCTCTTCCAGGCGGTGCAGACGAGCCTCCTCCCCCACCTCACCAAGCTCCAGTCCGGAGGCAGCGAGGAGGAGGACGACACCTTCAGCGCGTCGATCCGGGTGACGATCCGCGCCGTCGCCGGTTTCGCGGCGCTGGTCACGCTGGCGATGCTGCTCGCCGGTCCCGAGCTGATGCACATCGCCTTCGGTAAGAAGTTCGACTACCCGCGCTCGGACCTGGTGATCGTCTCGATCGGGATGGGCATCTACCTCTCCGCCGGAACTCTGAACCAGGCGGCGCTCGCCCAAGGACAGGTGCGTCGCGCCTCCGCCTGCTGGATCGCCTGCGCCGGCGTCTTCATCGTCTGGTGCCTGCTGCCGGTCATGAACGAGGTGCGCCGGGTCGAGGTCGGCTACCTCGGCGGCGCGACGCTGCTCTGCGCGCTGCTGTATCTGATCTACCGCCGCCCCGCGCCGCGCGACGAGGACTCCGTCGAGCCCGGCTCGCCGCGCGAGCTCGAGGTGCAGATCGCCTCGGGCGACGAAGCCGGCTAGTCGGCGCTCGGCGCGAACAGGTTCTCGAGCCGTTCCATCGCCGCGCTGGTTCCGGCCGCGACGACGACGTCGCCCGGGTGGAGCTGAGTGTCGGTCCCCGGCTGCGGCTCGACCTGGCCGTCGGGGCGCCGCAGAGCGACGATCAACGACGAGCCCGAGACGTCGGCGATCCGCTGGCCGGCGCCGGGGCAGTCGGGGGTGACCTCGATCTCCTCCATCCGGTACTCGGGCGCGACGTCGACGACTCCGGATACCTGCGGATGCAGCGCGAGCCGCGCCATCTCGGCGCCGCTCGACCGGTAAGGCGAGATCACGCGGTCGGCGCCTGCGCGCTTCATCTTCTTCGCCGAGTCCTCCTCGCTCGCCCGCGCGACGATCAGGATGTCCTCGCGCATCTCGCGCACGGTCAGACAGATGAAGATGTTCTCGGCGTCGGAGTCGTGGCAGGCCATCACCGTCCGGGCGCGCTCGAGCCCGCCGTCGCGGAGGACCTCGTCGTCGGAGGGGCGGCCTTCGAGAAACGTTGCACCGACCTCGCGGGCAAAGACGCGGTTCTCGCTGTTGGAGTCGATGACCGCGAATTCGTGGCCGGCGGCGCTGAGGTCGCGCGCGACCTGGCGGCCGACGCGGCCGAAGCCGCAGATCAGATGGTGGTCTTCGAGACCTTCGATTGTTCGCAACGTTCGGCGCTCCTCGAGCAGTTCTCCAAGGTGCCCGGCGACGAAGAACTCGGTCACCGTGACCAGGGCGTAGAAGAGCGTACCCACGCCGAGCACGATCAGCGCGACCTTGATCACCTGGCCGGCGGTCGTGTCCGGCTCGGGGATCGAGCCGACGGTGGCGATCGTGTCGAGGGTCCAGATGAAGCCGTGCCAGACCGAGGTGCCCTCACTGATCACGAAGCCGATCGTGCCGAGCGCGGTCAGCGAGACGATCAGCAGGCAGAGCTTGGCGAGGCCGCGGAGGAACGGCTCCAGCGCCGTGTCAGGGCTGATCCGCTGCAATGCGCCTACTCGGCGCCGGCGGCCGCGACGATCTCGCGGTAAGCGGCGCCTGGGTCATCGGCGCCGAAGACGGCGGAGCCGGCGACGAACAGCCCGGCCCCGGCTTCGGCGACGCCGCCGGCGGTGCTCGGGTCGATGCCGCCGTCGACCTCGATCACGGCGCTCGGGTCCTGGGCGCGGAGGCGCTCGACCTTGCCCGGCGAGGAGGGAATGAAGGGCTGGCCGCCCCAGCCCGGGTTGACGGTCATGCAGAGCAGGATGTCCGCGACACTGGCGAGCTCGGACGCCGCGGCGACATCGGTGCCGGGATTGAGAGCCAGCCCAGCGAGGCAGCCGAGGTCTCGGATCGCGTTCAAGGTGCGGTTCGTGTGCGAGGTCGCCTCGACGTGGAAGGTGATCGAGTCGGCGCCGGCCTTGGCGAACTCCTCGATCTGGCGGTCGGGGTTCTCGATCATCATGTGGACGTCGATCGCACCGCCCGCGGAGTGCACCTGGTCGGCGATCGAGGAGGCAACGAGCGGCCCGATCGTGATCGGCGGTACGAAGTGGCCGTCCATGACGTCGACGTGGATGATCCTCGCGCCGGCGTCCATTACCTCGG
>JAWVFN010000038.1:0-6969 GCA_033855935.1 Solirubrobacterales bacterium | reverse complement strand
CTCGTCGCGGACGGCCGAGAACGCCGTCGCCGCGAACCAGAGCACCGTCGTCAGCAGGATCAAGAAGAGGTTGATGCCGTCGACGCCGAGCTCGTAGCGGACGCCGAGCGACGGGATCCAGCTCTCGTTGACCGTGTGCTGGAGGCCGCCGCCAGTGTTGAAGTCGGCGACGACCCAGATCGCCAGGCCCATCGTCGCCAGGGCGCCGGCCGCCGAGACCCAGCCGGCGCGCTTGGCGCCGGCCGTGCAGGCGAGGAAGCCGGCGGCGAGCGGGAGCCAGAGGAGGACGTTGATCACGTCAGGACCCCGAGACCAGGAAGTAGAGGGCAAGGCCGGCGAAGCCGGTGACCAGCAGCAGGGCATACGAGCGGACGTATCCCGACTCGGCGACACGGACGAGGACGTTGCCGCCGCGGACGAACCCGGTGGCGACGTTGACGAGGCCCTGGATCACATAGCGCTCGAACCAGTCGTTGAAGAAGCGGCCGAGGGCCTGAAACGGCCTGACCACGAGCGCGTCGATCAGCTCGTCGAAATACCACTTGTTGAAGAGGAACGTATGGAGGGGCTTGAATCGCTTCTCGAGCACCGCCGTCGTACCCGGCCGCCGCAGATAGACGAGAGCCGCAATCGCGATCCCGGCCAGCGCGATCGCCGCGCCGACAGCGAGCCCGATATAGGCGGTCTTGTCGGGGACGACGACGTCGTAGAACTTCGAGCCGATGAAGCTGCCCGCGAGGAATCGGTGGATGACGTCGTCGACGCCCGGGATCTGGACCAGGCCGGCGAACAGCGCGAGGAAGCTGAGCACACCCATCGCCACCTTCATCTCCCACTCGCGCTCAGCGATGTGGTGCTCCGGCCCCGGGAACCCGACGCCGGCGTCCTCGGGCTCGTGGGTCGCCGGGTTCATCGGATTGCCGTGCGCCATCTCTCCGCGCTCGAGCGCCTGCGCCTCGGGAACCGGCTCGCCGGCGGTTACCCGGAAGACGATCCGGAATGCGTAGAACGCGGTCAGCAACGCGCCCAGGTATCCGCCGATAGCGAACACCCAATACATGCCGCCGCGGTTGACGGCGAAGGCGAGGATCTCGTCCTTGGAGAAGAACCCCGACGTCCCCGGGAACGCGGCCAGCGCCAGCGCTCCGACCAGCAGCGCCTTCGAGGTGAACGGCAGCCCACGCCAGAAGCCGCCCATCTTGTCGATGTTCTGCTCGTTCGCCATCGCCGCGATCACCGAGCCGGCGGCCATGAAGAGAAGGGCCTTGAAGAAGGCGTGGGTCATCAGGTGGAACATGCCCGCCGAGTAGGCGCCGATCGAGACGCCGACGACCATGTAGCCGATCTGGCTCATCGTCGAGTAGGCGATGATCCGCTTCAGGTCGGTGACGACGAGCGCGATCGTCGCCGCGACCAGCAGCGTCGCCAGGCCGATGAATGCGGCGACGTCGGCGGCGGTCGGGGCGATCTCGAACAGCGGGTGAAAGCGCGCGATCAGGTAGACGCCGGCCGTGACCATCGTCGCCGCGTGGATCAGCGACGAGACCGGGGTCGGGCCCTCCATCGCGTCGGGAAGCCAGGTGTGGAGCGGAAGCTGGGCCGATTTGGCGAAGGCGCCGACCAGCAGCAGCAGGCAGATCGCGACGATCAGGGTGCCGTTGGCGTCGAAAGCGCCGGGGGCCTGCTGGAAGATCGCCAGCATGTCGAAGGTGCCGAGCTGGCGGAAGATGAAGAAGGCGGCGAGCACGAGCCCGACGTCGCCGACGACGTTGATCACGAACGCCTTCATCCCGGCCTTGGTCGCGGTCTCGCGCCGGTACCAGAAGCTGATCAGCGCGTAGGAGGCGAAGCCGACGAAGGCCCAGCCGACGATCAGCAGCACGAGGTTGCCGGCGAGGACGAGCAAAAGCATCGAGAAGACGAAGAAGTTGAGGTAGCTGAAGAAGCGCGAGTAGCCGGCGTCGGAGCGCATGTAGGCAATCGAGTAGAGGTGGATCAGGGTCGAGACGCCGGCGACGACCAGGCACATGAACACCGAGAGCGGGTCGACGAGGATCCCGAGCTGGATCTTGATCCCGCCCGCGTTGGCGAGGTCCCAGAGCGACGAGGTCAGCTGGCGCTGCTCGACGGGCTTGTCGAGGAGCATCAACAGCGCGCCGAGCGCGGCGGCGAAGCTGAGCAGGATCGAGAGCGTCCCGAGCCAGCCGGCCCAGCGCTGGCCGCCGCGGTAGGTCGCCGCGGTGAGGATGCACCCCGCGAGTGGGAAGGCGAGAACCAGCCAGCCGTAGGTCGTCGCGCTCACTCGTCAGCCCTTGAGGGTGCGCATCTCGTCGACGTTGAGCGGGATGCGGCGGCGGAAGGCGGCGACGATGATGCCGAGCCCGACGACGACCTCGCAGGCGGCGATCACCATCACGATCAGCGCGAAGATCTGGCCATCCTGGTTGCCGAGCATGCGGCTGAAGGCGACCAGGGCCAGGTTCGATGCGTTGAGCATCAACTCGAGGCAGAGGAGGATGACCAGCGGGCTCCTCCGCAACAGCACCCCCGTGGCGCCGACGGCAAAGAGCATTGCGGATAGGACCAGGTACCAGGTGACGTTCATGAACCGGCCACCTCCTCGGCTGCGCCTGCGGGGGTACCGGGGGGAGGCGAGGGACGACGTGCGGCCAGGACGATCGCTCCCACCGCGGCTAGCAGCAGCAGCAGCGACGCCGCCTCGAACGGGATCAGGAAGTTCTCGAGCAGCAGCTTGCCGATCGCCTCCGGCGATCCGAAGCCGGCGTCAACCGTCGGGCCCTGGGTGTCGAGCCCCTGGAGGCCGGAGCCGATGATCGCCACCGAGAGCTCGACGAACAGGGCGAGGCCGAGGACCGGCGCCAGGAAGCGCTGGCCGGGGATCGGCTCCCACATCGGCTCGTCAGTGTTGCCGACATAGGCGGCGACGAAGACGTAGAGGACCATCACCGCGCCGGCGTAGACGACGACCTGGGCGGCGGCGAGGAACTGGGCGTAGAGCAGGAGGAAGAGCCCGGAGAGCGAGACGAGGTGGACGACCAGCGCCAGCACGCTGTAGAACGGATTCCGCAGCGCGATCACCGCGATCGCGCCGCCGAGGGCGCCGATCGCGCCGAGGAAGAAGGCGACGGCGACCATCAGGCCCCGCCTTGCTCAGCCGATGTCCGCGAGTGCGTCTTCCTTGCTCTGGTAGAGGACCGCTTTGATCGGAACGTTGCCCCTGAAGCTCCACAGGGTCGCTCCCATCGCCGTTGCCTCGACGCCGCTTCCCCTACCCCGAGCCCGGAAGCCGCCGGCGCGCAGCACCCGATCTCCGACTTCGGAGATCTCGGTCTCGATCGCCTCAAACTCCGAGAAGGCGTCGACGAAGTTCTCGTACCAGCGGTTGAGCTCGGCTTTGCCCCGGTAGATGCCCTGCAGCGGTCCCCGGGAGCGCGAGTAATCGAACTCGAAATCGTCATCCAGAAGCTCGAGCGCAGCCGGGAAGTCGGTGTGCTCGAGAGCTTGGAAATAGCTCTGGACCGCCGCGATTCGTTCCGCTCCCATCTCGACGGCAGTATCCCCGACATTTACTCGCCCTCGTTGCGCAGCGGCGTTCTGTCGATCGGCTCGGCAAGCAGCATCTCCTTGGTGAAGATCAAGTCCGAGCGGTTGTAGTCGGACATCTCGTACTCGTGGCCCATCGTGATCGCGTCGAAGGGGCAGGCGACCTCGCAGTAGCCGCAGAAGATGCAGCGGCTGAGGTTGATCTCGTAGGTGTCGGCGTAGCGCTCGCCGGCCGAGACTCGATTCTCGGGATCGTTCTCGGCGGCTACGACGCGGATGCAGTCGGCGGGGCAGGCGGCGGCGCAGAGCGAGCAGCCGACGCACTTCTCGAGCCCGGTGTCCTCGAAGCGGTGCAATTTGTGGCGGCCGCGGAAGCGCGGGTAGACCGGCGTCTTCTCCTCCGGGTACTGGATCGTCACCGGGCCCTCGATCAGGCGGCCCATGGTGGTGCGCAGCCCGCGCAGGGTCTCGGCGAAGACGCGCCTGGTGCCGCCGGCGCCGCCTGGCTGGGGCCCGCGCTGGACCTTGATCACGTCGGACTCGTTCAGGTAGGGGCGCTTGACCATCTCGTCGAGCCCTTCTTGGTTGAGGCGAGCCTGCATTAGGTGACCGTCACCAGCACCGCGGTGACCAGGACGTTGAGGGTCGCGAGCGGCAGCAGCGCCTTCCAGCCGAGCGACATCAGCTGGTCGTAACGAGGCCGCGGCAGGGTCGCGCGGATCCAGATGAAGAAGAAGATCATCGTCAGGGTCTTGCCGATCATCCAGATCGGGTCGAGCCAGCCGGGGCCGGGGCCCATCCAGCCGCCGAGGAAGAAGGTGACCGCGATCGCCGAGACCACGAACAGCTCGATGTACTCGGCCAGCAGGTAGGAGCCGAATCGCATCCCGCTGTATTCAGTCTGGAAGCCCTGGACCAGCTCGGCGTCGGCCTCGGGGAGGTCGAACGGAGCGCGGTTCGTCTCCGCCAGCCCGGCGACGAGGAAGACCAGGAAGCCGACGAACTGCGGCACGACATACCAGACCTGGCCCTGTGCCTGGACGATCTCGGTCAGCGACAGCGAGCCGGCCATCATCACCGCGCCGAGCAGCGACAGCCCCATCGAGACCTCGTAGGAGATCAGCTGCGCGGCCGAGCGCATGGCGCCGAGGAAGCTGAACTTCGAAGCCGAGGCCCAGCCCGCGAGCAGCAGGCCGTAGAACGAGAGCGAGCCGAAGGCGAAGAAGTAGAGGACGCCGATCGAGACGTCGATCCCATAGAAGCCGACCCCATCCTTGACGTTCCCGAACGGCAGGATCGCGACGGTCATGATCCCGCTGACGATCACGATCGCCGGCGCGATCGCGTAGAGGAACGGGATCGCGGCGTCGGGGCGGAAGGGCTCCTTGCCGGCGAGCTTGACGATGTCGGCGAGGGGCTGCATCAGCCCTACCGGGCCGGTGCGGTTCGGCCCGTACCGGTGCTGGAAGCGACCGATCAGCTTCCGTTCGACCACCGTGAGAACGGGCACGATCAGGAACACGACGAGGAAGATCACCACCGACTTGAGGACCAGGATCCAGCTCGCCTCGGCGAACCCGACCTCCGCGAACATCAACCGGCCACCTCCTCGGCTTTGCCTGCGGGGGTACCGGGGGTTAGTGCCGGGCTGATTTCGACCCTTCGGGGTTGGCCGTTGGCCAGCACGTTCGCGTTGCCCTCGCTCGTGCCCTCGATCAGGAAGGCGGCGCCCCGGGGCATCCGCTCGCGGATCGCGATCCGCGCTTCGACGCTGTCGCCGTTGACGCTGACCGTGACCCGCTGGCCTTGCTGGAGCTCGAGCTCTTCGGCGTCCTTCTTGGAGATCTCCAGGCCCTGCTGCACCGTGAGGAACTTGAGCGACGGATTTCGCTCGGTGACGTCATCCGCCCAGATGTCGCGATACGTGCCGAGCAGGAGGCCGTCTCCCGGGGGGGTGCCGTGGGCAGCGGTTGGGGGCGTCCTTGGAGTCGAGACCGCGTTCGCCAGCGCCGACGCCGCCCGCCGTTCCTGCCAGCGGACGCCGAGGCCGCCGATCTCGTCGAGGCTCAGGCCCTCGTAGATCGGGATCGCGGCGGCGACCGCCGCGAAGGTCTCCGGCTGGCTTTCGAGCTTGAGGTCGTCACCCAGCATTTTTGAGAGCTCTCCGAGCCAGCGCCAGCCTTCGCGGACGCCGTCGGGGACCTCGATGCCGCGGCGGACTCGCTGGAGGCGGCCGTCCGGGTGGGTCACGACGCCTTCCTTCTCGGCGTGGCTCTCGAGAGGGAGGACGACGTTGGCGAATTTGGTGCTGGCGTCGTCGAACATCGAGACGGCGACGACGAATTTGGCCTTCGTCAGGGCCTCCTGCCAGTCGGCTGACTGCGGGTAGTCGCGGACCGGGTTCGAGTCGAAGAGCAGCAGGGCATCGAGGTCGTCTGACGCGAGGCCGCTGCGGATGGCGTTGGCGTCGCCGATGCAGCCGACTTCGCGGAGGCCGCGGCCGTTGGCCGACTCGGGGATCTCGAGGAGGCCCGGGCCCAGGCGCTGATCGATGCCGAGAGTCTTTGCGATTGCGAACAGGGCCTCGACGGCGCCGGGGGAGCGCCAGAGGCGTTCGCCCCAGACGATCACCGGGTCTTGGACACCCTTGAGCTCGTCGGCGAGGGCCTCGGCTGCGTTGGCGTACGTGCCATTGGCCTCGAAGCCATCGGCGCCGAGGGCGCCGGCGAGGGCGCTGAAGAACTGACCGGCCTCGCCGGGGGCGTAGCGGGTGGCCTCGTGGGCGCCGCCGTCGAGGGCCGAGGGGCGTTCGGTCGCGACCAGCAGCTTCGCCCCACCGTGGCGCACGGCCTTGCGGATCCGCAGGTCGAGGATCGGCGACTCGTTGAGCGGGTCGCTGCCGGCGACGAGGATCGCGCCGGCGAAGTCGATGTCGGGAGTGCGTGCCGTCAGCTCGGGCCGGGCGAGCTCGCCGGCGAGTGCCGGATCGATCGGGTTGGCCGAGGAGGCGACGTTCTGCGAGCCCAATGACGTGCGGACGATGCGCTGGACAAGCCAGCCCTCCTCGTTGGAGGTGCCGCCGCCGAGCAACGCCGCGGCGCCCGATCCCGCCGCCTTCAGCCCGTCGGCGATCTTCTTCAGCGCCTCGTCCCACGAGACCGGCGACAACGTGCCGTCGCCGCCGCGGACCATCGGCTCGACGACTCGGTCCTCGGCGGCGAGCATCTGGTAGCCGAAGCGGCCCTTGTCGCAGAGCCAGCCGTCGTCGACGTCGTGGTTGTCGCGCGAGTTGACCCGCATCACGTTCTCGTCGCGGACCGTGAACTTGACGTTGCACTGGCTCGGGCAGAGCGTGCAGACCGAGCCCGCGTCCTCGATGTCCCAGGGCCGGGCGCGGAAGCGGTA
>JAWVFN010000037.1:0-13021 GCA_033855935.1 Solirubrobacterales bacterium | reverse complement strand
GATCGCGAGCAGCGTGGTCATCTCGCGCTCCCGGAGACCACCGGCGCGATCGACGACGGGGTTGCCGCCGGGGCGTCCTCGCCCTCGAGCGCGCGGCGGATGCGCCGTAGGTCGCCGCGGGTGCCCTTGGCCGCAAGCTCGAAACGGACCAGCGTCACCCAGAGCAGCGCCATCCCCGCGAGGCAGACGATGAACGAGAGCATCATGTCGCCCGGCAGCCCGCCCGAGGACGAGAACGTGCGCGGGTGGATCAGTGGCTGAGCGAGGCGCACCGCCATGAAGTTGAGGGGCACGAAGGCGCCGGCCATGATCGCGAACACGGACGCGTAGCGGCCCTGCTGGTCGCGGTCCTCGATCGCGTACCGCAGCGGGTAGTACGTCGCGTAGAGGAGGAAGACGATCAGGAAGCTGACGAGGGTCGGCTCGCGCCATTCCCACCAGACGCCCCAGGCGCCCTTGGCCCAGATCGCGCCGGTGATCAGCACGGCGACACCGAAGATCACCGAGATGTGGATCGAGACGTAGGAGCGCGCGTCCCAGACGGAGTCGCCCGTACGCAGGTGCTGGATCGCGAAGACGCCGGCGACGATGAAGCCGACCAGCGAGCAGATCGCCAGCGGCACGTGTAGGTAGAAGATCTTCTGGATGAAGCCCTGGTCGGCGTCCAGCTGGGCGTAGAAGAAGGCCAGCGCGTAACCGGCGCCGAGCAGCAGCACCGTGGCGATCGCAAGATTTCTCGTTGTCAGCGCCTTCATGTCCTCAGTCCTCGAGCAGGAAGTCGAAGACTGCGTAGCCGATCAGAATGAAGATCGAATCGTAGAGACCGAGGACGGCCAGCCAGGTTCCGGGCTTGTCGGCGGGAAGCACGTCGAGCGCCCCCGAGACCAGCGATGACGCGGCGATCACGAGCGGGATCAGCATCGGCAGCAGGATCAACGGCGTCAACAGATCCCGGGCGCTCGAGTTGGTTGCGATCGAGGAAACCAGGGTCCCCGTCGCCGCGAGGCCCGCGTTGAGCATCAGCAATACGCCGACGGTCGCGACCAGGCCCCTTCCGGAATCGAGGAAGAAGGCCGCGAACACCGGCACCGCGATCGCCTCGAGGACCGCCAGATAGATGAACAGCGCCGCGAACTTGGCGGCGAACAGCACGCTGCGATCGATAGGCGCGAGCCGGATCAGCTCGAAACCGCCCTCCTCGCGTTCGCTGAGGAAGAGACGGTTGATCGCCAGGATCGCGGCGAAGAGGACCGTTACGAGGAGGATGCCCGCTGCCACGTCGCTATCGGGATTCGCTGTGTTGAGCGCGAAGTGGAAGAGAACGAAGACCGTCACCGCGAAAAGCGCCATCGCCGGCAGCGAGCGCATCGTCCGCAACTCGATCCGCAGGTCCTTGGCGAGGATCGCCCGGAAGGCGTCTCGGGAAGAGATCACGCGGCCGCCAACTCGGCCGGCCGGCCCGTAGGGTCAAGACGCAATACCTGATCGGCGGCGGATGCCGACTCTGCCTCGTGGCTGACGACCACCCGGGTCGCCTTTGCGCCGGCGCCGATCAGCGGCTCGACAAGCGTTCGCGCCTCGGCGTCGAGGTGCGAGTAGGGCTCATCGAGCAGCAGTAGCTCGGGCTCGTGCAGGACAGCGCGACAGATCGCCGTCCGCTGCACCATGCCGGCCGAAAAGTCGCGGATGCGGTCATCGCCGCGTCGGGAGAGCCCGACTGCTTCGAGCAGCGACTCGATTCGGCGGCCGGCGGCCTCGGAATCGAGACCGTTCAAGCGCGCGGCGAAGCGAAGGTTCTCGCTGGCAGTCAGGTCTCGGTACAGCAGCGGATCGTGACCGAGCCAGCCGACCTTGCCGCGCAGCGCCCAGCTCGCCTTCGGCAGCTCGCTGCCGAGGACGACCGCCGTACCGCCGGTCGGCCTCAGCAGCGCAGCGAGGATTCGCAGCAAGGTCGTCTTGCCGGCGCCGTTGGGGCCGAGCACAGCCAGCGTCTCGCCCCGCGCCAGCGTCAGCGAGACGTCGCGCAGCGCGACCCGCTCGCCGAACTCGCGGCGCAGGTCGCGCAGCTCGATTGCGCCCGTCGTGACGCCGGTTTCTTGCACAGGGGGAGCCGAATCTAGACGACCCGTTCGGTAGCTTGGTCGCGGAGGGTTTTGATGGGACGAACGATGCGGACGCTGGTCGTGTGCGGGGTCTTCGGCCTCGTGGCCGTCTCTGCGCGCGCCGATTCGATCGACGGCTACGCCGGCACGACGTTCACCGACGACCCGGCGGTCCCCTGTCAGACGGCCTCGATTGGCTGGCGCAACTCGAAGCCCCTCGGCAAGCCGTTCCGCAAAGGGCGGCTCGTGCACGGCGTCCAGCTCCCCTCCGAAGGCGACTTCTTCTTCACCTGGGACTTCGCATTCGGCTCGGCGCCGAACGCGGGCTGGCGGCGCTGGGGATCCGACGGCACGATCCGGGTGCTGCTGACCGTCCTCTGCGAGTTCCGCCTCGCCCACCCCGACGCCCCGCGCATCGGCGTCGGCGACGTGGCCCGCACACGCGGCGGATTCTTCGGTTCCAAGTTCGGCTCGCTCGGCCACGCCTCGCACCAGAACGGCCTCGATTTCGACGTCGTCTACCCGCGGATCGACCGGCTCGAGGCGGCGCCCGCGTCCCGCTCCCAGATCGACCGCCCGCTCTCCCAGGACCTCGTCAACCGCTTCGTCGCCGCCGGCGCCCAGTTCGTCTTCGTCGGGCCGAAGACCGGCCTCACCGGACCCAAGGGCGTCGTCGAGGGCCTGATCGACCACGACGATCAGTTCCACGTCCGGCTGCCGCGCCGAATCGCCGTCTCGCCACCACCACCGGCCCCGGGCACGAACCCTTCGCCGCTGGCCCCACCGCCGATCGGCTGAGCTACTTCCCCTTCTGCAGTGTCCGCCGCCCGACCTTGAGCAGCGGGCCGATTCCCTCTCGCAGCGCCTGGATCCGGCCGCCGTTGCGGCTGTAGAGGATCTTCGCCGAGGCCTGGACGGCCTGGCCGAGGGTGCGGTCATACGGCTGCCACCAGAAGTCGCGGGTCAGGCCCGGCTCCCAGGCGACGAGCTTGATGTTGACGCACTCGTAGAAGCCGAACTTGGAGTGCGAGCGGCCGAGACCGGAGTCCTTGACGCCGCCCCACGAGCACTGGCAGGCGCCGTGCGAGAACGAGTGGTCGTTGATCCAGACCATGCCGGCGTCGATCTCCTTCGCGATCCGCTCGCCCTTGTCGCGGTCCTTGGTCCAGACCGACGAGCCGAGGCCGAACTCGGAGTCGTTGGCGAGGCGGATCGCCTCTTCCTCGGAATCGACGACCATGATCGGCAGCACCGGGCCGAAGATCTCCTCCTTCATGATCCGCATCTCGTGGGTGACGCCGGTGAGCACGACCGGCGCGATGAAGCGGCCCTTCAGGCCTTTGGGTTTGACGGGGCCGCCGGTCAGCTTCTTTGCTCCGTTTGCAACGGCGTCGTCGACGAGCTCCTCGACGATGTCTGCCTGGTCGGCGGAGACCATCGGCCCGATCTCGACGTCCCAGTCGAGCGGGTCGCCGACCTTGAGGCGCTCGGTCTCGCGGACGACGCCGGCGATGAACTCGTCGGCGACGTCCTTGTGGACGTAGGTGCGCTCGATCCCCGAGCAGGTCTGGCCGGCGTTGGCGAAACCGCCCCAGACCGCGCCCGAGATCGCGTTTCGGAGGTCAGCGTCGGCGCAGACGATCTGCGGGTCCTTGCCGCCCAACTCCAATACGGAGCCTTTCATCAGCTTCGCGGCCGCCTGCCCGACCTTGTAGCCGACGTCGACGGAGCCGGTGAAGAAGATCTTGCCGGCGCTCGACTTGGTCAGCGCGTCGCCGATCTTGCCGCCGCCGTGGACGGTGCGCACGAGGCCCTCGGGGAAGCCTGCCTTTTCGAACAGCTGCTGGATCCGCTCGCCGATCAGCGGCGTCAGGCTGGCCGGCTTCAAGACGACGCCGTTGCCGGCCATCAGGGCGATGGCGACCTCGCCGAAGGGGATCGACCAGGGGTAGTTCCAGGGCGCGATGACGCCGACGACGCCGATCGGCTCGTAGTTGAAGTGGGCCTTCTTCGTCTTCAGGAAGGCCTGGGGGAAGGAAAGCTTCTCCTCGCCGAGGATCTCGGGGCCGGCGTCGGCGATCCAGCGCAGCGCATCGACGGTCGGCAGCAGCTCCATCGTGTAGCTCTCGACCCGTGGCTTGCCCTGCTCGATGCAGAGCAGCTCGGCCAGCTCGTCGAGCTCGTCGAGGAGGACGTCGGCGGCGCGGCGGAAGTAGCGCGATCGGTCATCGAGCGAGAGCTGCGCCCAGAACGGCTGCACCTCGGCGACCTCGTCGACGATCCCCTGGACCTTGCCCGGAGTGATCGTCTCGACCGAGCCGACCTTCTTGCCGGTCGATGGGCTGAAGGAGTCGAGGTGATCGGCCTTGGCGCCGTTGCGGGACTTGGCGCCGTTGGCGGCCCCGTTGGCGGACTTCTTGGTGCGGGCGGCTCGCGCTTCCATGACTTCCTTACGGTCGACGACGCTGGTCTCCTCGATTCTACGACGCCCGGTTCTCCACCCGCGGGCGCTCAGACGCAATAGCCAGTCGAGACGATCGAACCACGCGGCCCGCCGGCGAACATCCCAGAGACGCGCCAGGCATTGCCGATCCGCTGCGACTCGTAAGGGATATAGAAGCTGAGGGACCCGGGCGGAGTAGTAGTGGCGATCGCGTCTGGTGTCGAGAAACCGCCGGCGAGCGCCTGCCTCTTCTTACCCACGCAGGGGGCGGTGGCGGTGGCGGTTTCGCCCGTGTTGAACGGCGCCGGGCTTCTGACCTGCGGAGTCGATGACTTCTTCGCCTTCGCGCAATAGGCGTAGCTGGTCAGGGTGCTCGCGGTCCCGAGCGCCAGCAGCTGCGACGTCCAGCTCTGCGTTCCGCTGCGCAGCGAGTCGATGACGACGGTCGAGCCGTTCGTGGGCGTGAACGGCGGCGGGGTTGAGAACCCGCCGGCGATGGCCTTAAGTGCGCCGGCGCAGGTCGCCGTAACGGGCTGGTCGATCGCCGGCCCGTTTGCCTGCGGCAGCGTCACCGTACTCGTTGTCGTCGGTGGCATGTGGCGTCTGCAATTGACGTAGGTCGTCAGGTTCAGCGAAGCGGTTCCGGTGGCGAACAGCTGCGACGAGGTGCGCCATGACTTCTGGTCGACCTTGAGCGATTCGTAGACCGAGCCCTGGGCCGAGGCGGTTGGGGTTGCGATCGGCGTCGATTCGAGGAAACCCCCACCGACCGCACGCGTCTTGCCCGGGCAGGTCGCGGTAGCCGTCGCGATCGCCTTGTTTCCGACTGCAACGGGGCTCTGGGCGCTGATCGTGATCAACGGCGCCGGCTTCTTGCTTTTGGCCTCGGCGCTCGCCGAAAACGCGAGGAGCGCGATCGCGAGGATCGCGGCGAGGCTGGCTGTTATTCCCTTGTACATGCGTACGAACCTACTACAGGCCGGGCCGACGAAAAAAGGGCCGGAAGCTCCCTCTGGCTTCCGGCCCTGGTGCTGCATTCCCCGGCTACTGACGCGCAAGGCCCCGGTGGAACCCGACGCGGCTCCGGAGCGTCAACCGGCTAATGAAACCCGGCGCCGCCGGTGGAGTTGCGGTGTCCTACCTACGATTTTTCGCCGCGCATCCGAGCGCGGATCTGCTCGAGACGGCGGCGCAGCTCGGCTTCGAATCCGTTGCCGGTTGGCTCGTAGAAATGCTCGTCCTCGACGCCTTCGGGCGCAAGTGGCTGGTCGTTCGCCTCGCCGCCCTCGTCGTGGGGATAGCGGTAGCCCTCGCCCCGGCCGAGCTGCTTGGCGCCCGGGTAGTGCGCGTCCTGGAGGTAGGGCGGCGGCGGCTGGGCACCGTGTTCGCGGACGTGGGCGCTCGCCCGCGAGATGCCGAGCGTCGATGCGTTCGATTTCGGCGCCATCGCGAGGTAGGTCGCGGCTTGCGCGAGGTTCAGCGCACACTCCGGCAGCCCGACCCGGTCGACGGCCGCCGCCGCCGCGGTCGCGACGAGCAGCGCCTGCGGGTCGGCGTTGCCGACGTCCTCGGAGGCGAGGATGACCATGCGACGGGCGATGAAGCGGGGGTCTTCGCCGCCTTCGAGCATCGCCGCCAGGTAGTAGAGCGAGGCATCGGGGTCCGAGCCCCGCGTCGCCTTGATCCAGGCCGAGATGTAGTCGTAGTGGCGATCGCCGTCGCGGTCATAGAGGATCGCCTTGCGCTGGAGCGCGTCCTCGGCGGCGGCAAGATTGACTTCCTCTGCACCCGAGCCACGGGTTCGCTCGACCGCGCGCTCGAGCGCCGAGAGCGCGACGCGGGCATCGCCGCCGGAGCGCGTGGCGAGCAGATCGATCGCCTCCTCTGAGACCGGCGGCGGGTCGGCGATGCCGCGCTCGGCGTCGGCCAGCGCCCGCCGCACGAGATCGGCGACGTGTTCCGCCTCGAGCGGCCGGAACTCGTAGATCTGGCAGCGCGAGAGCAGGGCTGAGTTGACCTCGAAGTAGGGGTTCTCGGTCGTGGCGCCGATCAGCGTCACCAGCCCTTCCTCGACCGCGGGCAGCAGCGCATCCTGCTGGCCCTTGTTGAAGCGATGGATCTCGTCGAGGAAGAAGACGGTCGCGCGGCCGGAGTTCTGGCGCTCCTTGGCGCGGGCGAGCACCTCGCGGACCTCGGGGCGCCCGGCGTTGACGGCCGAGAGCTCCTCGAACGCGGCATCGGAGGTCTGGGCCACCATTCGCGCCAGCGTCGTCTTGCCGCTGCCCGGCGGCCCGTAGAAGATCGCCGAGTGCGGTTCGCCCGACTCGACAGAGATCCGCAGCGTCGATCCCGGCTCGAGCAGATGCTCTTGGCCGGAGAGCTCTTCGAGGCTGCGTGGGCGCATGCGCGCGGCCAACGGCGCGCCCGGACCGGCGCCGGCCGCAGCCGACGGCGCCTCCTCGGTGTGAAAAAGCTGCTCGCCTTCGCTCACGTCGTCAAGTATGAGCGCCAGAATGGCCCGGCCGTGAACCGGGGGCCCGACAGCCAGCCGTCGCTGATGACCATTCTTCGGGAGTGGGGGCGAATCGGGGTGCTCGGCTTCGGCGGTCCCCCTGCCCACATCTCGATGCTGCGCGAGATGGCGGTCGAGCGCCGCGGCTGGATCTCCGCGCATCGCTTCGAGGATGCGATCGCCGCTTGCAACCTGCTTCCGGGCCCGGCCTCCACCCAGCTCGCGATCTTCTGCGGCTGGACTCTGCGGGGGACGGCGGGCGCCCTCGTCGCCGGAGCGGCTTTCATCCTGCCCGGGCTGCTGGCGATCCTCGGGCTGGCGGCGATCTTCTTGGGTTCGCCGCCGGATTGGATACGGGGCGCCGGCGCCGGCGCCGGGGCCGCGGTGGCCGCGGTGGCCGTGCAGGCAGGCGGGACCCTCGTCGGCCCGAGCCGCAAGCGCACTCTCTCGGAGGCGCGCTGGCTCGTCTACGCCGTTGCCGGGATCGCCGCCAGCGCCACGGTCGGGCCGTTCGTCGTCCTCGTCCTGCTCGCCGCCGGCCTTGCCGAGGTCGTCTTCCGGCGCGGGATGCCCTCGACGCCGGGCCTCCACGCGTGGCCGCTGTTGATCCTGATCGCCGCCGGGACCGGCGGGATCGGAGGGCTCGTCTGGGTCGCGTTCAAGGTCGGCGCCCTTTCCTACGGCGGTGGCTTCGTGATCATCCCGCTGATGCAGCACGACGCGGTCGACGTCTACCACTGGATGTCGGGCGCCGAGTTCCTCAACGCCGTCGCCCTCGGCCAGGTCACCCCGGGCCCCGTTACCCACACGGTTGCGGTCGTCGGCTATGCGGCAAAGGGGGTCTGGGGCGCGCTGCTCGCCGCCGCCGTCGCTTTCGCGCCTTCGTTCCTGTTCGTGATCTTCGGCGCTCGCCATTTCGAGGCCCTGCGCGAGAACCACGGAGCGCAAGCGTTTCTCGGCGGCGCCGGTCCAGCGGCCATCGGCGCGATCCTCGGGGCCTCGATCCCGCTGGCGAGCGAGCTTTCCGAGACCTGGCAGTGGGGGGTGCTCGCCGCGGCTGCGGTGTCGTTGCTGTTGTTGCGGCGTGGAGTCGTGACGACGCTGATCGCCGCGGGCGCCGCTGGGGCGCTGCTCGTCAGTCTCGGCGCCTCGGCCCCCGGCTGAGCCAAGGGTGGCCTCGCAGTAGCGTGTGGGTATGGCCGAAGCAGCCACAGCTGTCGTGCCGACCGACCTCGGCCCCGGGGCGGTCGAGCTGCTCCAGCGCCTGATCCGCTTCAACACCGTCAACCCGCCCGGCAACGAGCGCGAGGCCCAGCTGCACCTCCAGGGCCTGCTCGACGCCGCGGGCTGGGAGACGGAGCTGCTCGCGGCTGAGCCCGAGCGCCCCAACCTCGTCGCCCGCCTGCGCGGCGACGCCGACGGGCCGACGCTGGCGATGATCAGCCACGTCGACGTCGTGCCCGCCGTGCCCGAGGAGTGGACCCACGGCCCGTTCTCGGGCGACCTCGCCGACGACTTCGTCTGGGGCCGCGGCGCCCTCGACATGAAGGACCAGGTCGCCTCCGAAGTCGCCGCCTGCCTCGAGCTCGGACGCAGCGGCTGGCGCCCGCCGGCCGGCGAGCTGCTCCTCGTCGTCACCGCCGACGAGGAGACCGGTGCCCACATCGGCGCCCAGTGGGTCTGCTCCGAGCACCCCGACAAGGTCCGAGCCGACATGGTCGTCAACGAGGGCGCCGGCCTCGCGGTCGACTTCGACGGGCGGCGCCTCTACACGCTCGCGGTCGGCGAGAAGGGCGTCTTCCGATTCAAGGTCCGCGCCCACGGCACGGCCGGCCACGGCTCGCTGCCGCGGGTCGGCGACAACGCCCTGCTGAAGCTGGCGCCGATCCTCGGGAAACTCCGCGAGCAGCCCGAGCGCGAGACGACCGCCGACACCGAGCTCTTCCTCAACCGCCTGCTGGGCGAGGTCCCCTCCGATCTCGAGGCCGCCGTCGAGCGCATCCGCGCAGGCAACCCCGAGCTCGCCGACCTCCTCGCCGAGCCCCAGCTCGGCGTCACCCTGGCGCCGACGATGGTCGACACGACCGGCAAGCAGAACGTGATCCCGTCCCGGGCCGAGGTCTTCGTCGACTGCCGCGTGCCGCCGGAGATGGAGGAGGCGGAGGTGCGGCAGAGGATCGAGTCGGTCCTTGGCGATGAGGTTGATGTCGAGTTCATCGACAACGTCGTCGGCAACCGCTCCGACTACGGCGGTCCGCTGGCCGAGGCGATCGAGGGCTGGGTCTCCGACGTCGACCCGGGCGCCGAGGTCCTGCCCGGCGTCATGCCCGGCTTCTCCGACAGCCACTGGTTCCGCAAGGCCTTCGGCTCGACCGTCTACGGCTTCTGCCCCCAGAACGCGATGACCTTCGCCGAGGCCGAGCCGCTTATCCACGCCCCCGACGAGCGGATCGCGGTCGCCGACGTCCATCTCATGGCCGGCTTCTTCTGGCAGCTCCCTCAGCGGGTGCTCGGATGAGCGAGTCGAACGGGGCATCGGCGGAGGAGCCGATCCGCCTCGGCGGCATGGCGCTGCGCAACGGGCTGCTCGTCCACGGCCCCACCTCGTGGGCGGCCGCCGCTCGCGGCGCCGACGGCGAGGTCCACGTCGCCTCCGGGACGAAGCCCGTTCTCGCCCCGGGCCTGACCTCGCGGATCCCGCTGCTGCGCGGTCCGCTGCGGCTGCTCGAGGCGTTCGCGGTGATTCCTATCGTCCGCAGCCAGCTTCCGCAGGCGCGGCTGCCGTTCGAGACGCCGCGGGTGATCGCGGCGATGTTCGCCTCGGGCGTCGCCGGCCGGCTGATTCGCGAGCGCGCCGAGCCGACGCCGCAGCGCGAGGCGCTCGCCGCGGCGATCGGCCTGATCCCGGCCTTGACCGCGCTCTCGGACCGCAACCTCGCCTCCTACCACGGGGTCGAGCACAAGGCGATCGGCGCCTACGAGCAGGGCTCGCTCGACCCGCGCGACGCGACCAAGGAGCACGACCGCTGCGGCTCGAACCTCGTCGCACCGTTGCTGATCTTCTCGGCGATCGGCCAGCTGCTGATCGAGCGCACCCTCGAGAAGCCGGGCCCGGTCGCGCGAGCCGCGGTCGGCATCGGCAGTATCGGCCTCGCCGCCGAGCTCTTCGCCTGGTCGGAGCGAAACTCGGAGAAGAGCCTCGCGCGCGCCTACCGCCGCCCGGGCCACGAGATCCAGCGCTACGTCGCCACCAAGGAGCCGACCGAGGAGCAGATCGAGGTCGGCGAAGCGGCGATGCTGGAGATCTTGCGCGCCGAGGGCGCCGACTAGACTCCCGCCCGTGTTTGGACGGATCGATCACGTGGGCGTAGCCGTCGAGGATCTCGACGCGGCGATCGCCCTCTACCAGGACTCCCTCGGGATGCCGCTCGCCCACCGCGAGACGGTCGAAGACCAGGGTGTCGAGGCGGCGCTGCTCGACGTCGGCGAGGGCCACATCGAGCTGCTGCGCCCGCTCGGCGAGGACACCCCGGTCGGCAAGTTCGTCGCCAAGAAAGGAAGCGGCATGCACCACGTCGCCTACGCGGTCAAGGACATCGACGCGACCCTGGCCCAGATCAAGGAAGCCGGGCTCGAGTTGATCGACGCCGAGCCCCGCACGGGCATCCGCGACAGCCGCGTCGCCTTCCTCCACCCGCGCTCCACCGGCGGCGTGCTGACCGAGATCGTCGAGCCTGCCCATGGCTGAGAAGAAGCCGGCCACGGCCAGGCCCGAGCGGGTCGAGATCGGCTTCACCGGCGGCCAGGTGATCGCCGCGAGACTCGAGACGAAGCAGCTCGCCGACCTGAGGAAGGCGGCGGCCGCCGGCTCCGGCTGGCATGACGTCACCACCGAAGACGGTGAGGTTTCGATCAACGTCGCCCAGCTCGACTTCATCCGGTCCGACAACCCGGATCAAAACGTCGGCTTCGGCAACTAGCCGGCCGCCGCTCCGATGGAGCCTGATCTCGATCTCGTCCGTCGTTATCTGGACGCTGTCAACGAGGGCGGCCTCGACGCCCTCGCTCCGTTCCTGGATCCAGAGATCGAGTACCGGGAAGACCCCAAGTTCCCCCAGGCCACCGTTTACCGAGGCGTCGATGACGTAGTGGCCCAGTGGGGTGAGTTCTTCGAGTCCTTCAGCGACTATCGCTTCGAGATCGACGAGCTTTTCTCAGCGGACGGGAAGGTCGTGATCCTCGGTCGTGAGATCGGACACGGCGCCGCCAGTGGCGCGCCCGCCGAGCGCCGGACCGGATGGATCTACACGCTGCGCGCAGGCAAGGTCGCGCGGGCTGAGATCTTCCTCGATCCGGACGATGCGGTCGCGGCCGTTGGCGGCCGCCCAGACTCCGGCTAGGCGAGCGACTGCCAGAGACGCTCTTCTATTTCGAGCACTCTCGAGGTGTCCTCGCCGAGGATCTTCCACAGCTCTGGTTTTGGCTCATCCGCTTCGCTTGCCGCTCGGGCGGCCTCCGCCACCGACGTCCAGCGGTTCGCCGCCTCGTCGCAGAGCTCGAACTGCTGGTAGCCCGCCTCCTCGAGGAATCGCGCGTACATGCGGCGGAAGTTGCCGCCGCCGGTGCCGCGGCGCTCGATCACCTGATAGAGGAAGCGCGCGCACCACTGCCAATCCTCGGCGGCCTCGGGCCAGTCGCCGATCTCGACCGCGAGGCGCCGCAGCGCCGGCAGTCCCTGGAACTCGCCCATCGCAGGCTCCTCCATCTCCTTGACGGCGCGCGCCACGGCCGCCGGAATCGCGGCACCCAGGTCGCCGACCTCCTTGCCGTCGGGGAGGTGAAGCATCTGGCCGGCGAGGGGGTAGGCCGGGTGCTTGGAGTGCCGCGCCTTGGCGAGATTCTCGAGGCTGGTGGTCTGCAGCTCCTCAAAGGCCGTGTCAGACAGGTAGGCGACCTCGTCGTCGTAACCCGCGAGGACTACCGCGTGGCCGGGGAAGTGGGCCGAATTGCCGTAGTGGTCCAGGTAATAGAGGTCGCTCAGAAGTAACGCGGGCCGCCCGGCGTCGACGGCGGCCCGCGCGATTCCCCACGCTCTCCCTTCGTCTTCATCGGTCTCCAAGCGCAGCGGTGCGCCGGTCAGCTCAACAAATGTCTCCTCGAGCCGCGCCCCGCGGCCGTTCGTGAACCGCGATGGCGACTGGCCGTCGAGGGCGATGTAGAAGAAGCATGCGCCCGCGCCGAGCCCGAAGGCCATCTCCTCGGAGATCTCGGCGCCGTGGAAGGCGAGCAGGTTGCGCAGCGCCGTCGAGCCGCAGTGGTTGCCGGGGGTGTGGGTATAGCCGGGGACCATGACCCTGCTCATGAGACGCCTGCTCGCTTGCGGAGTTTGAGGTACTCGGCGCGGGCCACGAAGCTGTGTTTCATCTCGGACGTCAGTTCCTCGAGGAACTCGGCCCGGTAGGTGTCGTCGGTGAGCATCGCGATCGCGAAGTAGAAGCCGGAGAACGCCGCGAGGCCGGCCGCGACGCGCAGCAGCTCGCTTGTCAGCTCGAGGCGCTCGTTGAAGAGAGTGAAGTGAAACAGCTCGTGGCCGGCCGAGCCCAGCCACTGGACCCTCAACGAATCGTCGATCGAGAGCAGGCCGAAGCCAGTGAGGAAGAGGAAGACCATGAGGCTGACGATCAGAACCTGCAGCGCCTGGCTGACGAACATGACCAGACCGACGTTGATCCGCTGGCTGCGGCTCAGCGGCGGGCCTTCGGCGACCTCGGTCTCGAGGCGCTGGGCCTCGCGGGGCAGGCGCACGGCGAGGAAGCCAACGGCGAGCAGGACAAAGAGCCCGACGATCACCGCGTAGATGCCGCGGGTCGGGTGGGCGAAGATCGCCCACAGCTCCTGGGTCGGGAACGCGAGGAGGATGAAGATCGCCAGCAGCGGCAGCGCCTTGGCGATAAGGCTGAGCGA
>JAWVFN010000036.1:0-3399 GCA_033855935.1 Solirubrobacterales bacterium | reverse complement strand
ATCTTCAAGGAGGCCGGAATCCAGGGTCCGCCCCAGATGGCGGAGGGGGCAGGCGAGCACGGCGCCTAGTTCGGAGGCGCCTTGCTTCGGGAATAGTCCGGACTACCGCTTTGGATGAGGAGCGGGTTCTTTCGCTTTGCATGGAAAGCAGCAGTCCTCACCGGCGATACTTGTGGCGATGTCTGAGGAGGACGTAGAGATCGTTCGCCGGATCGTCCGGGCTTTCGAGGAGCGAGACTGGACCCACGGATCGAATGGGATGCGACTCGCTCGCCCGTCGAGGACGTACGGGGCAAATACGAGGGTCTGGCAGGGGTTGCTGATTTCTGGAAGCGGTGGCTCAGCGCTTGGAGAACGATCGAGGTAGGAGAGCCAGAGTTGTTCGATGGAGGCGACAAGATTCTCGGGTGGTTTGCAGGCCAAAGAAACGTCGGCAGGCACAGCGGAATCGAAGTCGAGAACCCTCCCTTTGGCTGGCTTTACACCTTCCGAGGGGACAAGATCGTTCGCGTAACGCTCTATATGGAAGTCGATCGCCCGACGGTTGTCGCCCCGAATGCGGCCGCCAGTGGCTCGTAGACGGCAAGGCGATAAATGGCGGGCCGCTTCACCTCATGGGTATCGGCACTGCGCGTTCATGGCTGTACTGGATCCCCGACGCGGAAGGTGCCCCTTCTCGTCCAAAGCGGGAGTCCGTCCTACTCCGACAGCCCGGCGGCTTCGAGGGCTTCGGCGTGGGACCGGTGTGGCTCCTCTCGGACCAACCGCCCCTCCGAGACGGTGACCACGTAGGCGAGCTCGCTGACGAACTCCGCACCGCTTTCCAAGCCTCTCCCAGTCATGTGCGCGAGCACAACGATGCGATCACCGACGTCGATGATCTCCTTGGTGTCCTGCCGGAAGTCGCCGAGCTCCTCGAGCCACGCGAGCTGCATGCGAAGCCGCCCTTCCGGCCCGCGGTAGACCGGCTCGAGCCCGAGGCCAGCGAGCTCCGGCGGAGTGATCGTTTCGAGGTCCGGCGGGAGGAGGGCGAAGGCCGCCTCCCAGTCTCCGCGGTTCGCGGCCTCGAGTGCACGCTGGAAGGCATGCCGGACGAGCGCCCGCCGGACCGGCGAACGCGGCGGGCGCCGCAGCACGGCCCCCGTCAGGGCGTAAGCGAGGCTCGGGAAACGCAGGATCAGGCGCTCGTCCCATCGTCGTCGCGTTGTCTCGCGCAGATTCAGTGGCTGTCGCACGATCTCCTCCGACATCGCCCGCGCAGTATCGCGCTACGGCTGGGCTCCTGCTTCCCATGCAAAGCAGCAACTTTCGAAATCACGCTCCTAAGCGGTGAAGGGAGTCGCAGCTAGGCGGCCGCGCGGACCGCAGTCCGCGGCGCCGGCGCGGGATTCTCGCGCGCGTATTCCGGCGGAGCGATCCTCAGGTAGTGCCGGAAGCCCCAGCGGACGAAGCGCGGATTTCCCATCGCCCGGATCAGCTGGCGTTGTAACCGCGCGGGCAGGCGGGGGAGGAGGCGCTGGGCGCGCAGCATCCAGCGGAACTTCCATTCATGGGCGTCGGCGAACTCGGCGTAGTCGCGAAGCGCGGCCTCGCGGTCCTTGGCCCCGCCATACACAGACCGCAGCTCGTTGCCGAGCGCGATGCCGAAGTAGAGCGCGGTGCGGATTCCCTCGGCGGTCAGCGGCAGGCAATGGCCGGCCGAGTCGCCGCAGAAGAAGACGATGTCCTCGGTCGGCGAGCGCATCTTGTGGGGAATCCAATTGCCCTGATAGCGGACCCGGTCGCGGTCGAGGTCCTCGGCGAGCAGCTCGGTCGTGTCGCGGACGTGGAAGCGGGGATCGAAGGAGCCGACGCCGATCCGCTGCTCGCCGTTCGCGGGGAAGCTCCAGCCGTAGCCGGCCGGGACGTACCGCCGGTCGACCCAGATCTCGAGGTCGTCGCTGGCGCCGTGCGGGTGGACCTCGAGCCCGCGCGAGAGCGGTGCGTCGGGCGGCTGGACGCCGCCGTCTGAAGAGAGGATCCGCCGCCAGCCGAGGCCGTCGACGATCAGGGGCGCGCTGAGGTCGCCGCGGTCGGTGTGCACGGTCTCGCCGGTGCGCCCCTCGACCTTGGCGGTCTCGAACTCGGCGTCGTTCTGCTCGTCGAGGAGCTCGCAGAGCTCGCGGTAGTCAAAGGTCGAGAAGGTCCAGGGCAGCTCGTAGCGCGAGGTGCCCTTCGGCGTGTGGATGACCAGCTCGCCGAACTCCTGGCGCTTCGAACCCTCGAGCCCGAGCGCCTCGAGCCAGGCGGTGGGGATGCCGCAGGCCGAGGTCTGGCGCTCGCCGATCTCGTAACGGTCGAGCATCATCACCCTGGCCCCGGAGCCGGTGAGCTGGCGGGCGACGGCGAGCCCCGCAAAGCTCGCTCCACAGATGATCACGTCATAGGAGCCGCCGAGGGGGACACGTTCGGCGCCCCGCTTTGTCGCACGCTTGGGCATCGCCTGACAGTAAACCTGTTCCGGGCACCCCGGATCGCCCAGCCATGTCTAACATCCGTCGCTGTGCCTGAGATCGAAACCGCCCCCGAGGCAACCGTAGAACCGACCGCGCCCGCAGCGAACGGCGCCAGCAACGGCGACCTGATGATCGAGGTCGACGGCAAGATGGTGCCGAACTACGCGGCGACGATGGTCACCTTCAGCGAGGGCGACGTCGTCAGCGGCAAGGTCGTGCGAATCGACAAGGACGAGGTCCTCGTCGACATCGGCTACAAGTCCGAAGGCGTTATCCCCTCGAACGAGCTCTCGATCCGCAAGTCGGTCGATCCCTCCGACGAGGTCTCGCTCGGCGACGACGTCGACGCGCTCGTCCTCACCAAGGAGGACCAGGAAGGCCGCCTGATCCTCTCCAAGAAGCGCGCCCGCTTCGAGAAGGCGTGGCGCCGGATCGAGACCGCCGCCGAGTCCGGCGAGCCGGTCGAGGGCAAGGTGATCGAGGTCGTCAAGGGCGGTCTCATCCTCGACCTCGGGGTCCGCGGATTCCTGCCCGCCTCGCTGGTCGACATCCGCCGCGTCCAGAACCTCGACGAGTTCATGAGCCAGACGCTCGAGTGCAAGGTGATCGAGCTCAACCGCTCTCGCAACAACGTCGTCCTCTCCCGCCGTGCGGTGCTCGAAGAGGAGCGCAAGGAAGTCCGCGAGCAGATCCTCGGCAACCTCGAGCCGGGCCAGGTCGTCGAGGGCAAGATCTCCAACATCGTCGACTTCGGCGCCTTCGTCGACCTCGACGGCATCGACGGCCTGATCCACATCTCCGAGCTCTCCTGGAGCCACGTCAACCATCCTTCCGAGATCCTCGACATCGGCGACACCGTCAGCGTCAAGGTCCTCGACATCGACCGCGACCGCCAGCGGATCTC
>JAWVFN010000035.1:0-3378 GCA_033855935.1 Solirubrobacterales bacterium | reverse complement strand
GAGAAGTCGCTCGCCGATTTCAAGGAGACCGAGGCCAAGGAAGCGTTCTCGCTCCAGCATTCGAAGATGCTCAAGGTCGAGCTCTCCGACGTCACGATCCAGGCCAAGCTCGGCTCGATGGTCGCCTACCAGGGCGACGTCAGCTTCGAGCACGCGGGCTCGGGCGGGATGAAGAAGTGGGCGAAGAAGGCGATGACCGGTGAGGGTGCGGCGCTGATGAAGGTTGCCGGCACGGGTGAGGTCTTCCTCGCCGATCTCGCCCAGGAAATCCAGGTGCTGAAGCTCGACGGCGAGGCGATCACCGTCAACGGCGCGAACCTGCTCGCCTTCGACGACGGCATCGACTGGGACATCAAACGCGTCGAGGGTGCCTCAGGGATGCTCGGCGGCGGCCTCTACAACACCCACCTATCCGGCAAGGGCTACGTCGCCCTGATCTCCGACGGAACGCCGGTGCTTATCGACGTTGCCGACGAGCCCGTCTTCGCCGACCCGCAGGCGGCGATCACCTGGTCAGAAGGCGTCTCCACCTCGATCAAGACCGATGTCAACCTCAAGACCTTGATCGGCCGCGGCTCCGGCGAAACCGTGCAGATGCAGTTCTCGGGCAACGGCTGGGTTCTGATCCAGCCATCCGAAGGTCGGGTGACTTCACCGGCTGCCGGCGGTTCGGGCGCCGCTTCGAGCGCCACCGGCGCGCTCGGCAAGATGCTCGGCGGCTAGGCTGCCCGGGCGGCGAGCTGGCCGCAGGCGGCGTCGATGTCGCGGCCGCGGGTGAGGCGCACGGTGACCGGCACCCCGCGCGCGGCGAGGACGGCCCGGAACGCCTCGATCGCACCCGGGCCCGAGCCCTCGAAACCACTCGCAGTTGGGTTGTAGGGGATCAGGTTGACCTTGAAGGCGTCGCCGTGGAGAGCGTCGGCGAGTGCTTGGGCCTGCTCGTAGCGGTCGTTGACCCCGGCGAGCATCACGTATTCGATGAAGACGCGGCGGTTGCTCTTCGCGTAGTGCTCGCGGCAGGCGGCGAGCACGTCGGCGAGCGGGTAGCGGTCGTTGACCGGCATCAGCTCCGAGCGCAGCGCCTCGTCGGCCGCGTGCAGGCTCAGGGCGAGCCGGATCGGCATCTCCTGCGCGGTGAGCTGCTCGATGCCCGGAATCCAGCCCACGGTCGAGATCGTCGTCCGCCGGTGGGTGATGCCGAGGCCGGGCAGCCGCTCGCAGGCGGCGAGGACGGCGTCGAGGTTCATCATCGGCTCGCCCATGCCCATGAACACGCAGTGGTCGACCGCCTCGGCGCGGCGGAAGTGGAGCGCCTGGTCGAGGATCTCCGAGGCGGTGAGGTTGCGGCCGAAGGCCATCTGCCCGGTCGCGCAGAAGGTGCAGGTCAGCGGGCAGCCCGACTGCGAAGAGACGCAGATCGACCGGCGGCCGTCGCGGAACCGCATCAGCACCGCCTCCAGGGGACGGCCGTCGCCGGTCTGAAAAAGCGCCTTGACGGTGCCGTCGTCGGACGTCGCCTCGTGGTGGAGCTCGAGCGAGGAGAACGGGACCCGCTCGGCGAGTTGATCGCGGACCTCCGCCGGCACGTTGGTCATCTCCTCGTAGGCGCGAGCTCCACGGGCGGCCCATTCCCAGACCTGCCCTGCGCGATAGCCCGGCTCGCCGGCCGCGTCGAGCTCAGTTTCGAGAAGCTTCAGATCCACCGGCCGAGTGTAGGCCGGTGCTTTGCTCGCTAGACGATGAGCGCGACCAGCGCCGCGGCAAGCGCGCTGCCGACGATCGCACCAACCGTAAAAGCAAGAGCGAACCTGCCGCCCTCGATCGAATCGCTTGACAACTGCTCGACCAACGTCGACATCCTTCACCTCTCTTCTTCGGGCCTGCGGGGTTAGCTGACGGGCTTGCGCTGAAGAGTGCGCCGCAGACCTCTCTGGGTCCGACTTCGCCCCTTGGAGCCTCGCTCCTCTAAGGCTCCGGGTGGTTCCCCCGCTCCCCCGCGTCCGGCGGGAGATTCGGCAGGTTTATGGACCGGACCGTACCCAACTGGCCGGACCTGAAACGGGTTACTTCGGCCCTCGCTGCAGGCGGGCCCGGGCATCCTCGATCGACCACTCGAACGGCTCGGTTTCGGCGATGAAAGTAGTGATCACGTCGGTCAATCGCTCCGGCGCATCGAGCATCGGCCAGTGCCCGGAGCCCTCGAATTCGACGTAGCGGCTGCCCTTCACGGCCTCGTGGGCGGCACGCCCGTGGCTGACCGGGATGATCGGGTCGGAGTCGCCCCAGACGATCAGGAACGGCATCTGCTCGGCGAGGTAGAGGCGGTCCATCGCGCTCACCTTCTGGCCGTCGGGGCCGATGACGCCCCGCATCGTGTCGATGAACGCCTCGCGGGCGCCGGACTCGACCAGCGACGCATATCCGCGCGCGAACTCGGCCAGGTCGGGCCCCGCCTCGAGCCCGAGCCGCCCGGCAACCACTCGCACAGCGTCACCGGCCTTGACCGACCACTCGCGCGCGAGCAGCGGCAGCACCCACTCGGAGCCGGGCAGGACCGAGGCGCGAAGCAGCGGATGCACCTCCTTGCCGAGCCCGCCCGAGGAAACCAGCGCTACGCGCTCGACGTACTCGGGGAAGAGATAGGCGAACTGGAGGGCGATGCCGCCGCCAAATGAGTGGCCGAGGACCGTGCCGCGCTCGAACCCGAGCACCGCGAGCAGGTCGCGGACGCCGGCTGCGTAGGCGCCGAGCGAATAGTCGCCGCGCGGCTTGGCCGAGCGGCCGTGACCGACGAGGTCGGGGGCGATCACCGTGTAGTTCTCGGCGAGGCGCGGCATCACCGCCCGCCACGCGTCCGAGGTCGAGGTGATCCCGTGGAGCAGGACCAGCAGCGGCCCCTCCCCCATCATCCGGTAGCCGACGGCGTGGCCGTGGAGCTCGACCTCGCGGTGCGGCGGCAGCTCGATCGGCCGCGCGAGAGGAATCTGATCGAGGGCTGTCTCGCTAGTCGTCATTGCTCAGTGCTTCCTCGCTTTCAGTTTCAGTTTTAGGACCCGTGTCCTGGAGAACCCGGCCGCGGGGCTGAAGGTTAGGGCGGCCTCGAGCTTGAGCTTGCCGGTGCGCTTGAAGGTCGCCTTGGCCGTGTGGGCCAGCTTCAGCTTGACGACGATCTTGCCCGGGCCGCCGGAAGCACTCGCGGCCTTCAGCGGCGCCTTCTTGTGCTTCTTCGCCGCGGTCGCGGTGGAGGTCTTCGCCTTGCCCGATGCGGCTTGGACCTGCACCGTCCCGGGCGTCAAGACAGTGACGATCAGCTTCTTGCCCTTGAGCTCGGTCGTGAACGTGTTGGGGACGGCAAAGACCTCGGCGCTCTTGAGGTTC
>JAWVFN010000034.1:0-21940 GCA_033855935.1 Solirubrobacterales bacterium | reverse complement strand
TCGTCGGTCGCCCAGCTCGGCTTCATCACCCTCGGAATCTTCAGCCTGCGTCCCGACGGCGCCGACGGCGCCCTGCTGCAGATGGTCAACCACGGCCTCGTCGTCGCGCCGATCTTCCTGATCGTCGCCGTGATCGCCACGCGGGCCGGCACCGAGGACATGCGCAAGCTCGGCGGCTTCGCGGCGAAGGCGCCGGTGCTCGCGGTGATGTTCCTGATCGTCACCCTCGCGACGCTGGCGATGCCGGGCTCGGCCAACTTCGTCGGCGAGCTCTACATCCTCTTCGGGATCCTGCAGTCGAAGATCGCGATCGGGCTCGTCGCCTCGCTCGGCGTGGTCATGGCCGCCTACTACGCGCTCCGCCTCTACCAGGGAGTCATGCACAACCGGTTGCCCGAGGGCAGGGAGTCGCGCGAGATCGGTGTGCGCGAGGGCGCGATCGTCGGCGGGCTGGTTGCCTGCATAGTCGCGCTGGCGCTGTACCCACAGTTGATCTTGAAGCGCACCGACCCGTCGGTTAGTCCGACCGCCCCGACCGAACAGGTCGCCCAGAAGTGATCGCCGCCTTCACAGCCCCCCACATCGACTACGCCGGCATCTCGCCGATCATCGCTCTGACGGCCGGGGTCTGCATCGTGCTGATGGCCGGGGTCTTCAAGGCCTTCAAACCGGCCGCACCGGCGCTCGCGATCGTCACGCTGGCCACCACCGCCGGCCTCGCGATCTGGCAGTGGAATCGCAACGAGGACCTGGTTTCGGGCGCCCTGCGACTCGACGCCCTGGCGTTGTCGGCGGTGCTGATCGCGTGCTTCGCCGGCGCCGTCGCGATCCTCTACTCGGTCCGCGACGCCGCGGCCGAGCAGGCCGGCGCCGGTGAGTTCTGCAGCCTGGTGCTCGGCTCGGTGCTCGGGATGACGATCTTCGCCGAAGCCCAGAATCTGGTCAGCTTCTTCGTCGGCCTCGAGCTGCTCTCGATCCCGCTCTACATCCTCTGCGCCGCCGACGTCAAGCGCGCGTCATCGCTCGAGTCGGGACTCAAGTACCTGGTGATCGGCTCGCTCGGCTCGGCGACCCTGCTCTATGGGCTGGCGCTGCTCTACGGCGGCGGCGGCTCGACCAGCTTCAACCAGATTGCCGCGGCGCTCAACGGCGGCGCCGCCGACGACACCCTGGTCTTGATCGGCACCGCGATGGTGCTCACCGGGCTCGCATTCAAGACCTCGCTCGCCCCATTCCACCAGTGGACCCCCGACGTCTACGAGGGAGCGCCGACACCGGTCACCGCCTTCATGGCGGTCGCGACCAAGGCCGCGGCCTTCATCGCCTTCGTCCGCCTCTTCGAGGTCGCGCTCGGGCCGCTCGTCGACACCTGGGACACGGGGCTGGCGGCGCTGGCGGTGATCTCGATCGTCGTCGGCAACGCCGGCGCCCTCAACCAGGACTCGCTCAAGCGGCTGCTCGGCTACTCGGGGATCGCCCAGGCCGGATACATGCTCGCCGGCATCGTCGTCGCCAACGAGACCGGCCTGGAGGCGCTCGTCTTCTACCTCGCCGCCTACTGCCTGATGAACCTCGCCGTCTTCGGCGTCGTCATCGCCCGCGAGCGCGAGTCGGGCCGCGGCGACGACATCTCGGCCTTCGAGGGCATCGGGCGGACCAGGCCGATCCTCGCCTGGCCGCTGACGATCGGCATGCTGGCGCTCGCCGGCCTGCCGGCGACCGCCGGCTTCATGGGCAAGCTGTTCCTGATCGAGGCCGCCGTCAACGGCGGCTACACCTGGCTCGGCGTCGCAATCGTGATCGGCTCGATGGTCTCGCTCGTCTATTACATGCGGGTGATCGCGGCGATGTGGATGAGGCCGACACCAACCGCCGCCTCCTCCGCTTCGCGTCCGGGGGCGGCGGGGCTGGGTGAGATGCCGGCGATCGCGGGAGCGGCCATAGACGAAGAGCACCACGCCAGCCGGGCCCTGCTCACGGACTCGCTTCAGGAATCGGGCGGGCTCCTCACCGTGCCGGCGCTGGTCTGCGCCGCCGCAACGGTGGTATTCGGCGTGGCGCCCGACCCGCTGATCAACTTCGCCCATCACGCGGCGACGTCACTGACTACCTTCGTCTGATGTCCGTTCGGCGAGCGGTGGCTCTGGGCGCGTTCGCGCTGGCGATGCTGACCCTCGGCGAGGAGGCTCCAGGGCAGGAACCGGTGACACCGGCGCCGGCGCCGGCGCACGCCCAGGCGCCGACGCAGCTGCTGACTCTGACGATCGGGCACTCCGTTGAGGGCCGGCCGATCGTCGCCCACGAGCTCGGCGATCCGAACGCCACCCGCACCGCGCTCGTCGTCGGTGTCATCCACGGCGACGAACCCGTTGGACTGCGGATCACACGGCGTTTGCGCAATCAGTTCTCGGGGATCAAGGGCGTCAAGCTCTGGGTCATCGACACCGTCAACCCCGACGGCGTCGCGGCGCACAGGCGAACCAACGCCCATCTCGTCGACCTCAACCGCAACTTCCCCTACCTCTGGCACTCAGGGCCGCACGACGGCTACTACCCGGGCACCGGGCCGCTCTCCGAGCCCGAGTCGCGCGCCACCCACGACTTCATCGAGCAGATCCAGCCCCAGTTCTCGGTCTGGTACCACCAGCCCTGGAACGCGGTGCTGAAGCCATGCCACGGGCCGGCGCCGATCCAAAAACGCTACGCGCGCATCGCCCAGATGCAGACGAGCTGCCGGGGAGAGGGCCTGCCGGGAACAGCGATCAACTGGGAGAACCACACCTTCCCGGGGACGACGGCGATGGTCGTCGAGCTGCCCCCGGGCCACGTCGCCAAGCGGCTGATCCGCAGCAACGCCCTGGCAGCCGCGACGCTCGCGGCCCCCTAGTGGGCGTAGCCCTGACAGCGGCGACGATCATCGTCGCCGCCTCAGCCGGGATCTTCTCCGAGCTGCGCTGGCGGGAGCGGGCCGGCCGCGTCGCCCGCTCGACCCTGGTCGCCGTCCTCTACGTGCTGCTGCCGATCATCACCTTCTTCAACCTCGCCCACGCGCACATCAACGTCGACGACGGCGTCGGCCTCGCGCTCGCGTACGTCGCCATTGGCGCCGCGGCAAGCGTCGCCTACCTCGTCGCCACCCGGCTGCTCGATCTGCCCCGGTCCTCTGTCGGCGCGGTCGTCACCTGCGCGATGGTCGCCAACACCGGCTATCTCGGCTACCCGCTGATCGTGGCGCTGCTCGGCTCGCACCAGCTCGGCAAGGGCGTGATCTACGACGTGATCGTCTCGGCGCCGGTGCTGCTGATCGGCGCCTTCGCCGTCGGCGCTGCCTTCGGCGAGAAGGCGGGCGAAGGCGTCGGCGACCGGGTCAAGGCCTTCTTCACCCGCAACCCGCCGCTCTACGCCGCGATCGCCGCCCTGCTGGCGCCCGATTCCCTAGCCCCGAACGTCCTCGTCGATGCCTCGCGCGTCCTGGTCGTCGCGATCCTGCCGCTCGGCTTCTTCGCCGTCGGCACGCTGCTCGCCGAGGAGTCGGAGGACGGCGCCCTCGCGTTCCCGCCGCCGCTGTCGCCCGGGGCGGCGACCGCCGTCGTCGCCCGCATGGCGATCGTCCCCGGCCTGCTCTTTGGTCTCTCGGCGCCGTTGATCGATCTCCCCGGTCCCTACCTGCTGATGGCGGCGATGCCCTGTGGCATCAACTCCCTCCTCGTCGGCCATGTCTACGGCCTCGACATGAAGATCATCGCCCAGGCGATCACCTGGTCGACGACGTTCGCCGTGCTCGGGGCGCTCGCCTCACTGGCGTTCTAGCGGTTCGCCTATCAGGCTCAGCGCGACTGGACGGCCGGTGCCTGGGGCGAGGGATAATCGGACCATGGAGGATCAAACGGAGGCCGTGGCCCGCGCCTACCTGGACGCCTGCAACGCAGACGACCTGGATGCGATCCTCGAGCTGCTCGATCCCGAAGTCGAGATGCACGAAGCCTCCGAGCTGCCGGGCGCCGTCACGGCCGTCGGCTTCGACGCCGTACGCCGCTACTTCGAGCGCTTCGACACCCACTGGTCGTCGTTCACCTGGGAGCCGCTGGAGTGGCAGATCTCAGGCGATCGAGCCCTCTGCCGGGCGCGACTCAAGCTCACCGGCCGCAAAAGCGGGATCGATGTCGACCGCGAGTGGATCTACGTGTTCACGGTCCGCGATGGAAAGTTGCTGCGCCAGGACGGCTTCGACGACATGCCCGCGGCGATCGAGGCGCTCGAAGGACCTAAGTAGACTCGCCGCCGTGAGCACGGACGCACTCGTCTCCGGTCGAGACCTGACCGAGAGCTCGTTCTCAGACCGACGAGCGCGGCGTGACCAGAACCGGGCAAGGCGCCTCGGTGACGACGCGGGCTGAGACCCCGCCGAGGAGCGCCGCCTTGACCGGGCCGTAGCCGCGGGACCCGATCACCATCAGATCGATGCCCTGCTCGGCTTGGGCGAGGAGCACGGTGCCGGGATCGCCCCGCTTGAAGATCGGCTGCGCCCGTAGCTCATCGGGAAGCTCGGCGACCCGGTCGAGCAGCAGCGCCTGGAGGTCTAGGCGGTAATCGACGGCGCCGTGTTCCCGGGCGGCAGCCATCGTCTCATCGGTCGCAGAAATGACTCCCGTGACCGCGATGACCCGCAGGGTCGCGTGGACGAGGCCGGCGAGCCGGGCGGCCACCTCGAGGGCCGCCGAGGACTCGGCGCTGCCGCTGAACCCGACGCCGATCACCCGCAGATCATCGGCCGGAGGAAGAGGGCCATCGTCGGAGCCGGCGAAGCCCCGCGGCGCCACCGCAACCGCGCATGGCGCGCCGGAGAGCAGCCGCTGCGCCGTGCTCCCGGGCAACACCCGCCCCAGCCCGGCGCGATGAGTCGAGCCGAGCACGATCAGGCCGATCTTGGGGTCTGTGTCGGCGAGCTCGTGGAGCGCCCGCGGCGCCGAGCCGCCGTCGAGGACCAGCGCCTCGAACGGAGTCCCGGCTGCGCCGAGCAGCTCCTCGATCTCGGCCGACAGAGCCTCCGCTCCCTCCGGATCGTGCTCGACCCGAGCGACGAGCAGGCGCGCGTGCGCGGTCCTCGCCAGCAACTCACCGAGCCGCAGCGCGTCCCGCGCCTGCGGGCTGCCGTCGAAGCCAACGACGATCTCGTTCGCGTCCGTTCGCACCGCCGGTCATTGTCGCGCCTGGCGGGCATCGGGCATCATGGGTCGATGCTCCAGCACGTCTCGATCGAGGTCCCGCCCGAGGACGTTGAGGCCTGCATCGCGACCTGGGGGCTGCTCGGCTTCGCGCCCTTGCGGGAGCCGGAAGAGCTCCGCGGCTACGTCAGCTGGGTCGAGCACAAGGGAACCCAGATCCACCTGATCCACACCGAGGGCGCGGTCGTCCCCCAGCTCGGCCACTCGGCGGTCGTCGTCGACGACTTCGACGCCACCTTCGCCGCGCTCGAGGCCGCCGGGCACCCGGTCGAGGAAGCTCGGGAGCTCTGGGGCGAGCCGCGGGCCTTCGTCGTGATCCCCGGCGGTCACCGGGTTGAGTTGATGGCGGCGCCGCCGCCGGGGCCTTCCTGAATGGCGGAGGTCACTGACAAAAGCGGCCAGAGCCGCTTTGAGATCTCCGTCGACGGCGAGCTCGCCGGCAGCCTCTCCTACCAGCGCGGCAAGGGCACGATCGCGCTGATCCACACCGAGATCGAGCCGTCCTTCGAGGGCGAGGGGCTCGGCTCGCAGTTGATCCGGGGAGCGCTCGATCAGGCCAGGGCCGAGGGCCTCGCGGTTCTTCCCTTCTGCCCGTTCGTGCGCAGCTACATCGGCGATCACGCCGAATACCTCGACCTCGTTCCGGAGGACCGGCGCGCCGAGTTCGAGCTGGCGTGACTCGTGCGACTCTTCCGTCCTAGCCCAATGGCAGATTGGTCACGAGATGGCGTTTGAGACGAAAATCCTCGCCGATTCGGTTTCTCCCGCTGGTCACCGGCTGACGACTTTCGAGGTCACCTTCCCGCGATTCATCCTGGCGGAGTTCAACACCCACCGGGTCTTCTCCCGGAACTCCGCCAGCTCTCGGGCGATCCCCGTGACCAAGCAGCTCCGCCGCGTGCTCGAGGACCCCTACATCCCGATGGAATTCGGATCCAACCAGCCGGGGATGCAGGCCGGGCCGCTGCTCGAAGGCGATTCGCTGGCTCGGGCCGAGGAGGAGTGGCTCGGCGCCCGCGACGATGCGGTCAGGCGCGTCCTCGCCCTGATCACCAAGCCGGGCCTCGCCGGCGAAGGCCGGCCCCTGATAGATCTGATCGAGGAGATCGAGCAGCTCAACCGAGACAAGGCTCGCCCCGATGACTGGCTCAACGTCCACAAGCAGCTGGCGAACCGGCTGCTGGAGCCGTTCATGTGGCACACGGTCATCGTCACCGCGACGGAGTGGGACAACTTCTGGAACCTCCGCGCCCACCCGGACGCACAGCCGGAGATTCGCCGCGTGGCCGAGGACATGCGAGCCCTCTGGGAGGAATCGGAGCCCGCTCGAATCGAGATCGGCGATTGGCACCTGCCCCTGATCTCAGACGCGGACAGGGAGTCGCCCGAGGTCGAGGCGAGCGACGACGACCTCTACCTCGTCAAGGTGAGCGCCGGGCGCTGCGCGAGGGTGAGCTACCTGACCCACGCCGGCGAGCGCGACCTCGACGCGGACGTCCTGCTCCACGACCGGCTTCTGGAGAGCGGGCACATGTCTCCGATGGAGCATCCGGCGGAGCCGCTCTCCGACGAGGAGCTCGCCGAGAGCGAGTGGAGCGGGAACTTCCGCGGCTGGCGCCCGTACCGAAAGAGGATCCCCTCGGAGGCGAATCCTCTTTTAGCCGAAGCTGTCGCGGGCTAGGAAGAATCCCGAACCTGGCCCGGTCCGTATTACCCTTGTGACCGTGCCTCGGGCAAGGCTAGTTGTGAGTGCGTGCGTGGTTCTGGCGGGACTGATCGCCCCGGCCCAGCTCCTCGCCAAGTCCGATACCCCCCGCGCCGTCAAGTCCGGGATCGCCAATCCCGCTGCCACTGCGGGCCTCGCTGCCACCGCAGTCACCACCCGGTCCGCCACGGCGACCAAGTCAGGGGCGGCGACGACGGCTGCCACCGGCGCCGTGACAATCAAGGACTTCTCGTTCGGGCCGGCGACAATCACGGTCCACGCCGGCGACACCGTCACCTGGACCAACAACGGCCCGACCGCGCATTCGGCGACCGCGAACGACGGCAGCTTCGACACCGGCGTGTTCTCGGCCGGCGGTTCGCGGTCGCATACCTTCGCCTCCCCGGGGACCTTCCCCTACCACTGTGCGCCGCACCCGTTCATGACCGCGACCGTGCGGGTGCTGGCCTCGAACTCGCCGGGCGGCGGCTCCGGCTCGGGTTCGGGATCTTCATCCGGGTCGAGCTCGAGCTCCGGCAGCTCCTCGTCGGCGGGCTCGAGCGAATCCTCCGCGGTCGCCTCGCCCAACGCCGGCGCCTCGTCATCCCAGCTCGCCTCGACCGGCTTCGACCCGCTGCCGCTGAGCGTCGTCGGCCTGCTGATGCTCGCCGCCGGCGTCGCGATCAAGGGCCGGCGGCCCAGCCGCTAGCCCTTCTTCGTTCCCTTCGCGTCGATCTTCTTCAGGCACTTCTTGCGCTGGTTTGACTTCGGCTTCTGCTTGCAGCGGCACTTCTGGCCCTTCTTGCCCTTGATCCCGGCGCAGACCCCGCCCGAGCCGATCACGTTGCCCGGGTCCGGGGTCAGGTTCACGGCCTTCTGAATGAACTTCTGTAGCGGGTTCTGCCCGATCCGCGAGTAAACGCCCGGCGTCGCGGGGCGGGCGCAGCCGTCGGCGCCAAAACTGACGACGCCGGCCTGTCGCACCCTTCCGCCCTTGCCACCGCGGGCCGGAACGGTGAGTGGCCCGCCGGAGTCACCGAAGCAGCTGTCAATGCCACCGGCCGGGTATCCCGCGCAGAGCATCGTGTGGGCGTCGAAGATCCCCTCGTAAGCCGAACCACAGCGATCGTCGCTGACGATCGGAACCTGCGCCGAGCGGAGGTCCAGGCTCGACGGGCCGCTCTCGGTAACGAAACCCCAGCCGCTGACCGTCGCGGCCACGCCCGGCTTCCATAGATTCTTCTCGTTTGCTCCCGCGAGCCGGATCGGCGCTCCGCTCGCCGGCGGCACGGAGCTCGCCAGGGTGAGCACGGCGGCGTCGTTTGTCGGAATCGTGCCGCCGAACTTGGGGTCCTCCTGTACCGCGACGATCGGGATACGCACGCCTTGGGCGGGATCGGTCCAGCGGGTGGCGCCGGCCACTATGTAGTCGTCGCCGAGCGAGAAGAGCGAGGAGACCGAGGGATCGACACAGTGGGCGGCGGTGAGCACGACGCGCGGCCGCAGCAGCGAACCTCCGCAGAACTGGCGATTGGGCGTCGAGGAGCCGTCGACGATCGCCACTTGCCAGGGGATCGACGTGATCGGCGTGACGCTGCCACCGACGATCTTGTACTCCGGCGCCGCGCCGGCGGGCGCAGCGAACGACAGGGCCAACGCCGCGACGAGCGCCACCGGCCGGCGACTGGCCCGCGCCGTCACCTCAGCCCTTCCTGTGGGCCGTGGCCCTGATCTTGCGGGCGCACTTCTTGCGCAGCTTCTGGGTCTTCTTGCGCCTGCAGAAGCAGAGCTTCTGCTTCTTGCTGCCCGCGGTCAGCTCCTGGCAGGGAAAGGCGCCGCCGGAGCCGATCACGTCGCCCGGATCGCCGAGACTGTTGACCGCGTTCTGGACGAACGCACGCAAGGGGTCCTGACCGACGCGCGCGTAAACGCCCGGCGCGTTCGGCTGGGCGCAGCCAGCGCCGAAGCTGACGACGCCGACGAGGCGGACGAAGCCACCCTCGCCTCCCGCGGCCGGCACCGAGAGCGGCCCGCCCGAGTCGCCCTGACACGAGTCGACTCCTCCCTGGGGAAAGCCCGCGCAGAGTTCGAGCGAGAGGTTGATCAGCCCCGGGTAGGCGCTGGTGCAGAAGGCGTCGGAGGCGACCGGCACGGCGCCGACGCGCAGGTCGTTGCTCTTCTGGCCGCCCTCGGCGGTCGCGCCCCAGCCGGTGACGTGGGCACCGGTGCCCGCCTTCCAGAGGCTGCGCTCGTCGGGGCCGGCGAGCTTGATCGGCGTGCCCGCCGACGCCGGCACCGGCGTGTTGAGCACCAGCAGGGCCAGGTCGTCGGTATGAGTCGTCGTGTTGTTGGCGGAGTCGGTGGCGGCGTTGCCGATCACTGACCTGAACCCCTGGTCTGAGGGCGTGAGGTGGGTGGCGCCGGCGACGATGTAGTCGTCGCCGACCGTCAGCGGCGAAGCCGGGTCAACCACGCAGTGAGCCGCGGTGAGCACGATCCGCGGCCGGATCAGCTCTCCGCCGCAGAACATCTGCGAGAGGTCGTCGTTGGGCACGCCGTCCTGGTTGACGATCGCGACCTGGAATGGAAAGCTCGAGATCGAGGTCACCGAGCCCCCGACGATTCGGTTCTCGGCTCCCGCCACGGCCGGCGCGGCGAGCGCCAGCGCCAGCAGCCCCGCGATCAGCAGTCCCGGCTTCCGCATACTGCCGAACCTAACACCCATGGACCGGCGAACTACCGCTTCGGCCCTGCCTAGCCCCGCCGTTTACGCGCCTTGCGGCGCTCGCCCTGCGACTCGGCGGAGTCGTCGACCGCGGGAGGCTCCGGTGCCCCCGGTTCCAGAGCGGGGTCGGGGCCGACGTCGATCTCGGTGCCGTCGCCCTCGACCACCCCGGGTAAGTCTTTGCGGCCCCCACGGGGCTCGGGGGGCGGCCAGGGAATCGCCTCGCCGGCGTCCCAGGCCGGTGGGCGGCCGTCCTTGAGCCAGCCGCCGATCAGGAAGCCGATGTAGGCGAACCAGAAGGCGAGGCCGACGAAGGCGACGAGCCCGAGCAGGGCCGAGCCGACGCCGAGCGCCATGCCGAGCGTCCCCCAGAACCGGCTGATCAGCCCGACGCGCATCGCCATCAGCGGGATGTAGATCATCGCCACGACGAGCCCGAGGACCGCGGGCAGGCCGAGCGCGGTCGCGGTGTCGGCGAGATTCGAGTTGTCGATCAGGTGCTTGGCGGTGTCGGCGCTGTGATTCGACCCGGCGATGAAGGTGTTGGCGATGTCGCGGGTGGCGATCCAGCCGAGGATCGAGCGCACGCCGAGCAGGATCGGCCCGATGAAGGCGAAGGCGAGCATCGTCGAGCGGATGTCCTCGTTGCGCGCCTTCGCCGCCCTCAGCAGGTAGTAGAGCGGGGCCGAGAAGAGGGCGGCGCCGACGGCGAGGAGGATCGCGCCGCCGAGCAGCGCGGTCGAGTGGTCGTGGGTGCTGGTGAGCTGGGTCGCCTCGTCCTTCTGGTCGACGAGGCCCGCCTGCAGGATCACCCCGGCGAGGAAGAGGAATGCCGCCGCGATCGCGGCGATTGCAACCCGGCGCGCCCAGCGGCGCTCCCACTCAACCGCGGTCATGGAAGAAGAATTCCGGTAGGGCGCCCTCGATCACCTCGGCGGTCATCCGCTGGGCGACCTCGAGGTTTCCGGTGCGCACGGCGATGTCGTCGAGGGTGACGATGCCGACGAGGCTCTGCCCGTCGAGAATCGGCAGACGGCGGATTCGGTGGCGCACCATCAGCGCGGCGGCCTCCTCGAGATCCATCTCGGGCTCGCCGTTTATCAGCGGCCGCGAAGCGTGCTCGCCGACCGCCTCGTCACCCGGCCGATCGTCGGCGAGCACCCGGACCGCGAGGTCGCGGTCGGTGACCATCGCCTGCGGCGACCCCTCGGGGTCGGTGACGATCACAGAGCCGACGCCGCGGTCGCGCATCTGTCGGGCCACCGACAGCACATCGGCCCCGGCTGGGGCCGTGATTACGCCTTCGGTCATGATCTCCCGGAGCTGCATGCATCGGTACGGTAATCGGCGTGACTAATAAGCGCGGTCCGATCGCGCTCTACGGAGCAACCGGCTACACCGGTCGCCTGGTCGCCGCCGAGCTCGCGGCCGCCGGCGCCGACTTCGTTTTGTCCGGGCGCAGCAAGCCGAAGCTCGAGGCCCTCGCGGAGGAACTGGGGCGCACCGCCTCGGTCCATCCGGCGACACTCGACGATCACTCAGAGCTGCGATCGCTGCTCGAGGGCTGCTCGGTGGTGATCGACTGCGCCGGCCCGTTCACCGAGTTCGGCGAGCCGGTGCTGAGGGCGGCGATCGAGACCGGCACCCACTACCTCGACACCACCGGCGAGCAGGCCTACATGAACAAGGTCTTCCGCCACTTCGGCGCCGACGCCGAGCGCAAACGGGTGGCGCTGATTCCGGCGATGGGCTTCGACTATGTCCCCGGCGACATGCTCGCCGCGCTGACCGCCGAGGGCGTGGGCCCGCTGAAGACGGTCTCGCTGGCGTATGGCTGGAAGGACTTCACACCAACTCGCGGCACGATGCTCTCGGCGATGCACATCCTCAAGGGCGGCGACGTCGAGTACCGCCGCGGCGCCTGGCGCCCGGCGCCTCAGAGCTTTGGGCGCGGGCGCTTCGACTTCGGCGAGGACTGGGGCTCGGAGCGCATGATCCGCTATCCGGCGGGCGAGCAGATCACCGTCCCGCGCCACGTCCAGACCGACAACGTGCGGACGACGATCAACGCCGCCAGTTTCGGCGGCAGCGACCGCGCCGGCGCCCTGCTGTCTCTGCTCGGTAAGCCGCTCTCACTGACTCTACGGACCCCGTTGCGTCAGGCGTTCGCGGTCGCCGTCAACAAGCTGCCCGAGGGCCCGAGCGAGGAGGACCGGCGTGCTGCGCGCTTCAAGATCGTCTGCGACGTCCGCTCTCGCGACAGCGAGCGCCGCGGGGTGATGACCGGCTCCGACGTCTACGGCCTGACCGCCGCCTCGATCGCGCGCGGCGGCATCATCGCCGCCTCCCGCGGGTTCCGCGGGATGGGCGCCCTGGCGCCGGCGCAGGCGTTCGACCCGAGCGGCTTCCTCGCCGGTCTCGAGCGCTTCGACGTCAGCTGGAATCTCGGCGAGGCCCGCGAGCCGCAGCCCGAGCACGCCGAGGCAACGGCCTAGCCCGTGCCGATTCGCATGCCAACTGGCCGCCCGACGGTCGACATCAGCGACACCGCGACTCCGGGCGGGCGCTGCCCCGCCTGCGGCCAGCCGCTGTTCGGGTGGATGGAGGCGCCCGGCTCCGACCCGGGCGACCAGCGGCTCCACGTCATGGACCGCTGCGAGAATTGCCGGCTCGGCCTCGAGCGCGAGGACGCCGGCGAGGCGCTCGGCGACCTGATCGAGCGCATCGAGGAACAGGTTACGAAGGCCGGCGAGGCGACGCTCGAGGTCGCCAACGGAACCAGCGTCCAGGCGGGAATCGGCGCCGAGAACTGGTCGGCGCTAGACCTTCCCGCCGAGCCCTATCTCGTCAACCCGAAGGCTCTCGACCTCCTGCTCGAGCACGAGCAGCTCGAGATCTCGCGGCTCTCCTACCCGATGCGCGCCGCGATGGCGGCGATGATGCTGACGCTGCTCAACCTGATCACCTTCAACCGCAACTTCGCCGCCGCGGCGCTGCGCGGCAGGCTGCATCCCTCGACAGCGCGGCCCGGCCCGGCGGCCTACTTCGTCGACACGGCGATCACGGCGCTGGCCGCGATCCCGGTGGCGATCATCTCGGTCGTGCTCGAGGGCGGCGCCTCGCTGGCGCGGCGCGGTGGCGTGCTGCGGGCGACTATTCGCCGCCGCGGCTGAGGACGATCTCGGCGATCGCTGGGGCGGCGTCGACGTGGACCGGCCCGGCGCCGGGAAGCTCGCGCAACTCGGCGGCCCCGAGCTGCTCGGCCAGGGCTGAACTCGCCTCGCGAACCAGCGGCGGCGTGCCCTCCGAGACGACGATCCCAGCCGGGCTCTCGTTCGCGCGAAACGCCGGCAGCGGCAGGCTCCACGCCGGCACGGCGCTGAGCTCGGCGATGAAGCTCAGCGGACGGTCGCGGGCCGGCGCCGTGACATCGGCGGCAAGCCGATCGGTTCCGGGTGAGAGCGCGGGCAGCGAGCCGCTGAGGCACACCTCCACGCCCGCTTCGACACCGCCCGTCTGCATCGCCGCGCTGAGCTCGACGCGGTCCGCTGAGAGTTGCTCCGTCGCGGCCCCCGAGAAGGCGAGCAGCGGCGGCTCGATCAGGACCGCGCCGCGCGCCAGCTGCGGGCGGCCGAGCAACAGGTCGAGCGCGACGACGGCGCCGAGACCGGCGCCACAGAGCAGCGCCGGCTCGTCGAGCTCCGCGAGCGCCTTGGCCGCGTCCTCGGCCTGCTCGCCGATCGTCGTCGCGCGATAGTCCTCGGGCGTCTCGTCGCGCCAGCCGAGGCGCTGATGGGCAACGACATCGGCTCGCCCGGCCAGCGCCTGCTCGAGCCCGGCCCAGGCGGATGCGCCGGTGCCCGTCTCGTGCAGGCAGAAGACCTTCAAGTCAATGGCGGGTCGCCGAGCTCCAGATCCGCTTGACCAGCGGCAGCGCCAGCGCCCGCGGCGCATGCTGCCCGGCGAGGGCACCGGCGCGGTTCAGGGTCCCGGGGACGACGACCCGCTTGCCCTGCTCGGCGCCGCGGACGGCGGCGGCCGCGACCTCCTCGGCGGTCGACCAGAGGAAATCGGGGGTGCCTTCCTCGGTGTGCTCGAGGTTGGCGGCCGCCATGAACTCGGTCCGGACCGGGCCCGGGCAGAGCGCCGTCACCGTGATCCCCTTTGGGCCAAGCTCGGAGCTGATCGCCTCGCTGAGGCTGAGGACGTAGGCCTTGGTCGCGGCGTAATTGGCGGTGCCAGGCACCGGCTGGAACGAGGCTGTCGACGCCGTGTTGATCACGGCGCCACGGCCGCGGGCGACCATCGCGGGCACGAACCGCGAAGTCAGGTCGGCGACCGCCTCGACATTGAGTCGCGTCATCTCGAGCAGGCGCTCGCGCTCGGTGTTGGCGAAGTTGGGGCCGCCGCCGAAGCCGGCGTTGTTGACGAGGATCTCGACAGCGAGGCCGCGGTCCTCGATCTCACCCTGGAGACGGTCGCGCTCGGCCGGGTCGGCGAGGTCGGCCGCGATTGCCTCTGCCCGCACGCCGTCGCTCTCGAGCTTCTGTGCCAGGTCGTGCAGCCGGTCCTCGCGACGGGCGACCAGCGTCACACCGTGACCGCGCGCAACGAGCTCGGCGGCGATCGCGGCGCCGATTCCCGATGAAGCCCCGGTCACCAGTGCCGTCGAGGACGGCGCGGCGGGCGGCAGCGGCAAGTTAGGAGAGCCCCTCGCGGGCTTCGCGAACCAAGGTCACCGATTCGGGGAAGACGATGCGGATCGCGTCGCGGACCTGCATCGCCTGCTCGTCGCTCGTCCCCTGGAGGTTGAGCCGCTCGATCGCCGCGACGGTCATGTCGACGGCGAGCTTGATCGCGTTGTCGGCCCAGGCGACCTTCTGAGAGCTCTGCATCTGCTCGGCCATCTCGCCGAGCTGGCGCCGGAGCTCGTCCGGGTCGCCGAAAAGTCCACCTAGGCCTTCGCCACCTTCCATACCTTCGATGATAGTTGGGTGACATTCTCCGCGCCCGAGTTTTGGCGCGCGATCGTAGCGTCGGGGCATGTCCGAGCGCGGCTCAGCAACTGTGGAGCACGCAGCCCTTGCTGCATTGATCGCGCTGCTCCTGATTGCGGCGATCTCGGCTTTGGCGAGCAACCCGCGAACGAAGGCCGGGCGTGAACTCGCCGGCGCGATCGGCCGCAAGCTCGCCTGTGCGCCGCGGCTCCCGGACCCATGCCACCGCAACCCGCTCGCCTGGGCGTACGGGTTTCCGGTTGGCAAGCTCGTTCGCTGGCTGGCGCCGGCGGCGGGCGTCGCCGGCGGGCTGGTTCCGGTTGACTTCCGCCGCTGTCGCAGCGACTCCTGCGCCCGCGCCGACGACGCGCGGCTGACGACATCGGGACGGCTGATCACCGAGTTCACCGTCGTCGAGGACCTGCGGCGGACGACGGGCCTCGTCCGCGTCACCTACTGGATGTACCGGCCCGGACAGCCGTGGCAGAAGGTGGTTCAGAGCGGCGGCGCGGGAGAGATCGAAGCCGCTTCGTCCCTGCGCCTGCGGGTAACCGACACCCCGGCACTCGTCCCGCTCGAGACCGTCCTCGGGCGCGACCAGTACGACTTCCCCGCCGCCGAGGAGCCGCCGTGGCGATGGCGTGTTCCCGGGATCTACAAGTAGCGCGAACGAACTCGTGAATGCGCTCGGTAGTCGTCCGTGGGAAGTCAGACCTCGGCCTTCTCCTTCTCCTCCTTGCCGCGGCCGGCGTCCTTCTCCGCCGACCGGATCAGCCCGCGGAGGTCCGTCGTCCGGAAGACGAAAGCGAGGGCGATGAATCCGAGCAGCGCGGTCCAGACCGCGATCGCGACCTGCTGGCCGACCGAATAGGCGAGTACCTGGCTGCCTGTCGTCCCCGCCGTGCCGCCGAGAGTCGCGACAAGGAGCGCCTGCTGGGCACCGGCGCCGCCCGGCGTGAACGGCAGGACCGTCGAGACCGACTGGACGCTCATTACGAGCAGGACGTTCTGGAACGAGCCACCGATGTGGAACGCCTCGAGGAAGAAATAGAACGAGGCGAACCGCGCGAGCCAGGCGACGAACTGCCAGAAGGCGACCGTGCGGAGGTAGCGGCGGACGTCGGTGAGCACGATCGCGCCCTGCTTGACCCGGTCCCAGAACTTCTCCGCCCGCCGCGCAGTGATCGCGTAGGCGACGATCAGCCCGATTCCGCCCGCGGTCAGGAAGAACATCAGGAACCGCGGGTGCTGGGCCCAGAAGGCGATGTCGAAAGCCGGCAAGTCGGGGATATCGGGCGGATTGGGCAGCAGGCCCTGGGTGATCGCGTAGCCGAGGACGGCGAGCCCGATGGTCGTATCGAACACCGACTGGACGAAGAACGACGAGACGATCGTCGGATAGGTGCTGCCGCGGATCGAGTGCTTGGCGAGGAAGATCTTTGTGACGTCGCCGACGCGAGCCGGGATGAAGCTGTTGAGCCCGGCACCCGCGATGTAGGCCGCCGCGATCTTGTCGTATTTGACGTCGCTCTTTGGATACGCGGCCTCGAGCGTCTGCTCCCAGGCCCGCCCCCGAGCCAGGAGCATCCCGGCGTAGATCACGAAGGCGATCGCGATCGAGCCCCAGCCGATCTCGGCGAAGTGGTTGCCGAACTGCTGGCTGGCATCGAGGAAGCGGTCCCAGCTGCGGCCAAGGTCGATGGCGATCGGAGCGATAGTCGAGCTCATGTGACCGCTCACCAAACCGCGGAGTGCTCTTCCATGACACCGTAGGCCGAGGCCAGCTCGACTCCCTCGAGCGAGCCGGAGAAGACGCCGAACTGGTGGCGGTAGCGCGAGCGGAAGAGGAGCAGGTTGTCATCGCGCGCCCGCTCGGACTCGGCGCTGAAACCGAGCCGCGAGCCGTCGCCGAGCTCGACCGCGGCGAGGCCGTCGAAGCGCACCGGGTCGGGCTCGTGGGGAATGCCGTCGAGCCAGATCGCCCGCTCCGAGTCACGCGGCGGGTCGTTGATGCCGCTGACGAGGTTCCAGGCGACGGCGCGGCCGTCGCCGGCGGTGCCGACCCCAGCCGACCAGAGCCAGTCGGTGTGACGCTGGTGGTAGCCGGCCGATACGTCGTCGACCGCGAACGGCCCGTCGACTCGCCAGGTCTTCCCGCCGGCCTCGATCGTGCCGGTGACCTCGATTCCCGCCCGTTTGCGCGTCCACGCATATCCGCCCTCGCCGCTCGGACAAGCCGACTCGATCGCCTCGCCCCGGCCGAGCTCGAGGTCGGCGCGGACACCGGCACCCCGCTGGGCGCGCAGGCGGATCCGCGGCCCGTCCATCTCGACCTCGGAGCCGCCGGGGAGCATCCGCGTGTGGGCATAGCGCCCGCCGCCCTGGCGGTCCCAGACTGCCCAGAAGCTGTGCGGCAACGGACCGAGCTCAACGCTGGCGGCGCAGAGCATCACCTCCTCGGAGTAGACGCCGACGTAGCGCCAGCGCTTGCGCAGGCGGCCGCCGCGCATCAGCGGCATCGAGTCGGGCGGTATCGGCACGTCGGGGCGGCCGGGCGCCGGGCCCCGCCAGGGAAGCGTCCCTGGCTCGTGAGCTACGACTTGGTGAGGAATGAGAGGATCTCCGCTGCGATCTTCTCGCCCGCGTCCTCCTGGAGGAAGTGCGCGGCGCTTTCGATCCGCGACTGCTCACTAGCCGACGGAATCAGGTCGGTGAAGCGCAGGCCCGCCTTCGGGAATGGATAAACCGGGTCGCCGTCCGAGAGCGCGACCAGGGCGGGCTTCTCCCAGCGCGACAGCTCGTCGGCCAAGGCGCGCTGCTGAACCGCCATCGGCTCGTCCTCGGACGTCGGGACGAGCAGTGGGAAGGCCGCCGCCCCTGCCTTCGACTCCGGGTTCGGGAATGGCGCCTCGTAGGCGGCGACGACGTCGCCCGGCAACTCCGTCGCCGTCCCTCCCTGGATCACGAAGCCGACGGGCAGGTCGGGGTTCTTCTCGGCGAAATTACGCCAAGCCATGAAGCCCTTGCTCACGCGCCCGGTGAATATCCCGGTGTTGAGGATGACCAGTGCGCCAACCCGATCGGCGTTCTCGACCGCCCAGCGCAGCCCGACCGGCCCGCCCCAATCCTGGACCACGACCACGGCGTCGGCGAGATCGAGGGTCGCGAGGTGCTCGGCCGTGAGCGCGACATGGCGGTCGTAGCTGTACCAGCCGATGTCGGTCGGCTTGTCCGAGCGCCCGAAGCCGGCGAAGTCGGGGCAGATGACGCGGTTGCCGGCGTCGCGCAGCGGCGCAACCATCTTGCGGTAGAGGTAGGCCCAGGTCGGCTCGCCGTGGAAGCAGACGATCGGGCGGCCTTCGCCTTCGTCGACACGATGCAGCCGCAGCCCGTCGACCTCCGTGTAACGGGGCTCGAAGTCGTAGCCTGGGAGGCCGTCGAAACGCTCGTCGGGAGTGCGGAAGACGTCCACGCGCGGCAGCCTACCCGCCCCGGCGATCTGCCTGACACGGCTGTCCTCGTCTGCCACACTGTCGCGCTCTATGACGGCCTCCGACACCCGCGCGAGGACCGAGACCGTGCAGCAGCCTCAGCCTGTCAAGGACCCCGCCGACGAGGCGATGTGCGGGCGCGCCCGCGAGCGCTTTGCCGCCGACCGCCGCAAGGGCGGCCGTGTGCCGCGTCGCCGCCGGCGCCACGCGACGATGCCGAACCTGATCATCATCGGCGGGCTCAAGTGCGGCACGACCTCGATCCACCACTACCTCGGCCTCCATCCCGAGATCCAGATGTCGAAGCCGAAGGAGCTCAACTTCTTCTGCACCGAGCAGACCTGGGATCTCGGCCTCGACTGGTACCGCGGCCGCTTCGACGACCGCTTCCCGGTTCGCGGCGAGTCCTCGCCCCACTACACCAACCAGCCGCGGTTCACCGGCGTGGCGGAGCGGATCCGCGAGCACATTCCCGACGCGAAGCTGATCTACATGGTCCGCGACCCGATCAGCCGCATGCTCTCCCACTGGCGTCACGCGACCGGCGCCGGCTACGAAGAGCGGCCCGACATCGAGCAGGTGCTGTGCGACCCGTGCTCGGCCTACGTCCACCGCTCGCAGTACTGGCTCCAACTCCAGCCCTACGTCAAGAACTTCGAGGAATCGCAAATCACCGTGATCACCCAGGAGGAGCTGCAGTCAGATCGCGAGGGCACGATGCGCAGGGCGTTCGAGTTCGCCGGCGTCGACCCCGGCTTCACCTCCGAGCAGTTCGACCGCGAGTGGGAAAAGTCGACGGCGAAGGAGTCCGACAAGTACCAGTTCATGGAGAAGCTGATCAAGCTGCCGGGCTTCCGCTCCTTCGACCGCAACTTCGACCGGCTGCCGGAGTCGATGCGCTGGATGGTCGAGAAAGTCGTCCACGATCCCGACAAGCCCTCGGCGCCGAAGCCCGCGCTCTCCGCCGAGGCCGAGCAGCGGATCAAAGGCTGCTTCACGAAGGACGTCGCCGCGCTCAAGGAGTTCGCCGGCCGCGACTTCACCGGCTGGCGCGACTACAGCTAGCGGCCTAGTCTCTTCGGCGTGAAGATCGCCGTTGCAGCCGACGAAAAGGTGGGCGTGGCTGACGCCCTGATCGCGCAGCTGACCGACCGCGGGCATGAGACCCTCGTCCATGGGGCGCTGTCGGAGGAAGAGCGCGACGATTGGGCCTGGGCGTCGGAGGCGGCCGCCCGCGACGTCGCCGAGGGCCGTGCCGAGCAGGCGATCGTCTGCTGCTGGACCGGTACCGGCGCCTCGATCGCCGCCAACAAGGTGGCTGGAATCCGCGCCGCGCTCTGTCTCGACGCGCAGACCGCCGACGGGGCACGCAAGTGGAACGACGCCAACGCGCTGGCGATCAGCCTCCGCGCTACCTCCGAGGCCGAGCTGGGCGAGATCCTCGACGCCTGGTTCGCCGCCGAGCCCAGCGCCGACGCCGGCGACCGCGCCAACGTCGAGCACCTGGGTGAGATCGAGTAGCCGTGAGCGCTCCCGGCGAGACCCACGAAGTCAGGCGCCTGCTCCCCGACCCGGCGACCGTCACCCTCGCCGAGCAGCTCTCCGACCTCAAACTCGTCGAGCTCGCCCACGCCGAGCGCCCCTACACGGTGCTCAACTTCGCAACCACCCTCGACGGCTACGGCGCGATCGATGGCAAGTCCGGCCCAATCGGAGACGAGGCCGATACCGAGACGCTCCAGCGCCTGCGGACCCAGGTCGACGCCGTGATGATCGGCGCCGGCACGATGCGAGCCGAGCGCTACGGGCGCATCGTCTCCGATCCGCAGCTGCGCGCCCGGCGCGAACGGATCGGACTGCCTCACGACCCGCTGGCAGTGATCGTCTCGGGTGCGCTGGACCTGCCCTGGGACGCCGGATTGTTCACCTCGGGCGGCGGACGGGTGCTGATCTTCACCTGCTCGGACGACGACCCGCCGGAGACGAAGACGCCGGTGAGGCTGGTGCGCCGGCCCGCGCCGATCGACTGCGGCTGGGCCCTCCACTACCTGCGCACCGAGCGCGGGATCCGCTCGCTGCTCTGCGAGGGCGGCCCCGGCCTCCACGCCCAGCTCCAGCGCGAAGGGCTCGTCGACGAGCTGTTCCTGACGATCGCGCCGAAGCTCGCCGGCGGGCCCGGTCCACACATCCTCGAGGGTGAGCTTCCCGGCGTGCTCGGCCACGAGCTGGTCTGGCTGCTCGAGCACGAGGGCGAGCTGTTGGCCCGCTACCGGCGCAAGCAGTCCGTTTAGACGGTAAATTCCGCCTCGCGTGAGGAGGAGGTGTGCCAACGTCGGGGTATTGCTCGCGGTCGCCGCGGCTCTAGCCGTGCTGGCTTGGCCGGCCGCCGCCTCTGCCCGCGACGTGACCGTCACCTCGTTCGACGGAACACCGATCTCGGCGCACTTCTTCCCGGCCGCCGGGCTCGCCCCAGGCGCCAAGGCGCCAACGGTGCTCGTTGGCCCCGGCTGGAGCATGTCCGGTGAGACGGACCCGAACAGCACCAGCAACCCGGTGCTCGAGAACTTCGGGCTCACCCCAATCGGCGCCTTCGTCAACCACGGCTACAACGTCGTCACCTGGGACCCGCGCGGCTTCGGCGCCTCCGGCGGCACGGTCGAGGTCGACGACTATCGCGTCGAGGGCCGCGATACCCAGGCACTGATCGACTACGTCGCCACCCAGCCCGAGGCGCAGCTCGATTCGCCGGGCGACCCGCGGGTCGGGATGGCCGGCTCGAGCTACGGCGGCATCATCCAGCTCGCCACCGCCGCGATCGACCCGCGAGTCGACGCGATCGTCCCCAACATCACGCCTCACGACCTCACCTCGAGCCTGTTCAAGGACCGCGCCGTGAAGGCCGGCTGGGGCCTGATACTGGTCGGGGCCGGCGCTGAGGGCGCGATCCTCCCTGGGCTGCTAGCCAACCCGCCGCAGACCGGCCACATGGACCCGCACATTTACGACACGATCGTCGGCGGTGTCGCCAACTCGGTCTCTGACGCGAACTACCAGTGGTTCGCCGACAAGGGGCCGGGCTTTCTGGTCAAGAACATCCACGTGCCCACCCTGCTCACCCAGGGCACCGCGGACACCCTGTTCACGCTGCAGGAGTCGATCGACAATTTCAACGACCTCGCGGCCCACTCGGGTGCGCCGCTGAAGATGATGTGGTTCTGCGGCGGCCATGGCGTCTGCCTTACCGGCGGCGGACCTTCTGGCTACGTCGCCAACCGCACGCTCCAGTGGCTCGACCGCTACCTCAAGGGCGACACCTCGGTCGACACGGGACCCCGCTTCGAATGGCTCGCCGAGGACGACGTCTGGCGCTCGGCCGCCAACTATCCGATGAAGAGCGACGGCTCGCTCAGCGCCTCCGGTTCCGGCGTTCTGCCGATCGCCCCAGTCCTGACCTCGGGCGGGCTGATCCTCGCGACGCCCGCGGCCCTGCCCGGTGGCTCGGCTGAGCTGACGATCCCGGGCCCGGCCCAAGCCGCCGACGTCGTCGGCGTCCCGCAGCTGAGCCTGACCTACTCGGGCACGGCGTTGCCGGCCAAGACCTTCGTCTACGCGCAGATCGTCAATAGCGCCACCGGTGAGGTCCAGGGCAACCAGGCGACGCCGATCCCGGTCAACCTCGACGGCGCCACCCATACGATCTCCCGCCCGCTCGAGCCGATCGCCTCGCGCGCGGCGGCGGGTCAGTCGTACAAGCTCCAGATCGTGCCGGCGACGACGCTCTACGGCCTGCAGACCTC
>JAWVFN010000033.1:0-23091 GCA_033855935.1 Solirubrobacterales bacterium | reverse complement strand
GTCAGTCGGTTTTGCCGTCCGCAACCGACTTTACCTTCGGGCTCACATGACACTTTGCTTCGTAGATCCAGCCGATGCAATCCGCGCCATAGCCGACTCGATCGGCCGCGAGGGCCGCCGCCAGCTTTTGGGCGAGGTCATCCGCGCCTGGGTCGACGAGATCCCCGAGGACGAGCTCGACGCGCACTACGCCAAGGCGATCACCGAGCTCGACGAGCACGACATCTCGATGCTCGCCGCCTGGCACGGCTCGATGGAGGTCGGTCAGCCCGTCCCCAACAAAGACTTCCTGATGGGCGCCTTCGATTCTCTCGGCGAGAACCGCCGCGAGGCGCTGAAGCTCGCCGCCGGATTCCGCGGCGAGGAGGCCTTCGAGGCCGGCCTCACCGAGGAGCGCGCTCTCGACACGGTCCTCGAGTGGCTCTCCGAGCCCCGCTTGATGGAGCTGGCGCGCGAAGCGACCCAGCTCTACATCTGGGACCGCATCGGCTCCGACAACTAGACGCTGCCCTATCCTGGGGTCGCGCCGGGGGTCCAACAGGAGAATCGATGACTGAGGAGACAAGGTCCGTCCAGGGACTGCCGCGCACGCGACGCCGACTCCTCGCCCTCGCCGCCTTTGCTCTTCCGCTGATTGCGGTAGCTCCGGCCGCCGCGCAGACCCGCTACGCGACTCCCGCGGGCAGCCCTACGGACGCGACCTGCGCAGCATCGACTCCCTGCACGCTCGATCACGCCGTCACCGTGGGTCAGCCCGGCAACGACGTCCAACTGGCGCCTGGCGACTACGCGGTTGGAGCCGATCCGAGCTGCGTCGGGGCGATCAGCACCGACAAGCTCAACATCCACGGCACACCCGGTCTGCCGCGTCCGCGAATCATCGGCGGTGCGGCGACGTGCGTGCCGGTCGGCCTCACCGGCCAGTCATCGCTCAGCGATGTCGAGGTCGACGGCAACGACGGCGGTGGACACGCCCTCACCGTGGACGGTCAGGCACGAGCGTTCCGCGTCTTGACGGGCGGTAGCAACGGCACGGTCTGGGTGCAGCACGGCGGGCTGCTCGTCAACAGCGTGGCGCGAGCTGGATCCTCTGTGGACGCGATCGCGACCTACAACAGCGTTGCGGCCGAAAACACGACGGTGGCCAATGTCACAGCGCTCGGGCAGATATCCGTCGTAGCCGACACCGGCGATCAGGCCCATCTAAACGTCCGCAACACCGTTGCCACGGGTAATTTCCACGTCTTCTGCGACACCTCGGGCGGCGTGGGCCAAATGACCGTCAGCTACTCACACGGAGCGGCGTCGAGCATCGACGGCGGCGCCGCCTGCGGGACATTCAGCTCCGGCAGCGGCAATACCTTCGGCGGCGATACGGGGTTGGTCGCGGGCGGCTGGGACGCGGTTCCGGGCGGACCGCTCCAGGATGCCGGCTCCAACGCGCTGGTCGTCCTCAACGATCCTGCGTACCTCGCGGACTTCGACGGAGACGCCCGGCCGTTCGGCTCGAGCGTCGACATCGGAGCTGACGAGATCGTCCCTCACGCGCTCAGCGTGTCCGTCGCCGGCATGGGGACGGTGACCGCCACGGGAATCAGCTGCCCAGGCGACTGTGCCGAGACTTACCCCGACAACACCCTCGTCTCGCTGTCGCCGAGCGCGGCGGCGGGCTCGATCTTTGCGGCCTGGGGAGGCGACTGCGCAGGCTCCTCTTGCCAGCTGACGATGGACACCAACCACAGCGTGACGGCGAGCTTCAACTCGAGCGTCAACCCGTCGCCGCCCACCGGCCGCCGCGCCGCCGCGCTGAAGAAATGCAAGAAGAAGCACGGCGCTGCCCGCAAGAAGTGCAAAAAGAAGGCGAACCTGTTGCCGGTCTAGGTCGCCGAGGCGGTGCATCGGACGGGGCGCGAGACCGAGAACCAGCCATCGCGAACTGGGTAGGTTGTTGACCGTGACCGGCGGTTACACGATCAAGAACCTGCGCGAGGTCGAGGACTCGGCCGTCAAAGGCGGTTTCTCCGACTCCCAGGAGGCGCGATTTCCGCGCGAGGACCTCGACGCCGAATCGACGGGGATCGCGCTGATCGCGGTCCAGCCCGGCAAGCGCCAGCCGTTTGCCCACCAGCACAAGGAGGCCGAGGAGGTCTACGTCGTTCTCTCGGGCACCGGCCGGATCAAGCTCGACGACGAGGTGATCGAGATCGGTCCGATGGACGCGATCCGCATCTCGCCTCGGGTCGGCCGCGCCCTCGAGGCAGGGCAGAACGGGCTCGAAGTCCTCGCCTTCGGCCCGCGTCACGCCGGCGATGCCGAGATCCTCAAGGAGTTCTGGGAGGACTAGAGGATCGAGACCGCGCCGGTGTTGATGTCGTACACCGCCGCGACGACCCTGATCTTCTGTGCGGCGATTGCCTGCTTCACGATCGGGCCGCGTGATGCGAGGTCCGCCGCTTGAGTACGGGCTGTGAGGGGGATGCATTTGGGCAGGGTCCGCCCGCTCGGTGGGAGGGCCTTGATCGGCGGGACGATCGTCCCGACCACGTCCCCGATCGCGCCGTACTGGTCCGGCGGGTAGCTGCCTCCATTGGCGACCGAGATCGCCGACTTGACGGCGCCGCAGTCGCTGTGACCGAGGACCATCACCAGCTTTACACCCAGGACCTTGATCCCATATTCCGTGCTGCCGAGGGTTCCCGTGTCGACGCTGTTACCCGCGATCCGGGAGACGAAGACGTTGCCGCGCTCGACATCAAAAACCAGCGGTGGGGAGAGGCGCGAGTCGGCACAGGTGATGATCGCGGCGAACGGCTTCTGGTTGTTGGCAATGTCCTCCCCCACCGGGGAATAGTCGCGGAACTCGAGCTTGCCCTTTCGGTAGCGCTTGTTGCCCTTTTTCAGGATTGCCAGGGCTTCAGCGGGGTTCTTCGGATGGGGGAAGCGTGGACGGCCCTTCTTAGCGGCCTCGGCGAGGGCGTCGCCGAGGGCCGCCGGCCCCAGCGTTGCCGCGGCCGCCACGCCGCCGGACCTGCGCAGGAAGTTGCTGCGGGAGAGTCGCCGGTCAGCGGGTTCCGCCACGAACGCGAGTATGTCAGGTTCGTTACAGCCTTCGAAGGCGTCAGCCGTCGACCGCGGCGCGGATCTCGGCGATCGCCTGGTCCGGCTCGCGGTAGTGGACGGCGCTCCAGCCGTAGTCGCGGGCGGCGGTGACGTTGTGCTCGATATCGTCGATGAAGAGCAGGTCCTCGGGCTCGAGCCCGTCACCGAGGCGCTCGAGGACGATGTCGTAGATCTCGCGGTCGGGCTTGCGGTGACCGACGAAGGCCGAGTCGACGACGAACTCGAAGATCTCGTCGACGGGGAGCATCGTCCGCCACAGCGGCTCCCACTCCTTGACGTTGTTGGTCAGCAGCGCCATCCGCAGCGGCCGCGCCTTGAGCTCGCGCATCAGCTCGATCATCGGCTCGTTGGGGTCGAGCGCCTCGAAGTAGATCTCGCGGAAGCGGTGCAGCTCGGGCTTGTGGCCGAGCTCGGGCTCGAGCGCCTCGCCGAGCTTGGCGAGGAACTCCTCCTCGGTGATCGCGCCGACCTCCATCTCGAACAGGGGATGGGAGCCGTCGCGGTCGAGGATCGTCTTCATCGCCTGGCCGAACTGCTCGACCGAGATCCCGATCTCGTCCTGGACGGCGAGGAACGACTGCATCAGCGGCGTTGTCAGCACGCCGCCGAAGTCGGAGACGATCGCCTTGATCACTTGGCGCGCCAGATCATGTAGCTGCCCTCGCTCTCGGCGCCCTCGATCGTCCATCGGTAGAACGCGGCCTCGAACCGCCAGCCGTCGAGGTCGAGCTCGACGCCGGCTTGGCGGATGCCGGCACCGCGCAGGGGTAGCTCGTCGGAATCGCCGACCCAGAGCTCGAGCGTGGCGCGGGTCGCGGCGCCGGCCTGGTCGTACTGGGTCGACAGCAGCGGCTCGCCGATCGGCAGCGGCTCGGCGCCAGGATCGAGCAGCCAGGCATCGGTGCGCTCGGCGCCCAGGTCGGCCCCCGGCGGGCGATCGGAGCGGAGCGCCAGAGAAGCCGATTCCGTGCCCAGCGCGAGGATCGAGCGGGCCAGCCCGGCTCCGTCGGCCGCCGGCGGCCGGCTGAGCGCGCCGCGTCCCGAGAGGGTCTCCGAGGTGCCATTGCGCTCGAGGTTCAGCTTCGCCGGTCCGACGCTGAGCGGTGCGTCGTCGACCGCGCCGGCCACCTCGATCAGCGGCGCCCCCTCCGTCATCGCTTCGGCGAGCACGATCCGATCGCCCTCGCGGATGATCACGAGCTTTTCGCCCTCGCCGACGCCGGGCACACCACGGCCGATCCAGGCGTGAACGCCGCCGTCCTCGCCGGCGAACTCGAGCACCGCCGCGTCGCTCACTCTCTGCGGCCCCGATCGCCTTCGGGGAGTGCGTTCCCGTTATCGCCGTTCTCGGGCACTTCCTCGGCGGTGCCGACGATGTCGTCGGGCCGCGGCCCGCCACTGGGGGACCGCCCGCCACTGGGCGGCTGCCCGTAGCGCTCGCGGGCGCGGCCGTAGCCGGCGGCCACGGTCGGACCGAAGCTGACCCGGCTGACGACGAGCCGCTTCGAGACCTGCCAGAGCACGGCCCGGGTCGGCGGCAGCAGGCAGATGATCCCGAAGACGTCGGTGATGAAGCCCGGCGTCAGCAGCAGGGCGCCGCCGAGGATCACCATCGCCCCGTCGAAGACCTCGCGGTGGGGCATCCGGCTCTCTTCGAGCGCCGCCATGAAGCGCCGCCACGCCGTGCGCCCCTGATGCCGAAGCAGCAGCGTTCCGAGAACGCTGTCGGCGATCAGCAGCGCGATCGTCGGCAGCACACCGATGGCGTTGCCGACCTGGATGATCACGTAGAGCTCCGCGATCGGAATCGCGATGAAGAGGATCAGGAGTAGCAGGGGCACGTGCAGAAGGGTAGTTACCAATGGAGCCCGGCTGAGGCGTTGTCGTACCCTTTGGCTATGGCCACAAGCACTGCCACAGAGGAAGACGTCTTCGAGGCCCTCGAAGAGGTGATCGATCCCGAACTCGGGCTCGACTTCGTCTCGCTCGGCCTCGTCTACGGCGTCGAAATCGAGGGCGAGGAGGTCTTCGTCACCTTCACGCTGACCACGCCCGGCTGCCCGATCGGCCCCCAGGTCACGGAGCAGATGCGCGAGTTCGTCGGCGATCTCGAAGGCGTCACCCGCGTCTCCCCGAAGCTCGTCTTCGACCCGCCGTGGTCCCCGGAGATGATGTCCGAGGACGCGAAGTTCGCCCTCGGGTACTAGCGCCCGCCCTTAGGTACCGAGGATATTCACGGCCCTGGCGACCACCAGGCCCACGGTGACCAGGGCAGTGGTCCCTTGCACGCCCATCAAGACCTTTGCCGTCTGTGTCAGCGGCATCGTGTCGGTGGGGCTGAACGCCGTGGCGTTCGTCAGCGCGGTGTAGAGATAGTCGAGGAATCCGGGCCGCCACCCCTTCGGTGCCAGCAGTGGGTTCTCCATCTGCGGGAACTGGAAGTCCGCGAGGGTCTCCGGGTGGCGATAGCGGGTGACGGGCCCACCGCGGTCCAGCTCCCAGTACCAGACGCCAAAGATCAAGACGTTGGTCGCCCAGAGCACGAGCCCCGATTCGATCAGGCTGTGGCCGTTCGCCTTCCCGGCGGTGATCAGGTAGTGAACGAGCAGCGTGAGCGAGACGACGTAGGCGAGGGTCACCAGACCGATCAGCACCAGTGTGAGGCGGCGCTGGCGGGGGGAGCGCTGGGCGGCCCGGGACGGACCGTCAACGATGAGCACGATGAGGAGCACCCCGGCGACGGCGGGTATCACCCACGTCGGCCCGACCACGACCTTCTGGGACAGCAGGAGGTGGAGCGCAATCGCGCTGGCGACGGCGAGCTGGGCAGGCCAGAGCGGGTCCCCCTTCTCAATCCGCGCCCGCAGGCGCTTGCTCTCTCGCTCGATGTGCCAGGCCATCGGCCCGGACCGTATACGTCCGGGTGAAAGACCCTCTCAGCGCCGGTCCTCGGGCGAGACCGCGCAGGCCGGCGTGCCTCCGGGCAGGCGGTACCGGTTGCGCGCGACCAGCCGGTAGGCCTTTGCGGCGATCCACGAGATCCCCGGCAGCAGCAGCACGCCGCCGGCGATCCGCCAGAATCGCCCGGCGGTCTTGAGCACCGCGGCGATCGCTTCGTGTCCCGAGCGGATCGTGCCGTCGATCTCCACCCACTGCACGGCGTCGACCGCCTGCTCCTCGGTTACTCCCATCTCGGCCAGATCGCTGAACTGCCACGGGACGACCTCAGCATTCGGCCCGATCCTCTCGAGCAGGTGCGCGCAGTTCGTGCAGAAGGCGCAGTCGCCGTCGTAGAGGAGCGCCGGGCGCTCTCGGCTGCTCATGTCAACAGCCGGTCGACCGCGAGTTGGAGGATCTGGGAGCGGGTCCTGCCGTCGTGCTGCGCTGAAAAGAAGTAGCTCCCGATCATCAGCGAATAGGCCAGCGTGCTGCGGGCCTCGACGTCGTCCTCGTCCGGACAGAACTGGGCGAACAGCGAGCGCAGCCACGCCAAGCGGCGCTTGTCGACGCGGCGCAGCCGCTTGGAGACGTCCTTGTCGCGGCGCGACCAGTCGCGGAGCGCGAGCTCCACGGCGAAGTCGGCCGACGGCGCCAGATCGAAGAGCTGCTGGAGCTTGGCTCGCGGGTCGCCCGGTTCACTCTCGACGCGCGCGATGACGTCGTCGACCATCGTCTTCTCCCAGGTGTCGAGCATCTCCTCGAGCAGCGCCCGGCGGTCTGCGAAGTGGTGGTAGAAGCCGCCCTTGGATACCCCCAGCGACTTGGCCAGGGCCTCGACCCGCACGCCATCGGGCCCCCCCGCGGCCAGGGCCTCGAGGGCAGCGCCGACCCATGCTTCGCGCGGTGTCCGCACTTTGGCCACGTCACATCTATACGGCACCGTATTGACAGACGCAAGCGCGGCGGTTATTATCCATACGACAGCGTATGGATCAAGGCAAGCGAATTCCCAACGCGGCACACGAATCTCGCCCCTGGCGCTTCCGCGAAATCGCGCCGGACTTCATTCTCGAAGACGCCTGGGCGCTTCCCGTGGAAGGCGGCGCCGAAGACTTTCCAAGGGCGATCGAGTTGATGGCCGTCTCCGATCCGGCCAACGCGGATTCCCGGGCGGCTCGCGCCCTGTGGCGTCTCCGCGACCGACTCGGCGGGTGGCTCAAGCTGGGCAGGATCTCGGTTCCGGCCGACGATGCCGCGAAGGACCGGCTGCCGATTCCCGGTACGCACGAGACATCACTGGCCGACCGGCTGCCCGACGATCTGCGCGGCACCGCGGCGGATGTCGACTTCGGCTCTCTGCCCTTCGAGCCCCTCTATCTCACCGACGACGAGTTCGCCGCGGAGATCTCGAACAAGACCGTCCACGGCGTGCTGCAGCTCGTCTGGGTCGATCGGGGCGGGGGCCGCTTCCAGGGAGAGATGGGCGTGTACGTCAAGCCCCGCGGCCCGTTCGGCAAGGGCTACATGGCGCTGATCAAGCCGTTCCGCTACTTGATCGTCTACCCGGCGCTGATGCGCCAGATCGGGCGGACCTGGGACAAGCGCATTCCCGCGTAGGCCGCTGGGGCAGCTCGGCCTCGATCCAGTGTCACTCGGGTTTAGCGGGATTCGCCCGCAACCCGGAGTGGCGGCGGCGTCAGCGCCGCCGCCGTGATCACGAGCGCGAAGGCGAGGATGCGGACGATGAGGCCGAGGGCGTCGTCGGGCAGCGGGTCGCCGAAGACGAGCGGTCCCGCAACGATCGTGGTCGCATTGGCGGCGACGCTGGTGACGGCGATCACCGGCACCGCGGGGCCGATCTGAAGGCTGCGGGCCGAGACCAGCAGGCCGATTAGGGACAGAACGAGAATGACCGCGGCCAGCGGATTGATCAGCACCGTGACGGCGCTGTCGCCGAGCTTGTCGGTGGCGGCCTTGATCGTCGTGTCCGACGCCGCCCACAGCAGCCCGGCGGAGGCGCCGAGTAGAACGCCGGCCCGCGGCCCCGAGCGCCCGAATACGCCGACCGCGAGCCCCGCCCCGGCGACGACGGCCACGAACGCCGCCAGCGTCCCCACCTCGTATTCGGAGTGGGCGCTCTCGGCCGCTCCGTTCAGGGTCGCCGCGAGGAAGGCGAGGCCGAGGGCGGCGAGGCCGACGCCGATCCACTCGCGGCGCGTGACCTCGTGGGCGAAGAAGCGGTCGGCGACCGCGGTGAGCATCACCAGGCCGCCCGCGATCGTCGCCTGTACGAGCGAGATCGGCGCCAGCGCCAGCGCCCCGACGTGGAATCCCCAGCCGGCCATCGCGATCAGCACGCCCGCCGTGTAAGCCGGCGTCTTGAACAGCATCAGCGAGCTCCAGACCGGGCGCTGCCAGTCCACGGGCGGCGAGGCGACGGCGCCCCGGTGCTTGTAGAGAAAGCCGACGATCGAGGCGAGCGCGGTCGCCACGGCGAGCAAGAGGCCGATCTGGACTGAGGCCGACACGGGCCGAGGAGCCTAGAGTCTCTTCGTACCAGGGATGAGAATCAGCACCGCCACAGCCACCGTGGTCTTTGCCTGCGCTCTCGCGATCGGCGCGGCTTCGACCGAGGCCGCGAGCCGCGCTCCCGCCGCCGTCGATTCTCCGCATCCGACCGGGCGCCTGCTCGCCGAGCTCGACACGCCGGGCCCTCTCGCCGGGCGTGGAGCCGACTCGAGCGCCGTGCGAAGCGACCGCGCCGGCGACGCCCGGGCGCTGATCGCCCGGCTTGGCGAGCGCTACGACGTCGAGCAAGGGGTCCCGCTCGCTGCACTCGCCGCCGTTCGCCCGGCGCCCGGGGAGAGCGTCGACCAGCTGCGCTCGGCGCTGATCGCCGACCCAGCGGTCAAGCGCGTCGACACCGAGTACTACCGCGAGCTGCGCGGCTACATCCCCAACGATCCGGCTTACTCGGCCTTCGACTCGCTGAACGCACCGTTTCCGCCAAACGGCGACCGCTTCCAGTGGAACCTGCGCAAGGCGAACTTCGAGACCGCGTGGGCGATCTCCCATGGCGCCGGCGCCAAGGTCGCGATCGTCGACACCGGCGTCTCCGCGACCAGCCCCGACCTGAGCCAGGTCGCCGCCGCGGTCGACCAGGACCCGCTGGACATCCTCAACGGCCCGCAGACCGACCAGAACGGCCACGGCACACACGTCGCCGGGCTCGCCTGTGGCAACTCCGACAACGGCTACGGCGTCGCCTCGGCCGGCTTCGACTGCCCGCTGATCGTCGAGAAGCTCAAGGTCAGCGGCAACAGCCTCGACGAGGCCTCGGTGGTCGCCGGGATCACGGACGCGGCGGCGAGGGGCGCCGCGGTGATCAACCTCAGCCTCGGCGGGTGCGGCCCCGACAACGCGCTGAAGACCGCGCTCGACCAGGCCTGGGCGGCGGGATCGATCCCAGTCGTCGCGGCGACCAACCCCGGCGATTCATGCGGCGGCGCCCAGGCCCAGGGCTATCCCGCCGGCTACGTCCAGCCCGCGGGCACCGCGCCCGACCAATACTTCGGCAAGGGCCTGGTCGTGACCATGGCCAAGTACGACGGTACGAACGCAAACGACCCCGTAGCGGGCCTGGCCGGCCACGGCACCGGCGTCTCCGTCGCCGCCTACGGCGACTCGAGCGCGCTCCCGGCCCCGGGTCACCCCAATGGCTTGCCGGGGATCTTCTCGACCTGGCCCGCCAACACGACGAGCCGCGAAGGCACCTGCCCCGCGTCGCCGTGCCCGCGAACGAGCTTCGGCGGCGACAACAGGTTCGGCTACCTGTTCGGGACGAGCATGGCGACGCCCCAGGTCTCTGGACTCGTTGCCCTGATCCGCTCGGCGAACCCGGGAATGGCGCCGAGCCAGGTGATCCGCACGATCAAGCTGACCGCGAGCAATGGCGGCAAGTGGGGGGATCCGCTCGGCTGGGGGGTGATCGACGCCGGCACGGCCGTCGGCGTCGCCACCGGGCGCGACTTCAGCCCGCCCACTTCGAGCGTCAAGAGCAAGAAGCGCACCCGCACGCCCGCGATCAAGCTGCGGATCGACGCCTCAGACGCCGACCCCTTCGGCAACACCCCATCGGGCATCGACAGCGTCAGCGTCTTCGTCGCCAAGGGCCACGGCGACTATGCACTGCTCGACAAGACGAGCAAGCGCAGCATCACCTTCAAGGGAAAGCGGGGCGTCAAGTACAGGTTCTACTCGCTCGCCGTGGACAAGGCCGGCAATCGCGAGGCGGCGCCCGCCCGGCCCGACTCGACCACCCTGGTCAAGCGGCCGGCGCGCCGCCGTTAGCTCGCGCGGGCGCCGACTTCGGCGGGGGCGCCCGAGCGCGCCGCGTCGAGCAGCTCGGCGACGGAGGCCGAGATGCCCTCGGCGACGACCTCGACGTCTTCCATCGAGTCGTAGTCGGCGATCAGCCCGAAGTTGATGCCGCCGTTGTAGCTCATGATCCCGATCGCGAGCGCGTGTGACTCGGGCAGGAACGCCACCGGGATCGCGTCCTGCAGCTCGCGGCCGAGCACATAGAGCGGCAGCTGTGGCCCGGGGACGTTGGTGACGATCATGTTGAAGAGCCGGGTGGAGAAGTTGATCCGCGCCGCCTGGGCGAGGAGGGTGGGGGGGGCGAAGTCGTTCATGCGGGCGATCACCTCGGCGCCGAGGGCCTGCTTCGACTCCTTGAGGTCGTCCATCTCGGCGCTGACGACCGCCAGGCGGCGCACGGGGTCGTCGACGTAGACCGGCAGCGGGCCGCGCAGGGCGGCGAGCTGGTTGCCCATCTCGCCCTGGCTGCCCTCGCCGCGGATCGAGACTGGCACCAGGGCCCGCAGCTCGAGCCCCTCGGTACGCAGGCCGCGCCGGCGCAGCCAGTTGCGCAGCGCCCCGGAGACGACGGTGAGCACGACGTCGTTGACGGTGCCGCCGAGCGCGTCCTTGATCTCCTTGAAGTCCTCGAGCCGGCAACGCGCCCAGGTGAAGCGGCGGTGCGAGCCGATCTCGACGTTGAGCGGCACCTCGGGCGCCTTGTCGACCATCGCCCAGGCGATTTCGCCGATGCCCTCGGCGGCCTCGGCCGCGTCGCGGACTGTGTTCGCCGGGTGTCGCGCCGCCCGCGTCAGCCGCCCCGCCATCTTCCACGGCGCGAGGGCGAGGTCCATCGCCCCCAGAGCGGCGAGCGTCGCGGAGGACGGGCTCGGCCTCGGGACCCACTCGTGCTCGGGCTCGACCGGGTCGGGCACGGGCTTGAGGTCGAAGAGCACCGTCGAGATGTCGATGCCGGAGATCCCGTCGATCACCGCATGGTGGGTCTTGATCACGAGCGCGAAGCGGTTCTTCTCGAGCCCCTGGACCAGCCAGATCTCCCACAACGGCTTCGAGCGGTCGAGCTGCTGGGAGAAGAGCCGGCCGGTGATGTTGCGGAGCTGCTCCTCCGAGCCCGGCGCCGGCAACGCCGAGTGACGGATGTGGTACTCGAGGTTGAAGTCGGGGTCGTCGATCCAGAACGGGCGCCCGGTCTGGGCCGGCGGGAAGGCGAGCTTCTGGCGGTAGCGCGGCACCAGGTGCAGCCGGCTGCGCACGTGGTCGACGAAGTCGGTGTAGCGCGGCGGCGGGCCCTCGAAGATCAGAACGCCGCCGATGTGCATGTGGCTGCAGGAGTGCTCGTTGCTCAAAAACGACGCGTCGACGGCGGTCAATCTGTCCATGTGCTGTGGAGCCAAGACCGCTAACCCTAAACGACCCATTCCCTAACCTGTGCGTGCGTGTCCTCCGTGACTGAGAAGACGAGGGCCCCGAAGCGGGTCCTGCTCGCCGCGCCGCGCGGATATTGCGCCGGCGTCGACCGCGCCGTGCAGACGGTCGAGCATGCGCTCGAACTTCACGGAGCGCCGATCTACGTCCGCAAGGAGATCGTCCACAACAAGCACGTGGTCGAGCAGTTGACCGAGCGTGGCGCGATCTTCGTCGATCAGGAGAACGAGGTTCCCGAGGGAGAGATGGTCGTCTTCTCCGCCCACGGCGTGGCGCCGAGCGTCCACGAGAACGCCGCCAAGCGCAGCCTGCGCACGATCGACGCGACCTGCCCGCTGGTGACCAAGGTCCACGTCGAAGCGGTCAAGTTCGCCGAGCAGGGCTACACGATCGTCCTCGTCGGCCACGAGGGCCACGAGGAGGTCGAGGGCACGACCGGCGAGGCGCCGGACAGCATCGTCCTCGTCCAGACCGTCGCCGACGTCGACGAGCTCGAGCTGCCCGACCCGAGCAAGGTCGCCTACATCACCCAGACCACGCTCTCGGTCGACGAGACGACTGAGATCATCGACCGCCTCAAGCAGAAGTTCCCCGAGATAACCGGGCCCCGCACCGACGACATCTGTTACGCGACGACCAACCGCCAGATGGCGGTCAAGGAGCTGGCGAACCACTGCGATCTGGTTCTGGTCATCGGCTCGACCAACTCATCGAACTCGAACCGACTGGTCGAGGTCGCCCGCGAGCTGGGCACCGCCTCGCACTTGATCGACAACCACCTCCAGGTCGACGAGGCCTGGCTCGAGGGAGTCGAGACCGTCGGCATCACCTCCGGCGCCAGCGCCCCCGAGGAGCTGGTCGAGCGCCTCGTCACCTACTTCGAGGAGCGCGGGGCCGAAGAGGTCAAGGAGCTGAGCGTGATCGACGAGGACGTGCGCTTCATGCTGCCGAAGAAGATCCGCACCGAGCTCTCGAGCGCCTAGCCGAGCTCCTCGCAAAGCCGGGCGATCATCGCGTCGACCTCGGGATCCTCGGGCTCCCAGTCGGCGACCAGGAGGTTGAGGCTCCGCTGCCGGGCGACCATCAACTCCCGGCGGACCGCCTCGCCTGAAGGGGTGAGGCGCGCCGGCGGATCGGTGCCCTCGACGCAGCCGCGATCGCTGAGCCCCTCCAGCGCCTCGAGCAGCAGCGGGGTGTTGACCGGGTCGCGGGCCTCGAGGGCGCCGGCGGCGATCGCCCCGTCCTGCGCGCTGCCGAGCACCCAGCCCTCCGCCGGCGTCAGATCGACCTCCGCCTCCTCGATCACGCCCTCGATGAAGCGCCGCGTCCGCTCGCGGCCGACGAGACGGCCGAGCTCGCGCGTGATCTCGCGCAGCGAGTCAGTTTCCTGAGGCGGCGGCAGGGCGTCGCCGACATCGCGGTCCTCGATCGTCTTGCGCAGGGGGCGCTCCTCCAACGCCCAGCTCAGCAGGAAGGCCACCGCGACGACGGCGGATGCGATCAAGAACACGGTCGAGAGAGAATCGGTGAAGGCCTTGACGAAGCCATCGTGGAGGGCGGCCGGCAGCGACGAGACCTGGGCCAGATTGATCTGACCCGAGGCGAGGCCGCCCGAGGCCGCGCCGGGGGGGAGCTGCGTGGCGAGCTCGTGCGCGAGCCGGTTGGAGAAGATCGCGCCGAGGATCGCGGTCCCGAGCGAGCCGCCGATCGAGCGGAACAGGGTCGCGGAGGAGGTGGCGATGCCGAGCTGCGAGTAGGGGACCGCGTTCTGGACCGCGAGCACGAGGACCTGCATCACGAAGCCGAGGCCGAGGCCGAGGATCAGCATGTAGGCGGCGGCTTCGAGCGAACCGGTGTGCGGATCGAGGCCCGAAAGCAGATAGAGCCCGATCGCGCTGATCGCGGTGCCGATGATCGGGAAGACCTTGTAGCGCCCCGTGCGCGTGATCAATTGTCCCGAGCCGATCGAGCTCGTCAGCAGCCCCGCCATCAATGGCACGAGCTGGAGGCCGGATGCGGTGGGGCTGAGCCCGCGGACGATCTGCTGGAACAGCGGCAGATAGGTGAGGGCGCCGAAGAGGGCGAAGCCTACGACGAACCCGACCATGCTGGTGACGACGAAGACCCGGTTGCGGAAGAGCTCGAGCGGCAGCACCGGCTCCGGCACCCGGTGCTCGACGAAGACAAAGCCGGCGAGGCCGACGATCGAGGCGACTCCGAGGCCGATGACGAAGCTCGAGTCCCAGGCGTAGGTGACCCCCCCGAGGGTCGTCAACAGCACCAGCGACGCGAGTGAGGCGCCGAGCAGCGCCGTGCCCAGGTAGTCGACCTTGTGCTGCTTGCGCTCGCCGACGCTGGGCAGCGCGATCGCGAGCACGATCAAGGCCAGTACTCCCAGCGGGATGTTGATGTAGAAGATCCAGCGCCAGCTCGCGTGGCTGGTGAAGAAGCCGCCGATCAGCGGCCCGGCGACGCTGGCGACGCCGAAGACGCCACCGAACAGACCCAGGTAGCGGCCGCGCTCGCTCGGCGGGACGACGTCGCCGACCGCCGCCTGGGCGCTGACCATCAGGCCGCCGCCGCCGAGACCCTGGATCGCGCGGAAAGCGATCAGCTCGGTCATGCCCTGCGCCTGCCCGCAGAGCCCCGACCCGACCAGGAACAGGATCAGCGCTCCCTGGAGGACGACCTTGCGGCCGTAGAGGTCGCCGAGCTTGCCGTAGAGAGGGGTGACGATCGTGATCGCCAGCAGGTAGGAGGTGACGACCCAGGAGAGGTGGTTGAGCCCGCCGAGGTCGCCGACGATCGTCGGCAGCGCGGTCGAGACGATCGTCTGGTCGAGCGCCGCCAGCAGCATCGTCAGCATCAGCGCCCCGATCACGATCCACACCCGTCGCCTCGCGGTTGCCTCCGGAGTGTCGGGCGAAGCGGCCACCGGCCTCACAGCGTATGTAAGTAGATCGCCGAGCGAGAAGGATCAGGCAGGGCCCGCGGCAAAGCTCACCGAGTAGACCAGCACGCCGGGGTCGGGGCGCAGCTCGATCCGGTGCGGGGCGTGAGCGGTCTCGGCCGTGAGCGGGTAGAGGCCCGGGTGGCCGACGACGATCTCCTCGGCGGGCTCGCCGTCGATCGTTACGGCGACCACCCCGTCACCGTCGAGAGTCGCAAACGCGGCCGCCGCCTCGTAGTCGATCTCGAGGCCCGGCTGCTCCGAGCTCGGCCGCCACGGCTCGCTCTCAGAGCCGCCCGGCAGCAGCTCCGCCGTCGGCGCCGCCACCCTCGCCCCGGGCGCGTCACCGGGTCGCAGCGGATCGACCGGAGCCGGCCTGCCGCCGATGACGTCGAGCTCGAGCTCGTCCTGGATCGCCTCCTCGGTGGCCGCGTATTCGCCCTCGCCGAAGTGGTACCAGCGCAGCACGCCGCCCTTCGCCCAGAGAAACAGCGAGGGCCAGCCCTGGCAGCCGTAGTCGGCCCAGATCGAGCGCGCGGAGTCGCCGACCACCGGATAGGGGATCTCGAGTCGCTCGACCGCGGCCCGGACCGCGGCGAAGTCCTCGCTGAACGGGTAGCGGGGGGTGTGGACACCGATAGTGGTCAGCCCCGAGTCGCGGTAGCGCTCGTCCCAGGCCGCGACATAGGGCAGCGTGCGCACCCCGTTGAGCTGGCCGAAATCGAAGAAGTGGACGAGCACGGGCCCCGCGGCCGTGAGCCGCTCCATCACCCGTTCCTCGTCGTCGCTCCACGGCGCCGCCGGCGGGAACGGAGGCGCTGCGATGTCGTCTTTCGGCGGTCTCATGTGAAATGGCCCCGCTGGGCTGCTCGCTATTGTCTTCGGTCCAACTTCAAGGAGAGGAGCACGTCCGGTGAGCAAGTCCGTGTGGGAGCGAATCGAAGAGGCCCGAGGCCGCCACAACGTCCTCGAGCATCCGTTCTACGTGCGTTGGTCAGACGGGCAGCTGAGCGCCGAGGAGCTGGCACGCTACTCGGGGCAGTACCGCCACGCCACCGAGGCGATTGCCAAGCTCAGCGCCGACGCGTCTAAGACGGCGCCGCCCGAGGCTCGCGACGAGCTCCGCCGCCACGCCGACGAGGAGCAGGATCACATCGGTCTCTGGGACGACTTCGTCGAGGCGGCGGGCGGCACGATCGGCGCCGAGCCGACTCCCGAGACCGCCGACTGCGTCCGCGAGTGGACCTCTCCCAACGACTACGTCGAAGCGCTCGCCCACCTCTACGCGATCGAGAGCGGCCAGCCCGAGATCGCCAAGATCAAGCGCGAGGGCCTCGCCGAGCACTACGGCATCAACGAGGGCCCGGCGACGGAGTACTTCCGCGTCCACGAGCTCGCCGACGTCGAGCACGCCGAGGAGTCGCGGCGCCTGATCTCGGCGGCAATCGGCAAAGAGGATGAGGACCGCGTGGTCGCGGCAGCCGAGGCGGCCTTCGAAGCGAACTGGCGCCTGCTCGACGGCGTCTAAGAGAATCGCGGGGCGGAGATGAGGTACCGCCTCCACCGCCATAGAGACCTGATGATCGGCATCGCCGCCGGCATCGTGCTCGGCCTGGTCGTCGTGGCGCTGTTCGTCTTCGTCTTCAGCGAGCAGGCCGTCGACGCACCCTCGATCAGCGGCTCACCCACCACGACCACGCCGACCGCGACCCAGCCCACACCCTAGGTCCCTGTACACCTAGACTGGCCGCGCTATGAGCCGCGGAACCCGCTTCACCGCCGCCCTGCGCAGCCTCGCTGTCCTCTCGCTCGGCGCCCTCGCCGTGCACCAGCTTCGATATCTCGCCGGCTACGGCGGCGACGCCGGCCCCGCGCTCGCCCATCAGGGCCACGGTTACATGGGCGGAGTGCCTGCCGTCCTCGGCGCCCTCGGCTTCGCGGCCGTGCTGGCGACCATCCTCGCCGGCCGCTTCGGTGCGCCCGGCCGCCGACCCGCTCACCCGCTGACCCGTATCTGTGCCTACGCCGGGGTCCTGCTCGCCACCTACGCGACCCAGGAGCTGCTCGAGGGAGCGCTCTCGCCCGGCCATCCGGCCGGATTCGTGGGCCTCTTCGGGCACGGCGGCTGGACCGCCATACCGCTGGCGCTGCTCTTCGGCGTATTCACCTGGCTCGCGGTCCGCGGCCTCGAGGCGGTCGAGGAGAGGATCGCCGCACGACGCCCGCGCGCGCCTCTGGCCCGCGCCCCGCGGGCCCTCGGCAGCGCCCGCCCGGCCGCGGCGCCGCTGCTTCAGTCGCTCACGCTCGGCTTCGGCTTCTCGCGGCGCCCGCCTCCGGCGCTGACGGCGTGACCGGCTGCGGGACATCTCCCGCGGCCGGCTTTCCGTAAACCGTCAAAGGAGGTTTCAGCATGCAATCGAGAGCAAGAGCGCTGGTGGTTCTTGGCGTGATCGCCGTCGCGGTGGCGCTGTTCGCCGTCCTCAAGGGCAACGACAGCAGCTCGTCGACTACGACGACAGCCAATGGCAAGCCCCTGGTCATCACGATCGACAAGAGCGGCAAGCCGGTTGGCGGGGTCGCCAGCCTGACCGTCAACCACGGCGGGACGATCCACTTCACAGTGGACTCGGCGGTCGCCGATGAGGTGCATCTGCACGGCTATGACATCCCCAAGGACGTCACGGCCGGTGGCTCGGTGACGTTCAACGTCCCGGCCACGATCGAGGGAGTTTTCGAGGCTGAGCTCGAGTCGCGCCACGAGAAGATCCTCGACCTGACGGTTAACCCATGACGTTCCCGTTGCTGCTCGCGCACGCGCTGGTCGCGCGCCAGGACCTGCCGATCCCCGATTGGCTCTTCGCCTGGGGCGCCTCCCTGGTACTGATCATCTCGTTCACGGCGCTCTCGTTCCTGTGGCGCGAGCCGCGCTTCGAAGACGACGACTGGCGCCCCCTATCCGAGCGGATAGGGGGTCTCGTCGTCAACCCGGTGACGAAGGGGCTGGCGGCGTTCGCCGGCCTCTTCCTCTTCGTCCTCGTCATCTACTCGGGCCTGCACGGCACCGACGCCCCCGACCGCAACTTCTCGCTGACCTTCGCCTTCGTCACCTTCTGGCTGGGGATGGTCGCGCTCAGCGTCTTGTTCGGCGACGTGTTCCGGGCCTTCAATCCGTGGCGGACGATCGCCCGCGGGATCTCCGAAGGCTTCCGGCTGATCGCGGGCCAGCGCGCCCCGGCTCCGCTCACCTATCCCGATTGGCTGGGCCGCTGGCCCTCGGTGCTCGGCATCCTCGCGTTCGCCTGGCTCGAGCTGATCTACGGGGCGAGCGGGCTGACCGTCGGGCTCAACCCACACGTGACCGGGGTCGCGGTGATTGTCTACTCGGGAATCACGTTCGCCGGCATGGGGCTGTTCGGCATCGATCGCTGGCTCGAGCGCGGCGAGATCTTCTCGGTCTACATGAACATGTTCTCCCAGCTGGCGCCGCTCGAGGTCCGCAACGGCAAGCTCGGTCGCCGCAAGTCACTGTCGGCGGCGGGCCACCACTGGACCGACGTCCCCGGCTCGGTCGGGCTGGTGATCGCGACGATCGGCGCCACCAGCTTCGACGGGGGGCAGGAGGGGCTCTTCAACAGCTGGATCAACTCGTGGTTCCGCCACATAAAGGACATCGGCTTCGATCCCACGACGGCGTTCCGGATCACCGAGAGCTTGATCCTGGTCATCGTCGTCGCCGGCATCGGCGCCGTGTTCTGGCTCGGCGTCTGGGGCATGCAGTCCGTCGATCCGGACCGCTCGATCGGCGAGCTGCGGCGCAAGTTCGGCCATACGCTGATCCCGATCGCCGCCGCTTACCTGCTCGCCCACTATTTCAGCGAGTTCGTCTTCCAGGAGCAGGCTCAGTTCACCTATCTGCTCTCTGACCCGCTCGGAGTCGGCTCGAACCTGTTCGGGACCGCCAACAGCGGCATCGATTACACGGTGATCGACGCCAAGACAGTCTGGTACGTGCAGGTCGGCGCGCTGGTGGTCGGCCACGTGATCGGGCTGACGATGGCCCACGACCGCGCGATTGCGCTCTACAAGGACCCGAAGGAGGCGACCCGCTCGCAGTACTGGATGCTGCTGGTGATGATCTGCTTCACCACGTTCGGGCTGTTCCTGCTCTCGCAGGGGAACGGATGAGGAGGGCTATCCGGCCATCTTCTTGAGCGCGGCTGCGAGGCGGAGCTGGACGACGTTCGGCTGCGAACCCTCGAAGACCAGGGTGACGTTGCCTGCCTGGTAGCAGAGCAAACTGGTCGCGGCCTGGCATTGGGTGAAGCCCTTGCCGGCCGCGCTCTGGTCGTCATAGACGGTCAGGGAGCCGCTCAACCCGTTCTCCTCGCCGGGCGACGGCTTCGGCGCGCCGGCCCCGACGATCAGCCTGACCTCATAGGTCTTCTTGCCCGTCTGCGAGGTGCCGAGCGGCGGGCCCAGCGCCAGCCCGGCGCCGCTGGCGTTGGCCTTCTTGACAAAACTGCCTGCGCTGAACTGGGGGCCGCCGCAGGCCGCCAGGCCGACGAGCGACCCGGCGACCAACAACAGGCTGGCTCGCTCTCTAAATCTCGGGCGCGTCGAGAGCGTCCCAATCGTCCTTGCTCGCGAACTTGGTCAGCTTCGTGCCCTCGTTCACGGCCTTGAACGCGTAGCGGGTGTTCATCTTGCCGTCCTTGCCCGGTTTCTCGTACTTGGTCTTCTGTACGTCGGACTCGGGGATTTGAACCTTCTCTCGCTTCTTCACGTCATAGAACTCGATTGCCATTTAAGTCACCTCCTCCTAGCGGGTGCCCTATTTGACCGTGGATCATGCGTGGCCGATCGGACGTTGGGAGGCGGAGCCGCTCAAAGATTGTGCGAAAACCGCACAAAGCCGCCTGACGGGCCCGCCTCAGCGCTCCGCAATACTTCGTTCGGTGCCGCTCCTTCTCGCCCACCTCGGCCATTGGTACATGTGGTTCCTCTACGCCCTGCCGGCGTTCATCGTGCTCGGCGCGACCCTGCACTCGGCGCGTACACAGCGCAAGTCCCGGCGTGAGGGAGCCCCCCCGCCGCGCTACCGCGGCCAGGACAACTAGGCCGCCGCCGGAGCCTGCGGCTCCGCGGAACCGCAACCTCCGCCATGGAAGTGGAACTCCGCCTCAACGCGGGATACTGCGCGGGGCGATGTCGCAAGAGAACGTGGAGATCGTGCGGGAGATGACCGCGAGGTTCAACCGTGACGGTTTTATGCCTGAGGATCTCTTCGATCCCGGGGTGGAGCTGTTCAACATTCGTGAGTCCCCGCTGCCAGGCCCCTACCGCGGATACGAGGGTCTTCGGGAGTGGCGCGAGGGAGTCTTCGAGGTTGCCGAGGAAGGGCGATTCGAGATCGACGACCTGATCGATGCGGACGAAGCCGACCTCGTCGTCTTCAAGACGCGCCTTCTCGGTCGCGCCAGACACACCGGCCTTGACCTCAAAATCGAGTGGACTACCGTGCAATGGCTTCGCCACGGTCGGATCTATCGTTCCGAGTCCTACACGAACCACGCGGAAGCTCTCGAAGCCGCCGGGCTGTCGGAGTAGTTTCGAAGGACCCCGTTGGACGAGCGCGGGCAGCTCGGCGGTTCCGCGGGACCGCGCCTCCCTTGCGCGAGCAGCGGCGCTGCTTGTCTAGTCTTATGCCATGGGAGCCGTGATTCACCGCTCCGGCGAAGGCGAGCGGCTCGAGATGGGGCCGAGTTCGCTCATCCTGCACGCGGTCGGCGATGCCACCGCTGACAGCTTCTTCATGTCCGAAACGACACTCGGCCCAGGATTTCCCGGCCCGCCACTTCACGTCCACGAGCGGATCCACGACATGTTCTACGTCCTTGAGGGGACGATCGCCTTCCAAGTCGAAGAGGACCAGGTCGAGCTCGGCCCGGGAAGCTTCGTCTGCGTGGCGCCCGGGACGCCGCACCGCTTCTGGAACCCGACCGACGAGCCGGCCAGATTCCTCAACCTCAACACTCCTGCGGGCTTCGAGGGCTACATGCGAGAGCTCGCGGTGGCGGGTGCGAAGGCTGCAGAGGACGGCCGGCAGCTGACGCCGGAGGAGATCGGCGAGATCGCCTCCCGTTACGACTTCGAGCTCGCCGGCTAACAGCACCAAGGTGCTAGCTCGAAGGCGGCGCAGGCCCCGGGCTGGGCTGGGGCTGGGATCCCGGGTAGATCATCTTGTTGCCGAGCAGCTCGCTGACCGTGACGAACTCGTAGCCGCGGTGGCGCAGCGCCGCCACGATCCCGGGCAGGGCGGCGAGCGTTTGCCCACGAGGCCCGCCGCCGTCGTGCATGACCACGATCGAGCCGGGTTTGACGTTGCCGACGACGTTGCCCTTGATCGCGTCGGTCCCGGGTGTCGCCCAGTCGCGGGGGTCGACATTCCAGACCACGGTCGTCAGGTCGAGCGAGCGGGCGGCGTGCACGGTTCCGCTGTCGAAGACACCGTCGGGCGGGCGGAAAACACATGGCGTGAACCCGGTCGCGTTCTTGATCGCCCGCTGGGTGTCGTGAATCTCCGAATAGCCGGCGTTGGGCACGTGGTGCATCGTGTGATTGCCGATCTCGTTGCCGCTGGCGAGGATCTTCTTCATGACCTCGGCGTTGCCGGGCACCTGCTCGCCGATCTCGAAGAAGGTCGCGTGGATCTTGAGGTGCTTGAGCTCCCGCACGAAGTCGCCGGTGTCGGCTGCCGGCCCGTCGTCGAAGCCGATCGCGACCCGCTTGCGATTGCGATGGCCGTTGTAGCGGACCGAGGGACCGTGTCGCTCGCATCCGGTCGGAAGGGTTGTGTGGTCTGAGGGGCTGCTCGCGCCCGCCGCCTGAGCGACCCCGACCCCGCTGAGTGCCAGCAACGCCCCTGCGATCAGCAGGCGTCTCATGCTCCGATCCTACCCAGCCGGGTGCTTAAGCAAGCAGCTCGGCGAGGCGCGTTTCCAGCGCCTCGGAGACGGTGTCGCGGATCGGCCCTTCGGCGAGCCGCTCGACCAGCTCCTGGAGGAACCCGTCGATGATCATCCCCTTGGCCTCGGCGTCACCGAGGCCCCGCGAGCGCAGGTAGTAGAGCTGCTCGGCGTCGACCTGGGCCACGGCGGCCGCGTGGGTACAGCGGACGTCGTTGGCCTCGATCTCGAGGCCGGGGATCGCGTCGGCGTGGGACTTCTTGGAGAGCAGCAGGTTGCGCGACTCCTGAAAGGCGTCGGTCTGCTGAGCCCCGGGATCGACCCGGATCATGCCGCGCCAGACCGCGGTCGCCGAGTCGGTGAGCACGCCGCGGAAGGCGAGGTCCGAGGTCGTGTTCGGGGCCGCGTGCTCCTGGGTGGTGTCGAAGTCGAGGTGCTGGGTCCCGTTGCCGGCGTAGGCGCCGGTGACGCGAGCGCTCGAGCCGGCACCGGCGAGGCGGGTCTCCATCCGCACCTTGCCGTGCGCCGAGCCGAAACCGAGCGCGACCCAGTCGAGCGTGCCGTCGCGGTCGACCTCGGCGCGCTGTGTGCCGAACACCCAGCTGCGATCCGAGAGCTCCTGGCGGCTGATGTAGCGAAGCGTCGCCCCGGCGCCGACGACGATCTCGACGACGCCGTTGAACAGGCCCTCGAGCTGCTCGTCGGCGGAGGTGTATGTCTCCCAGACCTCGGCCTCGGCGCCCTCTTCGAGCACGATCAGGACGCGCCAGTTGAGGCCTGAGCGGTCGCCGAGCTGGCGCACCGCGAGCTGCACGGGGTCGAGGCTCTTGCCCTTGGGGACGTAGATGAAGGCGCCCTGGGTCCAGGCGTCGGTGTTACGGGCGACGAACGGGTCGTCCGCGGGGACCAGCGAGCCGAGCCGCGGCTCGACGATCTCGGGGAATTGCTCAGCGGCGGCCGCGAGGGACATCACAACGGGGCCATCGAGCGATTCGCTCGCGGTATCGAGCCCTTCGACCTCGCCTTCCGCGGGCGCGTAGGCGTCGATCTCCAGACCCGTGAGGTCGGTGAACTCCCAGCCTTTGGTCTTCTGATCTGGGAGAGGTGGAGGAGCGGCGACCGGCATTTAGCCGATCGAGCCTTCCATCTGCAGCTCGATCAACCGGTTGAGCTCGACCGCGTATTCCATCGGCAGCTCCTTGGTGACCGGCTCGATGAAGCCGTTGACGATCATCTTCGAGGCCTCTTCCTCGTCGAGGCCGCGGCTCTGCAGGTAGAAGAGCTGCTCGTCGCCGATCTTCGAGACGGTCG